>DATBWZ010000123.1:0-10477 GCA_036514535.1 bacterium
AACCGCGATTCGCTAATTTATGATGCAAAACAGGTTGCCCTGGGACTTGTAAGAAGTGGATTCAAGCCACAGAGAATGGAACAGATTCCGGTTGCCGGAAGAGAGGGAATTGCAACACTAAATATTGCGCTCCGAGGCTTCAGCCAGGCAGGAAACATCTCAGAATATGATGCGCATATTGGCAAAAAGATTGCCCATGTGATCTCCGGAGGAAATGTGTCGCCCGGAACTCTTGTATCGGAGCAATATCTCCTTGACCTTGAGCGCGAGACGTTTGTAAGTTTGTGCGGCGAGGAAAAGACCCAGGCGCGCATCCAGCATATGCTTATGAACAACAAACCGCTGCGGAATTAAAAAACGCACGATCTGCAACAGGCAGGGTTGTAATTTCACATATTTGGAGAGATTGCCCATGAGCAGTCTGTTGTTAAAATTTTCCTAAGCAGGAACCGAGCCGACGGTTCGCCCCTGCTTGCGATAAAATAATCTTATCCGATTAAAAGCTTGATTCCAACACAAGCATGAAGACATTGCTCAGCCCGTGAAAGAGCATGGGAGCAATCAGGCTCTTTCTCCGCTCCCTTAGCCAGCCAAAAGCAAGCCCAGGCAGAAAAACATTGATCCGCCATACCTGACCCAGGATTATAATATGCGCCAGCGTAAAAAACACATTCGCAACAATCACTGCCCATGACAGCGAAATCCACGGGATTGACAGCGCATTCCCGGATATCCCCTCGCTCAGGCGCTGCTGGAGATACCCCCGGAAAAAAGCCTCTTCGGAAAGCCCCACAACAAGTATCTGCACAAACGCAAATTCCGTAATGCCATGCGGCAGAGATAAATGAAATGCGCCTGGCAGCACAATCTTTCGGTAAACAGCATAAGCAAAAAAAACAATTGGGAAAAACACCAGAACAAAGAGTAAAACATACAGCAAATCCCCCAGCCATCCCTTAAAAGTAAATCCATAATCGCCGTGATCCCTCCCGGATACAATAACCATTAAGACAGAGAGATACAAAAATGTTGCGGGAAGCAACATATCAAAAAATCTGCTAAAAAATTGCACAGACATTAAAAATTTTATAAACAACAGCGAAATGACATACAGGCTTAGACATTCAATTATTGCGCCGGAGTTTTTTATCCTGAAATACATATGATTAAAAATCATAAGTGGATTCATTTTATTTTTCAACCAAAAAATCACTAATGCGCTCCTGCTTGAACAACAGCAGTTGCCGGTGTAGAATAAATGGCATCATGAGCAAAAGAAATTTGTTAATTCCATTTCTGATACTGGCGTTTCTTTATATCTATTTCCCTCAGATCCCGCCAATGTTCAAAAACCCAAATGAGTGGTCCAGGCTATATCTCGCCATTTCAATAGTGGAATTTAAAAGTTTCAGAATTGACAAACCAATAAAAACCCTGGGAGACACTCAGGATAAATCCTCCTATAACGGTCACTACTACTCTGACAAAGCACCGGGGTTGTCATTCGTAGCAGCGCCCTTTTATTTAGCGATAAAGGGCATCGCAAGCATAGCAGGAATAAATCCCGACTTAAAAACAACTATGTTCATACTAAGATTTATCTGTGTGTCAATACCATCCCTCTTTATTTTTATGATACTGAACAGGCTTTTAAATTCCCTTGCTCCTTCAGAAAACAGCGGACTGTATGCTCTGTTTTTAGTGCTTGGAACAAACCTCTTCACATATTCCACGCTGTTCATGAGCCACATACTCGCAGCATTTCTTTGCCTGTTATCCTTCTATTTGCTCTATAAAACAGAGAGTAAAATTTCGCCGGGGCTTACCTTCCTGAGCGGAATTATTTCTGGTTTTGCAATCCTGAGCGAATACCCGGTAGCCCTTATTGTATTTATCCTTATCTTTTACAGTTATTTTCAGCTGAAAAGCATAAAATGCGCACTGCTTTTCTGCACAGGGATTTTGATACCCACAGCAATTCTGATGTATTACAACTACGCATGCTTCGGTTCACCATTCAGCACTGGCTATCATCATAAAACCGATGCGCTTCATGCGATTTACCATTCACAGGGTTTTGTCGGTTTTATCTATCCAAAACTGGGCTCTATAGCCAGCATCCTTTTCAGTCCATCCAAGGGATTGCTCTTTTATTCACCTTTTCTTGTTTTTTCTACCGCAGGGTATATACATATTTTTAAAAAAAGAAAAATGATTACTTGGGTGTGGCCTGGGTTGCTTATTCCCCCTGCATATATCATAGCAATCAGTTCTTTTGTTGACTGGCCAGGAGGCTGGACAGTAGGACCAAGGCATCTTGTGCCTGCACTGCCATTCTTGTGTATACCAATTGGCATCTTTCTGGAAAGATATAAGGAAAATATCCTGATGAAAAGCATCTTCTCAATAACTGGGCTATTTTCCATTTTCCTGATACTTGTATGCACAGCACAATTTCCATATTATCCGGATATCATCCGAAACCCTGCCTTTGAGATTGCGTTGCCAATGGTTATGGAAGGGATATTGATGCCTAATTTTGGAAACTATCTTGGCCTTAGCGGCACTACCAGTATCCTGATCCCCCTCGGGGTAATAGTTTTAGGAATAATAGCAACGAAGTCTCCCTGTAAATATCCTGTCAATAAAATTCATATATTGCGCGCATGCCTTGGCATATTGATCTTCGTTTTATTGCTGGGGTTGTTTTCAATTCCGGTCAGCAAACCGGATAAACTTGCAGCAGGCAGAATAGAAATTCTGCTGAGGCTTCAAAAGGATAAAGAAGCAATTCTGGAATTAAACAATGCCATGGAGAATTTTCCTGATTCACAGTATTCCGGATACTGGAAATCCCTGCTTAATAATAGATAAACCCCCTAATATCCGACGCCTACTTGAATCAATTTGTTCCTGCGTTTTGGATAAAATCCGGAGAGGTTATTTCCATGTGGCTGACGATTTGTTAAAACTCAAACATAAGTCCGGCGAACCAGGTTTTGCTTGAAAAGTCCCATACCCCTTTGCCAAAATCGTTCACCTTTGAGATCCTGTATTCAAGCGAAAGAAAGGTATTGTTTACGCCGTAATCAGTGTCCATTGACCCGGCGTTTTTCTTATCAAAAATATCCAGAAGAAACTGCAAGCCGCCGCCATAATGGTAGCCATCCCTGCCGCCGCTGAAAGAATGTCCTCCGCCTGAGCTGTTCTCGTTGAAGTAGTAATAATCGTATCCGAATTCGCCAAATGGCACAAAGAACTGGCTTTTGAAATAATCCGCTCTGTAATATAGAGTTGCCCGCGCGGGAATCACCTGAAACGAAAAACGGAGTTGTGAAGGGGTCTGATCAGAAGCAAAGACTCCGTAGCCGCCGTCTCTCATATACCCGATGCCTGCCCCAATCCCGAGTTTTCCGAATAATCTTAAAAATTGCCACTCCGTCTCAAGTTCAAACAACAGTTTGTTTGCCTTGCCATATATCGCAGAGTACCCCGAAATATTCTCAGGAAGATACGGTCCGGCATGGAATGTAAAAGAGAAATTCTGGGGCGATTCAGCATAGAGCTGCGTTAGAACCCCGGATAAAAAGAATACTATAAGGAACTTTTTAATAATTGTTTCCTCCTGAATTCTTTCATTAATACAAAAAACAATGAGACTGCAGCAATAACGAGAATTACCGCTCCGGGGATTGAATTAAGCCCGATAAAAGCAATGAACACAATCGGGTTAAGAATAAATCTTGCTACAGGTTTAACTATACCGTGGTTTTTTATAAACATGGCAACCCCTGGACTGAATTCATAATAGAATTTCACAAACATTCTGCCAAGGGGATTTTTCATCAGATGCCTGTCTCTGAACTCCCTCAAAATTGAGACCTCCGGACCCGCTGATCCATTATACACAGCGGTTGCTATAAAGCATCCCCCCTGTTCATCCGGCGAGAGGCCATGCAAACCTATAATAGCAGCGGGCGTTGCCTTTACAGGCTGACCATCATCCTGGGTTGTCTTTATTGCTCCTTCATTAAGCACCCTGTCAACAGCCGAAATCCCGAATTCATAAACAATGTTATTCTCCAGTTCTGTAACCCTGAAGGATGTCTCGTTTTCTGAAACCGTGCTCCCCGAAAGGATAAAATTGCTTTCCGTTTCTTTCCTGAAATACACATTGTAATACTTTATATCTGTTGAACCGCTCTTTGTCCAGCGCACTGTCACCGCAGTATCTTCCGAATTAGCAGAAACTCCTGTAGGCGCATCGGGCGAAGTCGTATCAAGTATAACCGTTTGAAATTTGCTCGCTCCTTCAGCGGATGTATTTCTTATAATGAATAGAAACTGTGTGCCTATGTCCGGAGACAAGGGGTTATTTACAACATCCGGAGGATAAGTTCCCTCCTGTATCTTAAATGTGTCCGCAAAAAAAGACACTAATATCAGTCCATTATTCTTAAAATATCCCGATTTCTGATAACGGAGCGTGCTTGTATCGCTGTCCAGCCTTATCTCAATATCAATATCCTGATCGGGTTTGAATGTTGCTTGTGCCCCGCCGCCTGACCCAATGTAGATATTCCCATCAACATAGCAGGACGAATTAGCGCACTGCACCTGATATTCAAGAAACTGTGGAACAGCAGCGATAGAAAGAACCGGAGAGAATAATATCCCAATTAAATATATAAGTTTTTTTAACACCCTTAAACAAAATATCATTTTGCCCAACATCCGTCAAGGAGAAACAAGCGAATTCAATTCCGCCATCACAGCCTCTGCCATTTCCCTTGTCCCGACATTTTTAGTACCGTCCATGGCTATATCCGACGTCCGGTACCCCTTTTCAAGGACATTTGCCACTGCCTTTTCAATCGCATCGGCGCCGTCCGGACGGTTAAGAGAATACCTGAACATCATAGCAACCGAAAGGATTGTAGCAAGGGGATTAGCAATGTCCCTGCCTGCAATATCAGGAGCGCTTCCGTGGATCGGTTCATAGAGACCATTCCTGTTCCCGATGCTTGCAGAAGGAAGCATTCCTATGGAACCCGAAAGCATCGCAGCCTCGTCGCTCAATATATCCCCAAAAAGATTGTTAGTAAGAATAACATCAAACTGTCCTGGATGTCTGATCAATTGCATAGCGCAATTATCCACATACATGTGGTTTACCTCAATGTCCGGAAAATCCTTATGCACCCGGTTTACTACGTCACGCCACAACTGTGATGATTCAAGGACATTCGCCTTATCCACTGAGGTAACCTTTTTCCTTCTCTTCATCGCAATGTCAAAGGCAACCCGCGCGATCCTTTCTATTTCACCCTCTGTATAAACCTCGGTGTTGACGCCTTTCATGCCTCCGGCACACTTTTTTATCCCTCTTGGCTTTCCGAAATAAATCCCTCCTGTAAGTTCTCTTACCACAACAAGATCGGTGTTTCTCACTACTTCAGGTTTAATAGAAGAGGAATTTATCAGGCTTTCAACAGCCTTGACAGGTCTGAGATTAGCGAACAGTTTAAGCCCCTTTCTCAACGCAAGCAGCCCCTGCTCCGGCTTTTTTGAGTGCTCTAATTTCTCCCATTTTGGCCCGCCAACAGCGCCAAGCAAAACAGCATTCGCCTTCTTCGCCTCTTTGAGCACCTCTTCGGTAATAGGCTGGCCGGTTTCGTCAATGGAGATTCCGCCGACCTTCATCTCCTTAGATTCAATGACAATCTTTAATTTCCCGGCAACGAGATTGCACACCAAGAGCGCAGAAGAAACAACCTCAGGACCTATGCCGTCCCCGGGAAGAACAACTATTCTAAACTTTCTCTTGCCAGACATTACAGCAAACATCCCATTTTCGCAATCTCACAATATTAAAACTCCCTGCCGCTGATAATATAGTTCATCAATCCGCCAGACACAATAATCTTCTGGATGAATTCAGGGTAGGGAGAAATTCTGAACTGCTTAGCTCTTCCGGAAAGGGTAATAATTCCCTTGACCGGATCAACTTCAAGATTGTCTCCTTCCTGAACAATATCCGCTGCTTCCGGAGCCGTAATCACCGGAAGCCCGGTGTTTATGGCATTCCTGAAGAATATTCTGGCAAAGCCCCGGGCGATTACACAGGAGATGCCCGCGCCCTTTATTGCAACTGGCGCATGTTCCCTTGAAGAGCCGCACCCGAAATTCTTACCTGCAACAATGATATCGCCTTTGGATACCTTCTTTGAAAACTCAGGATCAATTGCTTCCATGCAGTGCTGCCCGAGAAATGCCGGGTCAGTGGAACTGAGAAACCGCGCAGGAATAATAACATCAGTGTCAATGTCGTCACCGAATTTCCAGACCTTGCCAGTGAATTTCAATGTTTGCCTCCAAATCTTATCATGATTTTCTTCCATTATTTATATCAATTCCCGGGGCAGTGTACTACACATTCGGAGGAACTGCGCTGCCCGTTGCATGCTTCGCGGCAATTGGGGCCACTCCGGCCACCTCCACCGTTTACACCGAAGACTTCATACATTGTTATTCCAGCTCCTCCGGGCTTGCAATTCTTCCGAGTACAGCAGATGCAGCAGCCACAGCCGGATTCGCAAGATAGACCTCGCTCTTTGTGTGCCCCATCCTTCCGATAAAGTTCCTGTTCGTGGTGGAAACCGCCCGCTCTCCTTCGGCAAGCACGCCCATGTGCCCGCCAAGACACGGACCACAGGTCGGGGGTGAAATAATTGCGCCCGCATCGGCAAAAACCTTGAGCAGTCCCTCCCTCAGCGCCCGTTTAAAGATGTTGTAAGTCGCCGGGAAAATTATGCAGCGTATGCCCTTCTTTACCTTCCGGCCGTCAAGCAGTCTTGCGGCAATCCTCAGGTCTTCAAGCCATCCGTTGGTGCACGACCCTATGACCACCTGTTGTATCTCTATGTTTTTTGCCTCGTCTACAGGTTTTACATTCTGAGGCAAATGCGGGAATGCAACAACAGGGGAAGATATCTTTGAAACATCAATCTCCACTACATTAGAATACTTTGCATCCCTGTCGCTTTTTAATGTTACAGGTTTCCTGAGAGCCCTGTTTTTAATGTATTTCTTTGCGGCATCATCCACATGGAAGATGCCGTTCTTGGCTCCTGCCTCTATTGCCATGTTCGCTATAGTAAGCCTTTCAGCCATTGTAAGTTCCTTTATTGTATCGCCGGTAAATTCCAGCGATTCGTAAAGTGCACCATCAACGCCGATCCTGCCGATCAACGAGAGAATCAGATCCTTTCCGTAGACCCATTTTTTTCTCTTTCCCTTAAAAACGACCTTAAGCGCAGACGGCACCTTGAACCAGACCTTGCCGGTAAGCATGGCCGCGGCGAAATCCGTGCTCCCAACCCCTGTGGAGAATGCGCCCAGCGCCCCGTAGGTACAGGTATGGCTGTCAGCGCCAATAACCACATCACCGGGGACAACTATTCCCTTCTCCACAAGAAGCGCATGTTCAATTCCTCCATCGCTTCCTTCGTAGAAATGCGTGATGCTCTGCTCCTTTGCAAATTCCCTTACAAATTTTGACTGCTCCGCGGAAAGCAGATCCTTATTCGGAACAAAGTGGTCCAGCACAAGAACGATCTTTGTTTTGTCAAATACCCTAGCGTTTTTTACCTTCCTGAATTCCTTTATTCCAAGCGGAGCAGTAATGTCATTAGCAAGAGCGACATCCACATCAGCAAGAATAAACTCCCCAGGCTCAACAAATTTCTTTCCACAATGAGCAGCCAGTATTTTTTCTGTAATTGTCATCTGCATAGCAAAAATTTTATTTTAAGTTAGGGACGCAGTTTAGTCAAGGAGAATTGGACAATATTAAAACGTTACTAAATTCCCAGAAATCTTTTAAGCCACGACCTCACAGCACCTTCAAATTTCTTCACAATAAGCACAGGAACATCTGAGAAAATTGCAAGTTCAACAGGCAGGGAGCCCTTTCTCATCTGATAATAAAGACTTCTTCGGGAAGCACCTATTATTACAAGGTTATTCTGTTTTGCCTCGTTGAGCAGTGATTCAAGGAGCGTGCCATCCCTCAGAATCTTCTTTTCCAATTTTACCGAATTCAGATCTATATCTTTCAATGTATCTTCAATAAATTTTTCAGCGACTGGACTCCAATTTCCTGTTGCAAAAGAAACAACTGTTACTGTAATATCATTTGAGCGGGCAAGTTCTACAGAAAGTTCAACAGCAAATCGCGCATTTGGTCCACCAGCAGTTGGAATCAGGATTCTTTTTATATCTGACTCAAAACCTTTCTCTGTTCCAAAACGTCTGCGTCTAAAAATTTTGATTATATCATTCAACCACTTTTTTTCCCTGCTCTTATCAAGCAACGCCAGCGATTCCGCAACTCCCATTCTTAAACCACTAAAATCCTCTTTCTTACACTAATTTTTGTATCAGACCCCCTCTTTCTTAGATTGATAATATGATGAAATTATGATATTATATAAAAAGATGAAAAAACTTTTTGATAAAAGAAAATTTCAGCAATTAGAAAAGGACAAAACGGATTTTTTGAAAAATTTGTCTCTTGAAAAAAGTGTAAAAATCTTTGAAAACCTTACTTCAAGAGAATCCTTAAATGAATTCAAGGACCATTTTACAGAGGATTATCCTTTGGGCGTAAAGATAACTCTTAAGAGAAAGAAAAGTGGCATCCCTTCCGGAAGTATTTAAAAAAACCTCCTCTTTTTTAACAAAGTATAATTTTGATTACCTTGTAATCGGTGGAGTTGCAGCCGCTGTTCTCGGAAATCCAAGGATGACAGAAGATGTGGATATCTGCCTTTTTATCAAAAGGACAGAAATAAAAGATTTTCTCAAGAAAGTAAAGAGGGAGGGATTTAAATTTAATGAACGAGAAATAATAAAAAGAGTGAACGAAACCGGAACATTTCAAATTTTATTCGGAGAATTTCATATTGATTTCTTAATACTATCTACTGATTTTGAAAAAAGTGCTCTTTCAAGAAAACAATTTGTAAAAATTTATGGAATTGCTGCGCCTCTACCAACTCCGGAAGACATGATTTTATTTAAGGTTATCCCTGCACGACATATTGACCTCTGGGATGCAGAAAATATTGCCCTAAGATATTCTGGCAGATTAGATAAAAATTACCTTAAAAAATGGGCAATGAAACTCTCGGATGAGGCAGAGAACATGAAAATCTATAATGAGGTTCAACGGCTGATTAAGTTGTGAACTATAGAGAATGACTATCCTTGCTTCGGCTTATTCGTTTCATCCTACTACTCACACCCCTCTCGGTGCGGTCTTTTTCTGCTTCTGTGATTTTTTGTTTTCCAGTTTGTTGAGTGCATTAATGTATGCCTTTGCGCTTGCGACGAGAATATCCGTATGCGCACCCTGCCCTATAACCGAGATGCCGTCCTCCTCAAGATGGACGGCAACCTCTCCAAGCGCTTCTGTTCCGCCTGTTATAGCATTAACAGAAAACTTGAGCAACCTTGACTTGGTCTTTGTAATTGATGCAATCGTTTTATAGACTGCGTCAACAGGCCCATTTCCCATCTCAGCCGCTTTTATGGAATTTCCGTCTATTTCCAGCTCCAGGGTGGCTGATGCCGGCATGTTTGTCCCGCTGGTAACATTTACAGAGAGAAGTTTAATGCGGTCCGGAATTCTCAAATTTTCATTTATAACAATTGCTTCAATGTCTTCATCGTAGATTTCTTTCTTCTTGTCTGCCAGAGCCTTAAACTGGTTAAAGGCGCGGTTAAGGTCCTCCTCGCTGAGTTCGTATCCAAGGTGCGTCAATCTGTCCTTGAAGGCATGCCTCCCGGAGTGCTTGCCCAGCACAAGCATGCTGGATGGTCGGCCAATTGACTGCGGTGTCATTATCTCATATGTAAGCGGATATTTAAGCATGCCATCCTGATGTATTCCGGCTTCATGGGAAAATGCGTTGTCTCCAACCACTGCCTTGTTGGGCTGAACCCTGATACCGGTTATATGTGTGAGGAGCCTGCTCGTGGGGAATATGTGCTGTGTAATTATGCCCGTCTTAAACGGGAAAATATCCTTCCTGGTATGAATGGCCATAACGATCTCTTCCATGGAGGCGTTGCCAGCCCGCTCCCCGATACCATTAACAGTGCACTCTACCTGCCGCGCGCCTGTTTCTATCGCAGCAATTGAATTTGCCACGCCAAGACCGAGATCATTGTGGCAGTGGACGCTTATCGTAGCCTTGCCGATATTTTTTATATTCTCCCTGAGATAGGTAATCAGTTTTCTAAACTCAGACGGAACAGTATATCCCACCGTATCCGGAATATTTATCGTTGCGGCGCCAGCATCAATGACCGCGGATAAAATCTTACAGAGATAATCCCGATCGCTCCTTGTGGCATCCTCGGCGGAAAACTCCACGTCCTCAACACATTCCCTTGCAAGCTTCACGGCGGC
>DATBWZ010000124.1:0-4443 GCA_036514535.1 bacterium
TCTGGGCGATAATACCGCAAAGCAGATGAACAGGCTTACATTAAATCCACTGGCTCATTTGGATCCGATCGGCACACTGCTGCTCTTTGTTGCTCACTTCGGCTGGGCAAAACCCGTCCCGGTAAATCCATATAACTTCCGCAACCCCACAAAGGACATGGGTATCGTAGCCATTGCCGGTCCAGGATCAAATCTTCTGCAGGCGGTAATATTCGGCATAATAATCAGGATATTTTTTGCAATCGGCAGCGTTCCGGGTGCATCCTTTGGCCAATTCGTGATTGCGTTTTCTATTCTGGCCCTTCAGATCAACCTCGCACTCTGCTTCTTCAACCTCCTGCCCATTTTCCCGCTTGACGGCTCAAGAATCTTAAGATGGGTCCTGCCGCCACGCTACCACAATAACATTGAATGGCTGGAAAGGTACGGTCCGATAATTCTTATAATGGTTTTTGCTTTTGAATGGGTTGTCAATGTTCCGGTTTTCAGCTACATACTTTTTATCCCTATAAAAATTGCTACAAATATTATTACAGGAATGCCATCTTCAACCCTGATGTATTTGTATAGATCCGCACTCTATGGAGGATAATATCATATGAAACAAATTGTCCTTAGTGGAATGAGACCGACAGGCAAATTGCATATCGGGCATTACCACGGGGCAATCGTAAACTGGCTTAAACTGATGGAAAACCATCAGTGCTTCTTTTTTGTTGCAGACTGGCATGCCCTTACAACGGATTACACCGACACGAGCAACCTTAAAAACAACATTGAAGATATGGCCTACGACTGGATGGCGACTGGACTTGACCCTGAACGATGTACGCTCTTCATTCAGTCCCGGGTCAAACCACACGCCGAACTGCATCTTCTGCTTTCCATGATTACACCAATCGCCTGGCTTGAGAGAAATCCGGCATACAAAGAACAACTGCAGAATGCTGATGGCAGGGATCTGAGCAATTATGGCTTTCTCGGTTACCCGGTTCTTCAGACCGCTGATATAATAATCTACAAGGCAAACAAGGTTCCCATAGGAGAGGATCAGGTTCCTCACCTTGAACTTTCAAGGGAAATAGTAAGAAGATTTAACAACCTTTATAAAAATGTATTTCCGGAACCGCAGGCAATGCTGACAGAAGCGCCGAGAATACCCGGAACAGACGGAAGAAAGATGAGCAAAAGTTATAACAATGCAATCTTTCTCTCGGATGAACCCGATGTTGTGGAACAGAAAATAAAACCCATGATGACCGACCCGGCAAGAAAAACAAGAAAGGATCCGGGTGAGCCGACAAAATGCCCGGTATATTATCTTCATCTCATTTATTCAACAAAAGAAATAATAAAAAATGTGGAGACCGGCTGCCGGACTGCAGGAATAGGCTGTCTTGACTGCAAGGGATGGCTAATCCCAAGAATTAATAATTTTCTGGACCCAATCAGAGAAAAACGCAATGCCCTCGTGAAGGAAGGAATGGTCTGGGATGTGCTTGAAAGGGGCAGCAAAAAAGCAAACGAGGTTGCACAAAAAACACTTGAGGAAGTTAGAAACGCAATGGGGCTGCTGAAATGACGGGAGAATACAGGGTTAGGCTTGAAATATTTGAGGGACCCATTGACCTTCTTCTGTACTTGATCCGCAAAAACCATTTTGAGATATTTGATATCCCCATTTCAACCATTACAGAACAGTACCTGCAATACCTTGACCTTATGAAAAACCTGAACCTGGACATAGCAGGTGAATTTCTGAAAATGGCTGCATCGCTCATGGAGATCAAGAGCAAAACACTGCTCCCGGTTGAAGAAGAAAAATCCGAGGAAACTGCTGATCCACGCAGTGAACTCGTCCAGCGCCTGCTTGAATACCAGAGGTTCAAGGACGCTGCCGAACGCCTTTCCGAAAAAAGCCAACTGGGTTGGCACACCTTTACAAGAAAGGGCGCTCCGGCAGGATCTGAGCCTTCTGAGGAAGTTATAGAGGTATCAATATTTGAGCTGCTGGACGCATTTAAAAAAATCCTGGAGAAATTTCCGTCTGAAATGGTCCAGGAGATCTCCCGGGATAAAATAACTGTAGCACAGAAGATTGACGAAGTGGTTGAAAAGCTTAAAAATTCAGATAGATTAAGGTTTATGGACCTGTTTCAGGATGCAGGACAATTACAGGAAATTATAGCAACATTCCTTGCCCTCCTGGAACTTATCAGGTTAAAATTATTAAAGGTTGTACAATTGGAGGAATTCGGGACAATCTGGTTATACTCAACCGAAAAAATAAAAGGGGCGGACATAGTTAAGGAAGGAGCATTAAATGGATCTCAATGATCTGAAAGGTATTATTGAAAGTCTTATATTTGTAGCTGACTCTCCCATTACAATTGATGAATTAAAAAACATCGTTGATGGTGCAAACCGAAAAGAGATAGAAGGAGCGCTGGAGGAGTTGGTGGCTGAATTAAATTCATTGAACAGGAGTTTCTGCATTGAAAAGGTAGCCAATGGCTTCCAGCTGCGCACAAAGGAAACATATGCAAACTGGATCAGGAAATATCTAAACACAAAGCCTGCGAGACTTACGAGACCCGCCCTTGAAACCCTTGCAGTCATCGCGTATAAACAGCCTGTTACGCGAACAGAAATTGAGTCAATAAGGGGCGTTGATTCGGGAGGGGTCATTAAAACTCTCCTGGAAAGAAAATTGATAAAGATCATGGGAAAGCTTGAGGTTCCTGGCAGGCCACTTGTATACGGCACAACCAGGGATTTCCTTGAACTGTTCGGGTTCAAGGACATAAAGGATCTGCCTACACTTAAGGACTACGAGGATCTTGCAAAAGAACTTATGGACAAAAAGATAAACGGCATAGAAAATATGGAATTGGATCCGGAAAACAACAGCATGATTGGTGCAGAATCTAAAACAGAAAAAGATGAGAAGATGGACGAAAAAAATAATAGTAAGGAGGCGAAAAATGGCTCAAACTAACAGCAACAACAATATTTTTTCTACTAAAAAAATCCTTGTTCCGGTGGATTTCTCAAAGCACTCAAAAATCAGCATGGATTATGCTATAGCACTTGCGAAGATTTCTGGCGCGGAGATTCTCGTTTTCCACGTATTTGAGAAACCGGCCGTCCCCCAAACCATCTGGATGTCAAAACAAGTAATCACCACCTACAAAAATTACTTCAAAGAGGTAGAGAAAAAAACAAAAGATGAACTCCAGAATTTCCTTGAGAAATTTGATACAGGGAACATAGAGATAAAAACAAAAGTAAAATTAGGACTGCCGTATCTGGAAATAATAGACATAGCAAACAAGGAGAATGTGGATCTTATAGTAATTGGGACAAGGGGGCTGACCGTCTTCCAGAAAATGCTTATTGGAAGCACTGCTGACAGGATTGTCCGCAAAGCAAAGTGCAATGTGCTGCTGGTTAGGTCTAAACGGTGACAATTCCTGGAATGTGTCTGCAGCACACGCCAGAAGAATCTGGATATTTTCTTGGACAAAATAATATTATAAGGGATATAATTAAATAATATTATGAAATTAGAAGAAAAAATAGGCCAGTTAATGATGATCGGTATTGAGAGTTGCAGCCTTGCAACAGAAGAAAAATCTTTTATAAAAGAGAATTGCATTGGGGGCATTATACTTTTTGAAAGAAATTATGAATCCCTTAAACAAATTATAAATCTCACATCTGAAATACAGGCAATTTACGAAGGCATTCCTATTCTTATCGCCGTGGATCAGGAAGGCGGAAGGGTTCAAAGGTTTAAAGCGCCATTCAGTCACCTGCCTTCCCCGCTATCAATAGGAAAACTCGTTTCACTGGAAGGTAATTCTGTGAAAATTTCTTATGAGACGGCAAAGATTATTGGAAAGGAGCTCAATGCTGTAGGAATCAATATGAATCTCGCACCTGTTCTTGATCTGAATACAACCCCGGATAACAAAGTTATTGGAGACAGGTCTTTCGGTAACGACCCGATAAAGGTAGCAAAAATCGGGCTTTCAATAGTCGCAGGACTGCAGGACCACGGGGTAATAGCATGCGGCAAACACTTTCCGGGGCACGGGCACACAAACAAGGATTCTCATAAAGAGCTCCCGGTAATTCCGCATTCCTTGGCAAGACTTTCATCTGTGGAACTCAAACCCTTCATTCACTGCATAAAAAACGGTATGCTTTCAATAATGACAGCTCACATAAAATTTCCCGGAATTGATAAAGAGCACCCCGCGTCCCTGTCGGAGACAATAACGGGCAAACTCCTGAGAAAGACACTGAAATTCACCGGCATTGTAATTTCCGACGATCTCTGCATGGGTGCAATATCAAACAATTACAAAATTGCCGATGCAGCGGTCAACTGCATCATCGCAGGGAGCGACATGGTTATTGTATCAAAAAGCCTTTCCC
>DATBWZ010000125.1:0-21904 GCA_036514535.1 bacterium
CGGCACAAAACGATACCCAGAGAGCTCTGGAATCTGTAGAGAAAGGAAAGTTAAGCGTGGAGAACGGGGAGGGGTTGGCAAAGGAAGCAAGCGTTTCTCTTTCCCGGATAACAGATAGCACACAGAAAGTTCTGAATGCAATTAATATTGTAGGAAAAATAACAAAGGAACAGGCAAACACTACGATAAATATATCGGATACTGCCGCCAGAATTTCAGAAAACATCTTTAAGATTACCAAGGTGGTCTCAGAGCAAGTGCAGGGAACATCATACATCACAACCAACCTTGAAAGAATAAACTCCTTTGCAAAAGACATTTATATATCCACATCTGAAGAGGTTCGCAACAGTAAACAAGTCTCAAGGGTCACAGAGGAAATAAGCACAGTTTATCAAAAATTTTCACAATCAACCAATGTGCAATTGACAGAAAGCTCGTCCATTTTTGAAACATTAAAAAAAATTCAGAACATAATGCAGGACAGCCTGCAATCTATAACAGAAATGCATACAATAATGAGTTCCCTTGAAAAGAGGACAAATTCTCTTGATAAAGAAATGGAACAATTCAGAATCAATTGAGCGCGTTTGTATGGATACCAAAAATATTATCTCAAAAATATACGGGCCTGTTAAATATGAGGTGGGAAGGGAAAAAATCATGGAATACGCTATGGCTGTTAACGACCTTAATCCTATTTACTTAAAAGATGAAGAGGCAATAAAAGCGGGATTCAAGAGTATTGTTGCCCCTCCGCTTTTTTCGGTTGTTTATACATGGAAAATCGTTGAGATGGTCCTGCGGGATCCGGACCTTGCCCTTAACTTAGCCATGTTTGTTCACAGGGAACAGTCTTTTGATTTTGTTGAACTCGTATATCCAGGCGATGTCATAAGCACTGAAGGTAAAATAATAGATTTTTATACCAAAACTGGCTTTCAGTTTTTTACGCTGGAAACAACCTCATTCCGGAATACCGCTATCATCGCTAAGGGGATATCAACCTTTGTTGTAAGGAGGAGATAGCCCCTGAAAAAGATTGGAGACATAAGTTTAGGCGATGAATTCTCAATAACAAGAGAGGTGGACAAATACCGCCCTATTTACTACGCAGGCGCATCCGGAGATTTTAATCCCATTCATATCGACCCTGCATTTGCAAAAAATGTGGGGCTGGAAGGAAACATTTTGCAGGGGTTATGCACGATGGCATGGGTCTCAATGGCAGTAACAAGTTGGACGGGCGATATAAGATCTATTAAAACTCTCAAAGGCCGTTTCTCTAAACCGGTCAGACCTGAAGATATGATAACTATCACCGGCAGGATTGTATCCATTGAAGGCACAAGAATAAAAATTGAAATATCAGCAAATAATCAGAAAAGGGAGCAGGTTATCTCTCACGCTTTTGCAGAGGTTGAACTGCCTGATTAAGTATTCCATTTATAAACGTATCAACTATATTGCGCTTCAGGGTTTCAAGTGAAGCATTGTCTTTTTTTAATGTTCCCATAACAACCCCGGTCAGGGTTGTTTCTATTGCTCCGAAAAACATGTAACTTAGCAGCCTGGAGTTTATATCCTTACGGACATCGCTTTTTCCCTGGTGGAAACGAATAATGCCTTCAAGGTTCTTAAACGTTTTCTCGAAAATACGGAGATTTGCCTGTTCAGTAAATTTTGGACTTCTTGCAAACTGGATTATGAGAACCTCTATTAACTCGGGCATTCTTTTGTAACCATCTATCATTAACGAAACAATATCATAAAGTTTTTCATAAAAAGTTTTGGTCCCGGAAGCAATCCCCTCAATGGCGGAGGATAGATGCCCCCACATTTCCTGAAAGACTGAATTAAGGATCTCTTCTTTATTTTTAAAATAATGATAAACAAGGCCATATGCTACCCCCGCTTCATTTGCAATATCGGATATCCTTGCAGGATGGTATCCCTTATTTGCAAAAACCCGCAGGGCGGCCTCAGCAATCCTTCTTCGTTTTGCCTCAATTAATACGGCATTGTTTCTCTCATTTTTAGGCATAACAGATTGACTTTTCAGTCAATTATCTCATTCCCTTAAGAATGAGTCAAGTAAATTGCTGGGAACGCATACCATACGGATGAATTCCCCCACAAGGTACAGAGAGCCGGCAATACAAATAACATCCTCTTTTTTTGAATCCTTAACTGCGCTGACATATGCAGACTTCACATTATCAAAACATCGCGACTTTACCCCTATCATATTTAAAATTCTTCGTATATTACCCGGATACTCCGCTCTTAATGAAGAAAAACCGCACAGATAAAATTCCTTACCTGCTTCGGCAAAAACTTCAAGTATGCCTCTAATATCCTTATCTCGCATTGCACCAAAAACAAACCTGATTTTTCTGCCGGGGAAATGCTCCCGCAGGGACGTTACAAGCGCCTCTGCGGCAGAGGGATTATGGGCGCTATCCAGCACAACCGTTGGATTCCGGCGGACAATTTCAAATCTTCCGTGTAAACATGTTTTTCTAAGTCCTTCCCTGACAGCACCCCTGGTGATTCTGAAATTCTTTTTTAAAAGAATTTCTGCAGATGCCAATGCAAGACAGGCATTCCTTATCTGATGCCTTCCTGAAAGATTCAAACGAATGTTGTCCAGACTAAACAGTAAGCCTTTATAATCAAAACAATCCTTTCTTTTTTCTTTGTAAGAAAAATCCCTTCCTAAAATAAAAATCTCTGAACCTTTTTTATCCGCAATTTCCTTTAAAATTTTTAATCCCTGACCATCACACCCGGTTACCAAAATGCCGCCATCTTTAATTATCCCGCCCTTCTCCACCGCAATCTTTTCTACTGTATTCCCAAGATGTGCTGTATGATCCATGCCCACGGTGGTTATCACCGAAATTATTGCAGGAACTATATTTGTTGCATCAAGTCTGCCTCCCATCCCAACCTCAAGAACTGCAGCGTCTATCCTCTCGCTCCCAAACCATTTAAATGCCATTGTTGTTGTAAACTCAAAGTATGTTATGCCTTCTTCCATTATAAAATCTCTACCGATCCTCTTTAAAACCCAACCAACAAGATCCCTAATCTCTTTCTCTCCTATAAGGCGGTTGTCAATCTTAAACCTTTCGCGCAGGCTTACAAGATGAGGGGAGGTATAAAGACCTGTTCTGTAATCGGAATGGTAAAGCATTGAATGAATCATGCTTGCTACAGAACCCTTGCCGTTGGTGCCTCCTACGATAATTGAAGGATATCTGCTTTGAGGGTTTCCCAGCGCCGCAAGGCACTTCTTAATCCGGTCAAGCCCCGGCTTTATTCCGTATTGCTCAAGGGTCTGGAGAATTTTAATCCGTGGATCAGTTAATCCGCAGAAAGGGTGGCTAATCTTTTTCGCAACCATTCAATAGTGTCTCTGATCGGTTCTTCCCTGTTTACCTCATTGTATATTTCATGGTAAAATCCGTCATAAATCTTCAGCGCCTTGCTTTCAACTCTGAGCCTGCCAAATATTTCCTTGCTGCCAACTGGATCGGCTAATCTGTCAGCACCGGCGTGAAGCATCAGGATGGGAATGTTTAACCTGTCCGCAATATTTAGCGTATCTTCCATTGTTTGCGTCACCTCGGTAAACCACCTGGAACTCACTTTTGCGTGGACGAGCGGATCGCCGAGATATGCTTTGACTACGTCAGTATTATGGGAGAGCATGTTAGCATTAAGTTCGTTATTCATACTAAGAGCCGGAATTAAACGCGAAACAGTCCTTCCGATAAAGGCTTTCCATGCAGGCACTTTAACGCGTATTTTAAAAAGCGGAGAAGAGGTAATTAACCCGGAAAGCCCCTGCGAATTCTTTATCGCATAACTCATTGCAATAAGACCACCCATGCTGTGCCCGAGCAGAAACAGCGGTTTGTTTATCCTTTTTAAAAGCATTTCCTTAAAATTATCCAAGTCGTATATATATTCGTTAAAATTCATGATGTGTCCTCTCTTCCCCTCAGATTTTCCATGACCCCTAAGGTCAAAGGCAATGGAACTGAC
This sequence comes from bacterium, assembly GCA_036514535.1. Lineage (GTDB taxonomy): Bacteria > JAMCPX01 > JAMCPX01 > DATBWZ01 > DATBWZ01 > DATBWZ01. Next base: position 4,054 of record DATBWZ010000125.1, read on the forward strand.
TCCTTCCCTCAAAAAATCCTCTGCCAACTGATTGTATCTTCCGCTGTGCTCACCAAGACCATGGACAATGAGCAGATTGCAAACCGTATTTTCGGTATGCCACTCACGATAAAAAAGCCTTACGCCATCAAAAGTGGAAAAATAACCATCCCTTGATTGGATACCAGTCCCACCAACAAGGGGGAATCTGATCAAATTTGCAGATTTTAAAATCTTATCCAATAATCCCCTTACTAAAAGTATAATCCTGCACAATAATTCTGTCAAATGCGTACCCTTAGATGTTAAACCAAATAAGCTAAAATGGCGCCTTTTACCTTAAAACTCCCTGCATAAATCAAATATGTTCCTTATGCCATCCCCCAGGCATCTGAAGGAAATCCTCTCATTGATCCCATGTATTGTGTCTATCTCCTCCCGGGTAAAGAGACAGGGAATAAAACCATAAGAAACTGCGCCCCTTTCACGGAAGAATCTGGAATCCGTAAATCCGGGCGAGAGCAGAGGGAAAAACAAAGCGCCGGGATTATTCTGCTGAACCACTCTTTTCAACACATCCATAAACTCATTTGCTGCTGACGATTGACTTGCGGGGTGAGATTGCAACACCTCAATCTCAATTTCCGGATTCCCTATAATGCCCTTCAATTCGTTTAAAAATTCACCTTTATCCTGCCCCGGCAATAACCTGCAATCCAGAACGGCTTCGGCCTCTGACGGTATTACATTCTCCTTGAATCCAGATTTTATGTTGGTTATTGAGATTGTATTTCTCAAAATCGGATTCAGATCTTTTATGCCTTTCAATTTCTTTCTGAAAAGATTTAAAACAAAGTTATTAGCCGCAAAGGGCGCAAAAATGGATAACGGCAGCCCCATAGATCTGCCTAATCCGCGGAGAAAAGATTTGATCTCCGGAAGAAGGTTCACTGCTGTTTCATGCGATGCAATGCTTGCGAGGGCGGCAACGATCTTGTCATTAGGATTTTCCTGGATCGGAATTGAACCATGTCCGGATTTACCCTTTGCCTTCAATTTTAGCCATAATGGGCCTTTTTCGCCAAAACAGAGTTTCATTATATCTTTTCCAAACATCCCTGAAATACCTTCTCCGCCCTCATTTAAAACAAAGCCAGCGGAAATCTTATCCCAGTGGTTTTCAGTAATCCATTTCGCTCCGGACTCTCCGCCAGATTCCTCATCTGCGACAGCAAGTAGTATTAGGTCTCTTTTTGGCGTTATCCCCATTCTCCGGAGCATCAACAATGACATCAGTTCCATTATCCCGAGTCCCTTGCAGTCAATAGCCCCCCTGCCCCAGACATAGCCATTTCTGATTGCACCGGAGAATGGCGGAATTTCCCAGTCTCTTCCGACCGCCCCCACAACATCAATGTGGCTAAGAAGCAGGAGCGGACTGGCCGAAGTGCTCCCCCTTATTTTGCACAGAATGTTTGAACGCTGGTTTCCGGAACCAAGAATCTCTGGCTGAAATCCCTCGTTTTTCAAAATTCCGGCAAGGAATTCCACTGCTTCTTCTTCATTGCCCGGTGGATTTGTGGTGTTAATTTGAATATACTGGGAGAGAAGATTTGCCGCTTCGTCAACTATTTCCTTCCAGTTTATCTTTATTCCCATTTTTTTCCTTTTCGTTGAACCATTTCAATATTCTTAAAAAAGCCAGACACCATGAAAAGAATCCAACTCCATATGCAAGACTGACCAACAACGAATACTTTATGCCCAAAAGAACGCCGAAAAATACAAAAACCCCGCCTGTAACTGAATAAACAATATCAAGAAACCAATTTTTTTTATGTTCGTCCACGGAAATTTATTATCCCCTTAAACCACCTTTATAAGATGGTAATTCCTCCGTCCACCAAAAATGTCTGTCCAGTCACATAACTGGATGCATCGGATGCAAGATAGATGGCCATTCCTGCCATCTCGTCAGGTTGCCCCCACCGTCTCAGCGGAATGGCACGGATGGTCTTATTGAAGAAGGACTCGTTGCTCTTCGCAACTTCGCTCATCTCGGTTTCCACCCAGCCAGGAGCTATTGCATTTACATATACATTGAACCTTGCCCATTCAATGGCCAGGCACTTGGTCATCTGCACAATACCCCCCTTTGATGCACTGTAGGGCAGGACGAATGATGTCCCGATAAAACCAAGGACAGAGCTTATATTGATAATTTTCCCTCCTCCGCATGCGATCATATGTTTTCCTATATCCCTGCAGCAGAAAAAAAGCCCTTTCAGATTCACTCCCATCACCCTGTCCCATTCCCCTGCGGTCATCTCCGAGGCTGGAAGAGTTGTGAAAACACCGGAGGAATTAACAATAATATGAATCCTGTCAAAATTTTTTATGCTAACCTCAATCATATTTTTTACATCGCCTTCCAGGCTAATATCGGTTTTAATCCCCAGTGCTTCCCTTCCGAGCGACTCTATCTCCTTTACAACAGCCATGGTCTTTGCCTCATTTCTCGCTGCAATAACCACATTTGCTCCTGCTTCGGCCAGAGCAATAGCAATGCTTCTTCCAATTCCACTGTTTCCACCTGTAATTATGGCGTTCTTCCCATCCAGCCTGAATTTATCAAGTATCATTTAAATAATCCCTTTTTCTCTAAACCCGGCTATATCATTCTCATTATACCCTATCCTCTTGAGAATTTCCTCTGTATGCTCGCCATGCGCCGGAGCGGGATTATACCTGGCTTCAGCAATGCCAGTTCCCCGCACAGGTGTCCTTACCTGCACGGATTCACTGCCGTTTTTAAGCCTGATTTTTTTGATAATACCGCGATGCCGGACATGGGGATCATTCTCAATTTCATCCAGTTCATAAACGGGTTCGCAGCATACATCCTTATCCCCAAACAATTCTATCCACTCATTTCTCGTTTTTTGGGAAAATATTTCCTGGAGTTCCTTCTTTACAAATGGTTGTTCATCATAAATAAACTGCTTGTTGAGAAGATCCTCCCTGCCAAGGAGACTAAGAAGGTTTGTCCAGAATTTGGGCTCAAGGGCGCCGACAGAAATAAATTTCCCATCCTTCGTTTTGTAAACAGTAAAGCAGGCAAGTCCGCCTGTTAGGGTCTCACCTCCCCGCCTGAAGGGCGCGCCCCTGCCGTAAACCTCGGCAATATGGTGCATGAGGAATACGATTGATCCATCCATCATGGAAACATCCAGAAACTGCCCCTTTCCTGTCTTTTCCCTCTGATAAAGCGCGGTTAATATCGTAACCATGCCAAGCAATCCGCCACCGCCTATGTCCGCAATAGGAACACCAGGCACATGCGGGGCTCCGCCATTTACTCCGTTTGTGCCAAGCAAACCGGCAACGGATATGTAGTTAATATCATGTCCTGCTCTGTCCCGGTACGGCCCGTCCTGACCATAGCCAGTTATAGCACAGTAGATAAGGCGCGGATTATCTTTCATAAGGCTGGCATAACCAACACCGAGTCTGTCCATTGTTCCAGGCCTGAACCCCTCAACTGCTAAATCACAATTTTTAGCTAATCTCCTGAATATTTCTTTTCCGGCATCGTTTTTCAGATCAAGTTTAATACTTTTCTTGTTCCTGTTCAGCGCATGATAAATAGCGCTGTTGTCGTCAAGGAGCGGGGGAAGCCACCGTATATAATCGCCAGTGCCAGTATCCTCAATTTTGATAACCTCAGCACCGAGGTCGGCAAGAAAAAGCGTGCATAATGGCCCGGGCAGTAGACGTGTCAAATCAAGAACAACTATATTTTTCAGCGGAGTCATTAAATTAAGAGTAATAAAAAGAGGGGGCATTATCTCCCCCTATAACAGTGTATCCTTAAACCTTTCCGAGAACCTGTTGCAATTTCATTGCAAGGCTCATATCTCCTTTGATCTTTAGTTTCCCGCTCATGAATGCCATTTGCGGGTTCAATTTGCCGGTAAGCATATTGATAAAATTCTCGTCGCTTATTGAAATAGTGCAACGAGCAGCTGGATCCGCGCCAGAAGTCACACCAATGCCAGACTGAGTTAGGTTAACAACCCAGGTTCCGCCATCAGGTCCGCTGACATCAAACTGATAAACAGAGTTAATCTTTGCTGCTTCTTCAGGCTCATCCTTGAGTCTCTTTGCTATCTTCTCTTCAAAAATCTGCTTTGGTGTTAATCCGTTTGCCATATTTTCACCCCCCCTTTTTAATGAATGACTATTCAGTCAACGGTTCATCTTTACACAGAGCGATTTTTTTGTCAAGGACAATTGTTACATTCAAACAAAGAATCCCCTATTAAAGAAAATTATGGAAAAAAATATTAGATGGTATATAATATTTTTTATGATTCTGATGAAATGGGACCCATTCCGTGATCTTATCCTTCTCCGGGATCGGGTTAACAAGTTATTTGAAGAAAGCCTTTCTAAGGTTGACCTGCGTGATGCCGCACTAAGCTTCGGGGCATGGTTACCAGCAGTGGATATATTTGAAACCCGGGACACTATAGTGGTGAAGGTTGAAGTTCCCGGAATGGATAAGAATGAATTTTTTGTTTCCATTAAAAATAACAATCTCATAATTAAGGGCGAAAGGGGTATTAAAAAGGGGAAAAAAGAAGAACATTATTCCCGCGCTGAAAGAGCCTATGGGCCGTTTCAGAGAATATTTAGCCTTCCCTGTGAGGTTGAACAGTCCAACCTGGAGGCAAAATACTCAAATGGCATCATTGAACTTGTTTTAAAAAAATCGGAGAAGGCAAAACCAAGGCAGATAAAGGTAGAGTAGCCAATCATGCTTAAATGCCCTGAGTGTGGCTATCTCAGTTTTGAAGATGAAAAGAGTTGTCCGAAGTGCGGTATACAACTCTCCATGCCAGAACAGGGAGAGGAGACGAACGCATTTCTTCAGCCTCCCATTGAACTGCTGAATGAAAAAGAAAAACAAGAATTCTCTGATGAACCACCTGTCGAAATTCCGGCAAGCAAACCCGCACATTCTGTAGTTGAGCCAACCAGAATAAATGAAGAAGCGCCAGCAATTGCACCGGAGCAGAATAGTGTTCCGGTGGAGACAGAAACCCGGACTGCCCAGCAGGACCTGCCGATAAGAGATCAAATCACTCCTGAAGGCATACAGAAAGAATTACATACTAAAAAAGAACGACTGTTTTCATTTGGTGATGAAAAAAACAATTTTAAGAAAAAATTTCTAAAAACAACACAAAGAGATGATTATCTTTTCTTTTTTTACAGGTTCTCAGGATTCATAATTGACAATGTAATAACAGTTTTTTTAACCTCTCTGTTTATATATATTTCTCTCCTTATTTCAAGGCGGAACTTTCCTTCAATGGCAGATTTAGTTAACGGAACAATACTGCCTTCTTATCTTCTTTTTATCCTGATCCATTTGTACTATCACACATTTTTTCTCACTATCACCGGGCAAACCCCTGGAAAAGCCCTGACTGGACTGAAGGTTGTTGGACCAGGAGGATTGAAACTTGAATGGCATGAGGCGTTCATCAGGTCCCTGGGGTATTTTTTGTCCATAGCTCCGGCAGGGGCGGGGTTTTTATGGTCGCTGCTCAACCCCCGTAACGAAACATGGCATGACAAACTCTCCGGAAGCAGGGTAATCAAAACAGTGCGTTAATCTTACTAAACCTGCTCTTTTCTGAATTCCGCGGGATCCAGTCCGGTCTTTCTCAGTAATTTCCTGAAATTGCTCGGATCCATACCTATTTCTTTTGCCGCTGTTGAGACATCCCCGTCAAATTTTATTAGCAGCGCTTTTATATATTTTTTATGGAAATTGTCAAACGCCCTGTTCTTCGCCTCTTTATAAGGAAGAAGCGTATCCTGCGGCAAACCTTCCGAAGATCCTGTCTCGGTTTTCTCAATTAGCAGGTGCTCTGGTTTAATCACCTCATCCTGACAGAGAATAACACTGCGCTCAATAGCATTCTCAAATTCACGCACATTTCCGGGCCAGGAATAAGAGAGTATCAGCCGCAGCGCCTGCGGGGAGAACCTGGAGACTTTCCTTCCCGCCTTGTCCGAGTATATCTTCAAAAAATGCTGGGCGAGCAGGGGAATATCTTCAGTGCGCTCCCGCAGGGGAGGTATAGTTACTGATATAACATTAAGCCTATAGTAAAGGTCTTCCCTGAAGACTCCTTCTTTTATAGCCTGTTTCAGATCCCTATTAGTTGCCGCAATTATTCTGACATTTACTTTTATCATTTCATTGCTGCCAACCCGTCTCATCTCTCCTTCCTGAAGCACTCTGAGAAGTTTTACTTGAATTGAAGGAGGAACCTCTCCTATTTCATCAAGAAATGCCGTGCCGCCATTTGCCATCTCAAAAAGCCCCTCTTTTTTCTGAATAGCGCCTGTAAATGCGCCCCTTTCGTGCCCGAATAGTTCGCTCTCAATAAGGGTTTCCGTAAGGGCCGCACAGTTTATTGCAACAAAAGAATCCTGCCTGCGCTTACTGTGATAGTGGATCGCCTTCGCAAAAAGCTCCTTTCCGGTCCCGCTCTCCCCCTGCACAAGTATGCTTGAATCACTCTGGGAGATAACCTCCCCAAGTTTGAACAACCCCAGCATCTTTGGGCTTTTGCCTATAAGACTGCCAAAATTGAACTTCTGTTCTAAATTCTGTTCAAGTTCCTTTGTCTTTTTTATCAACATTCTTCTTTCAATTGCCTTCTTAACCGTGAGGGATAGTATTTCAATGGTCTCAAAGGGTTTTGTAATATAATCATACGCTCCCAATTTTACAGCGCTCACAGCGGATTCAATGGTACCATACGCTGTCATTACAATTACCTCTATATCAGGATTGCCAGCCTTGATGAATTTTAACAGATCAATCCCGTTTGTATCCGGAAGCCTCAGGTCAGAAAGAACTACATCCACATCCTCATTCTTCAGGATCAGCAGTCCCGTCTCACCGCTTGTTCCTGACATAACCATATAGCCTTCTGCCTTTAGAACCCGTTCACAGGTGGCAATTACTGACGGATCATCGTCAATTATAAGTATCCTTTTCTCAGACATTTGCCTACCCCCTTGTAGAAAAACTAATGGTGAAAGTTGTTCCTGTTTTGCCATCACTGGATATCTTAATATCTCCACCATGTTCCTCTATAATATTTTTAACAATACAAAGTCCCAGACCTGTTCCATCCTTTTTCGTTGTAAAAAAAGGACTGAAAACCTTATCCTTGATCTCCGGCGGTATTCCGCACCCATTATCAGAAAACTGAACTATTACACTGCCATTGCCGTTTTTGTTGCTTATCTGAATAAGTCCTCCATCTTTCATGGCTTCCATGGAGTTTCTTATAAGGTTCAGAAATACTTGCATTAAATTGTTAAAATTGCCTTTTACAGGAATAGTATCGGCCACATCAATCTCTATCGCCTGCCTGCGCTTGGCAAGGACAGGCTTCATCATGTTTATAGCATTTATTATAACATCTTTAATGTCCAAAAGCGATTTCTCATTATTCATAGATGAGCTTGAAAATTTAAGATACCTGTTTATGATATCCTTGCACCTTAATGCTGCTGTCTCAACATCTTTCACATCAGCGTAAATCTGACTGTTCTTATCAAGGCTCTTAGAAATAAATTCAGTCAAGGCAAGTATGGCTGTAAGCGGGTTTTTAAGTTCATGGGCAACAACGCTCGTCATGAACCCCAGGATGGATAATTTATCCATCTGGACCAATCTTTCTTTTAAATCAATCCATTCCCTGGTTTTTTCTTCTACAACCTCAATCAACCTTTCGTTTAATTTTTTCAATTCCCTGTTCTGTTCGGTGTTTAACTCAAACAAAAGACGGTTTTCTTGAAGAAGTTTTCCCTGTTCAAAAGCCGCATTTATTGCTTCTTTTAATTCCGAATCCTTCCACGGCTTTAGAATTATCCTGAAAACTCCAGCCCCGTTAACGGCATGCTGCATCATTTCAAGATCAGGGTACCCTGTAATAATAATTCTATATGTTTCAGGGTATTTATCTTTTATAAGTTGAAGCAGGGTTATTCCGTCAACCTCATCCATCCTGTAGTCCGTCACGATAACATCAACCGCTCCTTTTTCGGATAATATCTTCATAGCCTCTGTTGCCGAAGATGCAAAAAATGCATCAAATTCGCTGGTTCTGAATACCCTCTTAAGGGTGTTCAGGATCATTTCTTCATCATCAACAAATAAAACTCTTCCCTTTTTATCCATAGATCACTCCTTTTTAAGATATAGTGGCAGCCTTATACTAATTTTTGTGCCTTCATTTACGCTGCTCTCTACCCAAATTCTGCCTGAATGCATATTCACTACTGCATAAATATTCGTAAGCCCTAGACCAAATTTACCCGGGACATTTTTTTTTGTATAAAAAGGTTCAAATATGTGTTTCAATTCTTCATCTGCCATTCCTGTCCCATTATCTTGAATCTCAATTAAGGCATGTCCCTCATCCTGACTTACTGTTATGCCTATCTCCCCCTCTATCCCGCATGCTTCTACAGCGTTAAGCAGAACATCCACAAAGGCATTTAAAAGTCTTTCGGAAACACATCTCACAACAGGCGCTGATTGATAATTTGGAATTATTTTTATCTTATGTGTCATGTTCTCAACGTTCAGAATCCCTATGGCTTTATCAATAAGAGCCGGCACGCTGGATTCTGTCCATAGATTATCCTTATCCTCTTTCAGTTTTCGCAGAACTTTTATAAAATTGGAAATGCGATTGCCTGCCACAGAACATTCGGATATTACATTTTTTATTTCCTCTTTTATCCCCGCACTATTTTGCATCATAGAACCTTGTGGTTCATTGTCAGAAATAACTTCTGTAATATTGTTTATATTTTCCTCAAGAATATGAAAATTCCCCATAAGAACAGCGAGTGGGTTATTCATCTGATGGGCAATCTCCCCAACCCATTTCATAAAGGCATTAATCTGGGATATCTTCATCATCTCATTCTGGAGTTTTACAGCAGAAGTCACATCCCTTATTGTAAGTACGGATTTGGAGAATTTTCCGTCTGGCTGAAATACAGGAGAGGAACTTATGGAAAAATTCCTGATATTTCCGTCAGGGTGGTTATATCTCACCTGGAGATTAGCCAGTGTCTTGCCAACGAGGATCATTTCAAGATGCTGTTTATCAATCGCAGAACCAAAAATATCCAGCAACATCTTGCCAAGCAGGTCCGTATTTTCAAATCCGATAAGATGGATTGCGCTTCTGTTTGCTATAATCACACTGCCGCAGTTGTCAACACTTAAAATACCATCAGAGCTCCCCTGCATAGCGGTATGAAGCATATCAATCTCTTCTATGTTTTTTACTTGGTAAAGAACCATTCCGAGATAGATCGAAAGAATATTGGCTTTTTCAACATCTTTTTTAGTAAACTTTTTTCCCGTCAACCTTGTTATATTAACAATGCCTAAGAGGTTATCACCATAAATAATTGGTAAAAGCATCGCGGATTTGATGTTTTGCCTGTTACGTCTCTTTGGGACATCATTAAACCTCTTGTCATTTCCAAGTCCGTTCTGCAAAAGAACCGGGCGCCTGTTCTCTGCAGCCCACCCTGCTATTTTCTCTCCAAGTTTTTTTTTACCGTAATGCAGAACAGTATCCGGCATCCCAACAGCAGCCTTTACTTCAAGAACATCGCTGCCAGACTCCAGAATCATAATAGAAACTCTGTCTGCTCTGAATATTTTCAGGAAAGTCTCAGATGCCCTGTTCAAAATGGTTTTCTGACTTCTTGAATCCATTGCAAGCATAATCATATCGTTCATAAAATCGCCGGCCGGCAAACTCTTTCTGAATTGCCCTGCCTGCCCAAGTGACAAGAATAAAATTATCCGTCTGAACTTTGTCCCATCAATCGGTTTTTCTTCCAATGCAATAATTCCCTCTTTAAGAAGCCGGGGTTTATAGGATAAAAGGTCTTTTTTGATTATTCCCACTATTGAAATTTTCCTGAAATGTCTGATAAATTTTTTTGTATTCTGAATGTCACTCTCTGAATTTATATTTATAATTACACCGAATATCCCCTGGTAATTTTTTTTAAATCTTCTTTTTACAATCCATTCAAATGACTGTTCATCCTTTATAAGCCCCTGAAGGTTTTTATCCTCTCCAACTATAAGAATTTTGGGCTTTGCTTTCAGCATATTTTAACTCCTATCCCTGATCTGCGGGGAACGTGTGGGCAGCGAAACTGTAAATTTAGTTCCTTTTCCTACTTCAGAATCAACCGTTATTTTCCCTCCGTGATTTTGAATAATTCCCATTGTAATGCTCAGCCCCAAGCCTGTTCCCTTGCCAACCGATTTGGTGGTAAAGAATGGATCAAATATTTTTTTCATATTTTCCATCGGAATACCACAACCTGTATCCTCTACTTCAAAACATACAAATTCATTATTTGATGATGTCCGGATGTATATCTTGCCTTTGTTTTCCATTGACTGAGCTGCATTCATAACAAGATTAACAATAACCTGGGATATTTCGTTCCTGTTAGCAAAGGCAGAAGGAACATTGACAAATTCCTTTATTATTTCTGCCTTGTACTTTATTTCGTTTGCAAGCATTTTCAATACTTCTTCAATTAACTGCGCTATATTAAAAAATTCCTTTTTCCCCTCGTCCTTTCTCGCAAACTCCTTAAGTCCCTTAACAATGCTTGTAATCCTTTGTGTTCCGTCAAGAGATTCTTTGACCGCAGCAATCAAGTCTTTTATCTCTTCTTCCGACTGGGTGTTCCTGTTTGTCCAGCAGGTATTAAAATAATCCTTGAGTATAAAAAGGTTGGACTGGATAAAACTTAGCGGGTTGTTAATTTCGTGAGCAACCCCTGCTGCCATTATACCAAGAGATGCCATCTTTTCGGTATGGATGAGCTGTCCCTGCATTTTCTTGAGTTTTTCCAATGTTTCTTCCAGTTCCCTTGTCCTCTCCTTAACCTTTATCTCCAATTGTTCCTTTGACTGCCTTAGCTCTTCCGTCATCCGGGCATTATCTATTGCAATAATCAGATGATTAGTAATAGAAAAAAGAAGGTTCTGATCGTCAATGGTAAATTTAATCCCTTTTTTCTTATTTATAACCTCAAAAACACCAACAACCTTTCCGCGCAGTTTCATCGGCACGGCAAGGATTGACTGCGTGTTAAAACCGGTTTTCTTATCAATATCTGAAGTAAAGCGATGATCTTCGCTGACATCCTCTATAATTACCCCCTCTCCGTGATCCACAACCCATCCGGCAACACCTTTGCCCTTTGATATCTTCAATCCCTCAACTGTTTCCCCCTTCAATCCCGATGCCATACTACATACAAGATCACCGGTTGCTTCATCCTGCAGGAATATTGATGCAGCTTCCACACCCAAAAACCCCATGGTGACATTAAGAGACATCTTGAGCAACGGCATAATTTCCGTAGTTGAAGTGATAGCCCTGGAGATTAGATCAAGCAGCTCAAGCCTCTCCAATTTTACCTTCAAAGATCCCTCGCTCTCCCTGCCATCTTCTTTGGTCTTTCTGAGCACATATTCAACTGTTTCTATTAATTGTTTCGGTTCAACTGGTTTTCTCAGATATTCGGAAGCCCCAAGTTTTAATGCAGATATGGCGGTATCCAGGGATGCATGGCCAGTGAGCACTATAACCCTGGTGCCGTTATTTATGAAAAGTGGGATATAATCAATTCCGCTGTCTCCTTTTAGAACAAGGTCAAGAATTACTATATCAATATAATTTTTGTTAAAAATTCTTTCAGCCTCTTTTATTCCACCGCAAAGAAATATATTAAAATCTGCCTTTAAGAGTATATCTCCTATGGTCTTCTGAAAAAATACGTCATCATCAACAATAAGAATATTCGCTCTTTTCATAAATACCTCATTCAATCACAATTGTCCCATCCGGGAGCCTTTTTATTTCTGAGATTCCGGGGTATTCTACCTCAAGCTTTTTCAAAATCTCCTCATGTTTTCTTATTATTGATCTCAATTTGGCATTCTCCTTGATAATAGCCATATGTTCGTTAATCTGCTGGAGCAACATTTTTAATTCCTTATCATCCCACGGTTTTACGAGCAGTCTGAATATTCCTGTAGTATTTATAGCCTCAACCGCCATGGTTACATCAGCATGAGCAGTAAGAATGATTCTAATGCATTCCGGAAATATATCCTGGGCTTTCTTGAGAAAATCAACGCCGTTCATTTCCGGCATAAGATAATCAGAGATTACAATATCAGGCTCTTCGGCAGAGAATGACTTCAGCGCCTCTTCAGGATTGCCGTATACAACAACATTATATCCATCTCGTTTAAGAATCCTTTTTAACGCTCTCCTTATATTTTCTTCATCATCTACGAGCATTATTTTTATTTTTTCTTTATCCATAAATGCCTCCTATGATATATAAAATCATTCAAAATCTGTGCCAGCAGATAATATGCGGATTTTTAATGTTTTTTTTCTAAATAGGGTTTTTTTAAAAAAATAAAATCTTATTTATGATACAAATTGGATTGGATTATCCTAAAAATGGGATATGAATTACTTTTTTATGGCGCCACGTTTAATCTTATCCGCTACATCAACAAGAACAGCAATGTCATCTACGCCCAGATCCTTAACATAACCCATAAGTTTATCTACTTCATCTTTTTGGATATATGACGGGGATTCCTTGAAGGTAAATAATTGCTGAGCATCGACCTCAAGAGCCTGCATTAATCTTTCAAGTGTTCCAAAAGACGGCGCCCTCCTGCCGCTTTCCATAAGCGCAATAAAATTATCGCTTAACTGGACCTTTTCAGCCAGTTCCGCTTGAGTAAGATCCTTTAGTTTCCTGAAGTATGCTACCCTTCGTCCCAACTGCCTTATCAGATCGCTCATTTATTCACCTCCATCAACAATTTCACAGGCTGAGAGAAAATATACCAAATGGTATTAAATCTTTCAATAAACCATAAGTTATATTTTTGAAGCATGCATTCATATAATGTCCAATTCATTGCCACTCTTTCATATTTAAAGATAACACTAAATTTAGATTAAGAAAAGAAAAAAAGAACTTAAGGGATTTTTAATGAGAGCATTTTTATTTTCCGGTATAACGTGCTCCTTGAGATATTGAGCAGTTCTGCCGCCTTTATTACGTTATTTCCTGAGGATTCAAGGGCTTTTAAAATGCACGTTCTTTCATAAGCGTCAAGCGACAGTGAAGGATCCAGAGCCGCCTGATGTTCTGGCGCCTGATGTGCTGGCTGGGGCGTAGATTGGCTTTGAATGACCTGCGGCAGATCTTGAAGGGATATATTGGGTCCGCGGCAGAGAACAAAGCACCGTTCTATCATATTCCCCAGTTCTCTCACATTCCCAGGCCAGGAATAATTTACAAGTGCATCCATTGCATCGCTGGTTAAGCCCTCAATCGCGCTTTTGTTTTCGTCCTTGCGCATTTCTCTTAGAAAAAAATCCACAAGCAGCGGAATATCATCCCTCCTCTCTCGAAGCGGAGGCAACTTAATATTAACTACATTCAATCTGTAGTAAAGGTCTTTTCTAAATTCCTGTTCATTCATAACAGATTCAAGGTTTCTGTTTGTGGCCGCCACCACCCTTACAGAAACCGGATGAGATTGTGTCGCCCCCACAGGGCGAACAATTCTTTCTTCCAGCACCCTGAGGAGTTTGGACTGAACACCTATGGGCAGTTCTCCAATTTCATCCAAAAATATTGTGCCTCCATCAGCCATCCTGAAAAGTCCTTTTGTTGAAACATGCGCGCCGGTAAAGGCGCCCTTTTCATGCCCGAAGAGTTCCGATTCAATAAGATCCTTCGGAAGAGATGTGCAATCCACCGGAACAAACGGGCCGCCCCGGCGCTTTGACCTCCAGTGAATCGTCCGGGCAACCAATTCCTTGCCCGTTCCGCTCTCGCCCTCAATTAGAACCGTAGCGTTCGTATCTGCGACTGCGTCTACAATCCTGAATATTTCCTGCATCTTTTTAGAGGTGCCAACAATATTTTCAAAGGTGTACCTCCGCTGAATTTCCATTTCAAGTTCAGTGTTCCTCTTTTTCAGAAACCGGCGCTCAAGTGCTAAAGAAACCGTATTCGCAACCCTGTCCAGGCTTTCAAAGGGCTTTGTCAGGTAATCAAAAGCGCCAAACTTCATTGCTTCAACTGCAGAATCTATGGAACCAAAAGCAGTCATAAGAATCACCTCTATGCTGCTATCCATCTCCTTTGCCTTTTTCAAAACATCAATACCATTTATTCCCGGAAGCCTCAGGTCGGTTAGAAGCACATCAACAGGGTTATCTCTAAGCAGCTCCAGCCCTGTCTCGCCTGTATCCGTATCAATTATTTCTATTTCTCTATTCTTAAATATGCGGCGGATCACATTTCGTATATTTGATTCATCGTCTATTACAAGAAGGGTCCCTTTAAGCATTATCTTGCCTATTTTGTTATTATAACATGTACAACAATAATCCAAAGCCAAATTTTTAATAACTTTACAGTTGCTTTCGTTAGAAAAAAAACATAAAATTTAATTAATTTTACAGGAGGCGCAAATGGAATACAAAGATATACTTTATAACAAAAAAGACGGGGTTGCAACCCTCACAATTAACAGACCTGATAAATTAAACTGCTTCAGATCAAGAACAGTTGAAGAATTGACAGAAGCATTGAAAGATGCAAGCGGAGACTGGACAATCGGGGTTATTGTCATTACAGGAGATGGGGAAAAGGCTTTTTGTGTGGGCGGGGACATTCAGGAGATGAAGGATTTAACTCAGCGGACCGGCCGCATTTTTATCAACAAATTTCTCAATTTCCTACTATCCATCAAAAAAGCTCCCAAGCCGGTCATATGTGCAGTTAAGGGCTATTGTCTGGGTGGCGGAAACGAAATAAATGTCTCCTGCGATCTTACCATTGCAACTGAAGACGCTCTGTTTGGACAGGTAGGGCCTGTTGTCGGAAGCATTCCTGTTGTTGCCGGAACTCAATTGCTGCCCAGAATTGTAGGGGAGAAAAAAGCGCGGGAGATTGTTTTCCTGTGTCAGAGATATTCCGCAAACGAAGCCCTGCAGATGGGACTTATCAATAAGGTAATGCCGAAGGACAAATTTGACGCTGAGTTAAAGACATGGTGCGACCGTATTCTGGAGTTGAGCCCGCAGGCACTCAGAATTGCAAAGACATCTTTTAACTTTGAAGGTGATGCACTTTATCCTTCGTTCAATCATGCAGTTGAACTGATATGCTCAGTTTACAACACCGAGGAGATAAAAGAGGGCATGACCGCATTCATTGAGAAGCGCAAACCGGATTTTGCAAGATTTCGAAGGTAAAATTAGGACATTTAAGAAATGGGTAGAAATAGAAAAGAATAATAACCCCTAACTTGATTCAGACACCTTATTGATTTACATAAGCTTTTTGAGATTTATCAGAAAAATACTGAGATGTTTGAGGCATCCTGGACAGCACCTCTTTTACAAAGGTATGATTTAACATATGCCCGCCCTTTTCCACTACAATCCTTCCCCACAAATGGGAGCCAAGCAGCGAAAGATCTCCTATAAGGTCAAGGATCTTATGCCGGACGAACTCATCTTCAAATCTCAGGCCATCGTTATTCAAAACCCCAAATTCACCCACAACAATTGCGCTACTGGTTGAACCGCCCTTCGCAAGCCCCATTTGTTTCAGCATGTTTACCTCGCTTAAAAATCCAAAGGTCCTTGCGCTGGCAATCTCCTTCCTGAACGATTCCGGGGTCAAGGCGAACAATTTCTGCTGTCTGCCTATACCAGGATTATTAAAGTTTATTGTATAATCAATCTCAAGAAGATTTTCCGGCGAAAGTATTATTTTTCTGCCATCGTCACTGTATTCAATCGGATAAACCGGTGCTATTATCTGCTTTTGCGCAATAAGGTCACTTGTCCCTGCGTCCAGTATTCCTTCAACAAAATCCTGCGCACTCCCATCCATTGCCGGAATTTCCGGACCATGCACCTCTATGAAAGCATTATCAATTCCCATTCCGTAAAGCGCAGCAAGCAGGTGCTCAACGGTAAAAACCGTAACACCATCCACCCCAAGCACTGTAGCATATCTTGAATCCACCACATTTTCTATAGTTGCACTTATGGGAAACGATGCAATATCAACCCTCTTTAAAACAATACCTGTGCAGGCATCAGACGGATGAACACGGATCCAGACTTTTTCACCAGTATGAAGACCAACGCCGTTAAAGTATATTATCCTTTTTATTGTTCTTTGCAAATCCATCATAGTAACTTAAACTCTTGCAAATTCTGTGCCCAATTAATTTAAAAAATACTATTTAAAAATTAATAGGTTACAAATTACTATGGCAGATGTTTTTTATATTCCATTTCTTATAACATACCAACAACATCACGGTGTGACAAAAACATCACGCTTAAATATATTTGACACATTCGCAGACTCCATGTAAAATTACTACCATTATGAAGCAAACAGTTGATTGTCCGCTTTGTGATGCAGAAATTTATCTGGAGGTAAATGAGGTGGAGGGTGATACAATCTATTGTGGATATTGTGAATCCCCTTTAAAGATTGCAAAGAATGATAAAAACGAACTTGTCGCAAAAGAGATTGACGAATTTTAAATCCTTAAAAAAGGGTATCCTCATTTCTTTTGAGGGAATAGAAGGCTGTGGAAAAACAACACAGGCAAAACTTCTCGCTAAAGAACTGAGCAGGGTCGGATACCGGGTAAAACTTACGCGGGAACCCGGTGGAACAGCAGCAGGCGAGAAAGTAAGACTAATACTCCTCAAATCAAAAAATATCAAAATTGCTCCGCTTACAGAACTTCTCCTTTATCTTTCGTCACGGAGCCAGCATATAACCGAAGTAATCAGAGAATATCTCAGAGAAAAATATATAGTGATCACGGACAGATTCCATGATTCAAGCATTGCCTATCAAGGGTTCGGGAGAAAACTCGGTGAAAAAACAGTGCGGGAATTGAATAAAATTGCAACAGGAGGGTTAATGCCTCACATTACATTCGTGCTTGACTGTCCTGTCAGTATCGGGCTTGGCAGAACCAGGCGCAGGACATCAAAACCTGACCGGCTTGAAAGGGAGGCGCTGGCATTTCACAGAAGGGTCAGGCATGGCTATCTCCTTACAGCAATGCGTGAAAAGGGAAGAATAATTGTTATCAATGCTACCAGACCAAAAGAAAAAATAGCTGAAACTATAAAAAAGATTGTAAAAAATAAATTCAAACTCCGGACGACCAGATGAACTTTGAAGAAATACTCGGACAGGAAGAGCCACTGAAACACCTTACTGAGGCGCTTAACAGAGACTCCCTGCCGCATGCCCTGCTATTCTATGGGCCCGACGGGGTCGGAAAACGGCTGACGAGCCTTGCAGTAGCCAAGACGCTTAATTGTCAGAATTCCGATGCTCCCGATTTGTTCTACTGCGATAAATGCGCATCCTGCGAAAATATTAACAAAATGATCCACCCTGATCTGCAATTTTTAAAACCGGATGGCAATTCCATAACCATTGACAGTATCAGGAATCTGCTGAATCAGATAAATCTCACGCCATACATTGGCAGAAACAAGGTCGCAATTATTGATGAAGCACATACAATGACAACCCAATCAGCAAATGCTCTGCTCAAAACCCTGGAGGAACCGCCGCAGAAAACCTGCATCATTCTGATTACACCGGCCCCCGGACT
>DATBWZ010000126.1:0-31508 GCA_036514535.1 bacterium
CTGACAGTTATATCCCCCCTTGCTCTGCCACTCAGTTTTTTTGATATATCCACTATTCCGTCAATATCCTCCTTATTCTCTGTTGGTAAACCGACCATGAAATATAACTTAATTCCCTTCCATCCGAGATTAAAGGCGGATTCAATCATTTTCATAATGCTCTCTTCTGTAATATTTTTGTTGATTGCGCTTCTCAGCCTTTCTGTTCCTGCTTCCAAAGCGATGGTAAACCCTGTTTTTCTTATCCTCTTTATCAGATTCATGGCGTTTTCCGAAAGTGTTCCAGCCCTAAGCGAAGGCAGGGAGATTGAAATTTTTTCCAACTCGCATCTATGCACCAGCATAAGAAGCAGCGGAACACATTGAATTTCTAAAAAGCAAAATCAAGGGAAGATTTCTGAAAATAAAATGGCAGGACCCCTGTGTAAGTTTTGTGGAGGGGGTGCTCAGCAGGGGCGACAGGCGGTTATCAAAGGTCATTGAAAGGGCTTTGCACAATGGCTGTAAGCTTGATTCCTGGACAGAGTATTTTGACTTTTCAAAATGGATGCAATCTTTTGCAGAAGAAGGTATAGATCCTGAGTTCTATTTAAGGGAAAGGGGGAGGAACGAGGTTTTACCCTGGGAGCATCTTGACAGCCTGGTAAAAAAGGAATTTCTGTGGAACGAGAGAATGCGTGCAGCGACAGGGGCACCAATTGAGGACTGCTTCACCGGAAGGTGCGATCAATGCGGCGCATGCGATTTCAAAAAAATACAGCCTGTCCACGCGGATAAATACAACGAAGTTCCGCGCTTTCGCAGCTGGATACAGCAAGAAACAAAACTCAGACTCAGGCTCACAAAAGCCGGATTGATGAAATATCTGAGCCACCTGGAGTACATTAAAGCAATAGAAAGGGCTGTCAGGCGCGCGCGCCTGCCTGTGGCATACACAGAGGGATTTCACCCTGTTCCCAAGACGAGCTTTTCCCCCGCGCTCGCGATAGGAGTGGAGAGCCTTGCAGAATACGCGGA
The DNA here is from genome assembly GCA_036514535.1 of bacterium. Lineage (GTDB taxonomy): Bacteria > JAMCPX01 > JAMCPX01 > DATBWZ01 > DATBWZ01 > DATBWZ01. The sequence goes on from DATBWZ010000126.1 coordinate 1,018, forward strand.
CATTACAATGTCCTCCTATGTTGCACCGAAACTGATTGAAGAAAAACTGAACAGCGAATTGCCTGATGGTATTTCGGTCGTGGAAGCAAGCGAACTTCCGGTGAGAGCCCCTTCCCTTGGAAGCATTATAACAGAGATGAAATACGAAGTTATCCTTACCGTCTCACCTCCCGATATTCAGGTCATCATTGACAAATTCATTCATGGCTCTGAGTTCATTATTTACCTTGAACATAAGAAAAAACCGATAGACGCAAAGCAGTTCATAACCAAACTGCGAACTGAGAACGGCCTAATCAAATTCGGAATAAATATTACGGCATCCGGCAGCATAAGCCCATACCTGTTTATAAAAAACCTTTTTGGTCTTGATGATGAAGCAATGGGTTCTTTGAAGATTACAAAAATTGATGTAAGATTTGGAAAGGGCAGTTAATGGATAACAATTTTGATGTTGCTATCATAGGAGCAGGGCCTGGGGGGTATGTTGCGGCAATCAGGGCCGCACAATTAGGGAAAAAGGTCTGCGTTACGGAAAAACGGGAGGTCGGCGGAGTCTGCCTGAATCTGGGCTGTATTCCCGCAAAGGCAGCGCTCGCCGAGACAAAATTCCTGAGCGCCGTAATGGAGAGATTCGGGCAGGAAATCACATCCGCCCCTGATGCGATCTGGGAAAAAATACTCAATGCTTCGCAGAAACCGGTGCCGTTATTAAGAAAAGGGATTGAATCGCTGTTCAAGCAGCATGCTATCACCATTGTGAGGGGCGAAGCAAAGATAGAAAACAAAGAGAGGGTCGTAATTATTTCAGAAACACAAAAGGTTACGCTCAATGCAAAGAACATAATAATCGCAACTGGCTCAAAGCCTGCGGGTATAGGCGGGATAGATCCCGATCATAAAAGGGTGCTCGTAAGCGACGATATATTTGCGATCAAAGCCCCTCCAAAGACAATTTCCATTATAGGTGCCGGCGCAGTGGGATGCGAATTCGCAACATTGTTTAATTCCGTGTGCAGAGAGGTTCATCTTATAGAGATGATGCCTTCGGTGATGCCGTTCCTTGACAGGGATATCTCATCAACAATGGAGAGAGAACTTAAAAAATCAGGCATAAAGATTTACACCTCATCAAGGATTGCTGATTTTTCGCTGAATGCCGACGGTGTAAAAATCAAACTGACGAACGGCACAGAAATTAACACAGAAAAATTATTGATTGCCACAGGAAGGGAGAGAGAAAGCAAGACAGCAAAAGACGCCGGGATATCCATCAGCAACAACGGCAGAATAATAACAAACGAATTCATGGAAACAAGCATTGCCGGCATTTATGCCGCAGGCGACTGCACCGGAAAGATGATGCTCGCTCACACTGCCTCTCAGGAGGGCATTGTGGCGGCAGAGCGAATCGCAGGCGCTGATACGAGCATGGATTATACTGCAGTCCCATACACTGTTTTTACTGTACCTGAGGCTGCGGTTGCGGGCATGACCGAGGCGGAGTCAAGGGCAAAGGGAATCAGCATAAGAACATCAAAAATTCAGTTAAGAATTATCGGCAGACCCCATGCAGACAACGCCATAGCCGGCGAAATAAAATTAGTTGCAGAAAAGGGTTCGGGCATCCTTTTAGGTGCGCAAATTATCGGGAAAAACGCATCTGAAATTATCCACACTGTTGCCTTGGCAATAAAAGAAAAATTACACTACAAAAAACTATCAAACCTTGTGTTTGCACACCCAACATATTCAGAAATTATTCGCGAATCCGCCGAAGCGCTGAATGGAATGAGTATACATACCGGAAAGCAGCTCTGATGCCGCAAGCATATCAACACTGGTAATTTCCATAAATCAAAACATCAATGCAGCGAGGGCAGGCACAAAAAATAGTTCTGCAAATGGATTTGTTTTGCTTGACAAACCAGTCAATAGTTGTTATCTTTATTTTCAAATATAAAACGGTGGAGGTGTTTTATGTCTTTAAACAGGACATTGCTGGGAAAAAAGTACGAGGGAACTTCATATAAGGTTGAATTTGAAGCTACCAAGAAGTATGCCTTATCCTACAACGACGATAATCCCGCATTCGTTGACGAAAAAAGGCCCGGCGGGGTTATTGCTCCTCCGCTTTTCGGCGTTGTATTCGGCGCACCGGCAATGGTCAACGCGATGTTTGACTCTGATCTTGACGTAAATGTCGCAATGCTTGTTCATGGCGAACAGGATATGAGTTTCCTAAAGCCAGTAAGGCCTGGCGATGAAATTACAACTATCGCAGAGATTGGAGGAATGGAGGACAAGGGAAGCGGTGAACTGCTTACCATCGGGACAACATCGGTAAACCAGAAGAACGAAAAGGTCCTTGTCAGCAAATATGGTCTTTTTATAAGGGTCGGCGGTAGCGGAAAGAAAACAGAAAAACCGCCCGAACCGGCACGAGGAGAAATAATTTTTTCCCGGAAAATGCATGTCAAGGTGGATCAGAGTCATATTTACGCAGAAGCATCCGGCGACCATAACCCAATACATATTGATGACAATTTTGCAAAAAGTGTGGGCCTGCCAGGCATAATTCTTCAGGGACTGTGCACAATGGCTTTTGCCTCAAAAGCTGTGATTGATGAGCATCTTAAAAAAGATCCCCTAAAACTCAAACGGTTGAGGGTTAGGTTTTCAAAACCTGTTCTGCCCAATGACGACCTGACAACAGCAGGCTGGATAGTTGAAAAGAAAGGAAGCATAGTCGTTCTCGGTCTGGAGACAAGCAATCAGAGCGGTACCGTTGTAATAAAGGACGGAATTGCTGAAGTCAGCGCTTAATTCTGCAAAGGCTGTTGATATATTTCAAGTGCTTTTTCCACTACACGAATAAGCACTTCTGTTTTAAAGGGTTTTGCAACGTAGTTTACGGCGCCCAGCATATGAATGAACTGTTTGCCTATCTTATCTGCCTTGGAAGATATTAATATTATTGGGATTGATTTGGTTTGTTTAGATTCTTTTAACATTTTACAGAGGTGAAAACCGGTGATTTTAGGCAAAATAAAATCAAGAAGGATCAAATCGGGATGCTGTTCCTGGGCAATCTTAAAACCCTGCAAGCCATCCATAGCGCTCAGAATCCTGATCCCCCTTATTTCAAGAACAGCCCTGATAATAAAATGGATGGTTGAATTGTCATCTATCACTAAAACAGTCATAATTCCGGCAGATATTTGCTATTTTACCACATTTTCAAAAAATGCAAACAATTATAATTTCGTGGAGGTTGTAAAATGATACCAGCAACACAACTAAGACCAGGTATGATAATAAAGCGTGAGGGCGAACTTCTGAGCGTGCTTCGCGTTGTCCATGTAACACCAGGAAACTGGCGCGGCATGGTGCAGGTCAAATTCCGGAATATAATGAACGGCAAGGGATTTGAACACAGGTTTCGCTCTGAGGATAAGGTTGAAGTAGTTATAATGGAGGAAACGGAGATGGAATATCTGTACTCCGATAGCGAGACATACACATTTATGAATACAGAAACCTATGAACAGGTGCCCATAACCATAGAGATACTCGGAGACACCAAAAATTTTCTTACTCCTAATCTGAAGGTCAAGGTTGAAATGTATGAGGACAGACCGGTAGGAATAGAACTGCCCCTTACAGTTGACCTTAAAGTTGTTGATGCCCCGCCCCAGATGAAGGGCGCCACTGCCACAAACTCACCAAAACCCGCCACGCTGGAAACAGGCATCGTGGTCCAGGTTCCACAATTTATCAATACTGGGGATGTTGTCCGCGTGGATACCCGGACAGGAAACTACCTGGAGCGAGCAGGGTAGTCTTTATTTGAAATAAGCAATACCTGATGATAATATAATGACTATGGAGGAATTCACATCCAAGAATCAGTTCCTGCCCGTTAAATCCGATATCTTATCCTCATACCTGGCGCAGATAGAAAAATTGTCTCTGCTCACACCGGAAGAAGAGCACAGGCTCGCACTCCTTTATAAGACCAGCGGAGATACTGAAGCGGCACATAAACTTGTTACCTCAAATCTGAGATTTGTAGTAATGGTTGCCCTTGAGTACAGGCATTATGGAATGAAGATTATGGACCTGGTTCAGGAGGGTAATTTCGGGCTTATGATGGCTGTGAAAAAATTTGATCCCTACAAAGGCTATCGGCTTATTACCTACGCAGTATGGTGGATCCGCGCTTATATTTTAAGCTATGTCCTCAGAAATTGGAGCCTTGTGAAAGTTGGCACTACTCAGGAACAGAGAAAACTCTTTTTCAAACTGGGCAAACTCAGAAAGTTGCTGGAAAATACCAGCGATAAAAAAAAATCTAAAATAATAAAGGAACTCGGCATAGATGAAGCAAAGATTGAGGAATTAGAGAACCGCTATACAAAACGGGATGTTTCCCTGGATGCACCCCTCTCTGCCGATGCAGAGAGTACCCATCTTGACATCCTTTCCGATCCAAATGCTGATATGGAGGCAAAATTTATTTCAGCTGAAAAAGATAATCTCCTCAAAGCCGGTATAGCGCTCGCTTTGGAGAAACTTGACGACAAGGAAAAGTATATAGTTGAAAATCGCTATCTTACTGAAAACCCGCAGACCCTACAGGAAATTGGCGATAAAATACATCTGTCCAGAGAACGGATCAGGCAACTGGAATCAAGGGCTATTAAAAAGCTTCGCGTTACATTGAAAAAATACGGGTTCCACACGGATGCGATATCCCTCCCTGTATCACAAAAAAGAATCCCTGCACTCAACCCCTGATCTTTCAGTTGTCCATGTTTTTCTGCAACAACAGCAACACAACCCTTTGACAAAACTTCAGTTTTGTTGTATTTATCTTATTGTTTATCATGTCGGGGTCAATTACAGATGTTCCAGGAATTAGAGTCGGACATTATACCGATTTGAAAAATCGGACTGGCTGCACAGTGATCCTATGCGAAAACGGCGCTATCGGAGGAATTGATATAAGGGGATTTGCTCCTGGCACAAGGCAGGTAAATTCGCTTGAACCCCTCCATCCGATAAGCAGAGTAGACGCCATCTGCCTTGCGGGTGGAGGGGCATTCGGACTGGACGCCGGCACCGGAGTCGTAAAATTTCTAAAAGAGAAAAAATCCGGATTTAATCTCCTGGGTAAAATTATCCCGATTGTCCCGACTGCTGTAATCTTTGACCTCTTTTTCGCTGAGGAGGATATATCTCCGACAGCAGAGATGGGTTACGGGGCATGCATAAATGCAAGTAATCTTCCTCCGCAGGAAGGCAGCGTGGGCGCCGGAACAGGGGCCACTGTAGGAAAAATATTCGGTGTTAAACAGGCTATGAAGGGAGGCATTGGAACAGCAAGCGCAAGATTTGGAGAAGTATCAATCGGCGTCCTCGCCGTGGTAAATTCTTACGGAGATGTCATTAATTCTGGCGGTAAAATTATTGCAGGAGCAAGGAAAACATCCGAGAGCATGGAATTTTACGATATGTGAAAATCTCTCGGGACAACGGAACACGCCAACCACCTGCAGACACAGAATACCACCCTTGCAGTGGTTGCAACAGACGCTGAACTTACAAAGAATGATGCTGTCAGGCTCGCAATCATGGCACAGGACGGGATTGCTCATGCTATTGCGCCATCTCACACGATCGTTGACGGGGATGTGGTTATAGCTATTTCCACCGGCACCAGGACAATGGGCACTATGTCTATCGGAAGCATATCCCAGGAACTCGTTGCTGAATCAATCAGGAGAGGTATAATGAATGCAGACGGATATGGAAGACTGCCGGCATATAGAGATCTAAAGGGAGGAAAATAAAATGCTTGAGGCAAGAAAGTCTGTCTTGCTCAAACTTTTGAAGGATCCCGATTCGAGGGTAAGGGAGGCGGCGGCTCAATCCATTGACAAAATAGAAGCAAAATCCGAACTTGAACCCTTGATTGAGGCTTTAAAAAAGGGAGATAAACTTGCAAGACTAAGAGCGGTTTACGGCCTGGATATAATTGACAGCGATGCGAATATAGATGCGCTGATTCAAGCTACGAGCGATAAAGAACCTGATGTCCGGGCTGCCGCAGTCAAGATACTTGGAAAAAAATCTAATCCTAAAGCGCTGACCGCCCTCGTTGCAAGACTCAAGGATGAAGACAGAGCGGTAAAGATTGTTGTAATTGAAGCACTCGGAAACTTCAGCGACACAAAGATTGTTGATCTGCTCATTAAGATTCTTGATGTAAAGGATATAGAACTGCTTGTTGCATCCATAAATTCCCTTGGAAAAATCGGCGTTCAGAAAGTTGAAAATGTCCTCCTTGCCCTGTCCGCCCATTCACATCCTGGCATACGCGCCGCAGTGGCTGTAGCCTTAGGAAATATCAAAGATTAGCCTACTTAAAATACTTGTTAAGATCAACCAATGCCTGTGTTGCCGGATTCACTGTGGAAACAATCGTCCGCTTTCTTCTGCCTGTCTTAGAATCGCTTTCCCCAAGATTGACCTCAAAAACATCCTTCAACGGCTTGCCGGTTGCATCAAAGATAATCCTGACCACCGGCATCGTAGTATCATCAGGATTTATCCTTGTAACAAGAGCAATCTCATTTGTATCAAGACGCACAAGGCTGCCGATTGGGTATATTCCGAGAACCTTAATAAAAACCTTAAAATATTCAGGGTTAAAAGCTTTGTTAACCATTTTTGTCATTATATCAAGCGCTTCCTTGGGGTCAAACCGCTTCTGATACGGCCGCAGGGTAGTCATGGAATCGTAGCAATCCGCAATAGATACAATGTTTGTAAGCGAATAAGGCTTTGTTGTAATTGAAGGATAGCCGGATAGATCGTGTTTTACATGATGTTCATAGATAATCTGCGCGGTGACTTTGTTAATGCCCTCCATCTTAGATGCAATATTATATCCATGGACGGGGTGTTGTTTCATTATATCCCACTCCTCGGATGTTAACCGTGTCGGTTTCAGAATTATATTCTTTGGCGTTTCAGTTTTTCCAACGTCGTGGAGAAGACCGGCAAGACCCAGATCTATAAGATCTTTTCCAACAAGTTTCAAAGTATTGCCAAGAACCAGGGAAAGTATGCCAACATTGACCGAATGGTTGAAAGTATACTCATCGTAATCCTGTATCATTGACAGCCCGATCAATGCGCTCTGATCCTTAAGCATGATTTCAGACATATCAGTGACAATTCTTATTACCTTTGTTGCCTTCTGGAAGTTTCCGATTCTTGCTTCGCGCATAATTTCCAATACAGCGTTCCTTGCGTCTCCGTATACCTTTTTTGCTCTTGTTTCTATCTCCTTCTCTTCATCCAACTCTTCAATCTTCCTGGTTACTATATTAACTATACCCCTTTTTGCAAGGGCAAATTCGACTCCGCCGAACTCTTTAAGTTTTTCCGGATCTTCGTTTAGAATCTGAATAAATCTATTAAACTCATCCGGGCTAATTCCTTGTTTTATCTGAAGACCTTCAACTTTCCTGTCCTTCAATCTCTTGATAAATTCATCAACCGACTGATTCGCATACTGAAATGGTTCCCCGCCCACAACAAGTACCGAATCCACTACGGTCATAACGAGAGAGTTCTTTTCAAAGAGGATAGGCCTTAGCAACTGGATACAGCGGTCAATCTGCTGCAATACAGCGGGATGGGCTGGGGAATAGTAATTCATTCCCTTCAGGGCGCCGGTAATATTTTTCACTATTTCGCTAAAATCATCTCTCATATGAAAGGGCTATACAGCTATCTCAAATTTACCAGCCATTGAGGATAAGACATTTAAGCAGACATCCTTTGCCTCTCCTTTCTCGTGGATTGCAGAGTTAAACAATAAGATGATAGAATTCTCTCCTCCGATTTCTCCCATCGCTTGAGACACTATCCCTTTTAAAAACCGGAACCTCTTCCGGAAAAAAAAAGATCTTTTTTTGAATATTCTGATAAGCGGCTCCATACCCGCCGGCGAACCGATCCTGCCGAGGGCGCCGATAACCTCCTCGAGAAACTTCAGATCTTCAAAGTAAAGACTCCTGCCCTGAAGGATCTTGATAAAATAAGGAACAGCGAAGGTCTCCCTCACAAGCCCAAGCACATGGGCAGCATAACCACGCAGTTCCGTTTTTGATTTGAAGAGAACCATAAGCAATATCTCAATTGATTCTTTGGCGCGGATCTTTGAAAGGGTTTTGATAATTTCCCGTTGAACTCTCTCATCCTGATAATTAAGCACGCTGACGAGATGGGGAACAGACTGGGGCAAACCCATCGCTCCGAATATAGCGACTACATTTCTCACTACAAACCACCTGTTGTCATTCAGAAACGGAATTAGTCTTGGAAGCGCCCTCTCCCCAAACTTGGAAATGGCAAATGCAAGCCTTTTCCGGAAGGTAAGGTTCTGCTCTGTGCCCAGCCTCAGGATCATTGTATTCAGCATTGCCTCTCCTATTACTATCATTAGATTTATAATCTCAGCGGGATCGGTTACTTCGTTTGAACATAGACGGTTCACAATTACCGGAATTGTCTTGTCGTCGGCAATGCTTTTTAATCCTTCGGAAATATATGGTTTAATCTCTTTTGGCCGTTTGCTCTCTATAAAATGCCTCGTAATAGTGGTCAGCGCTTTGAAAGCAACATCCACTTTCCCCTGGGTAAGGAGCGATTTTGCATGAGGGATAATAATCTTCAATAACTTTATATAATTGTTTGCATCTTTCAGCAACTCAAGCTGATTCAGCATCTTAAGTAGCGAGTTCTCTTCTTCAGTCAAAGAAAAATTCAACTGAATAATATCATCTGCGCCTTCCTTGGGTAACCCCTCTCCCAACTCAAGAATATCATCTTCTTTCAATCTCGCATCTTCTTCCAGGCGGAACATATCGTAGTGAATCTCATTCAGTATAACCCCCTTGACACCCCTTGAAAATACAAACTTCTCTGCGCCACCCTCAGCACGGAGGATATCCGGATTAATGGTAAGCATCTTTAGAAATACAGTAAATTCTTTCGGAGTTATTCCTTTCAATATCTGGATTAATCTGAGCTGGCGGAAAAAAAATTCCTGGGCAAGCCCTTTTATTATCTCATTCTGTCTGCTAAAAGGAGAATCCATGTAGTAAAAACCATCCTTTTTGACAGTAAGAGCCAGAACGCTCTGCGCAAAGAGATACTTCATAAGAACCTCAAACGACTTCTTTAGCACCTGCTTCAGCGCTGGATGTCCCTGAGGATAGAAATTCAATGCCCTGAGCGCCTTGTTGAATTCTACTAATACATCTTCTATTTCTTTCTGATAGGGAATCTGTTGTTGGACTTTATCCATTGTTCTATTATTATAAAATAGTAATAAATATGTGTCAACTCGCTCAGTACCTGTGGTAGGACATCTCAATTGTGACATTTTCGGACATCTAAAATGTCACAAGACGTTCAAGATACTATTTTATGTTTAGCAATAATTTTTTTACATGATTCAATGAATAGTGTGTCTCCACATTGATTTTGCATAAGCGCATCCTTTCTTCCCATATAGACATCATCAGGTCTCACATTGCTTAAGGATTCATGGGGTGTTAAATTGTGATGATACGGCTGACCACACATTACGATATTTTTTCCATTAACCGACTCTTAATCTTGAAAGAGCAATCTCATCCTCAATCTTCTGTCTTAGGTCTTTGATGTTCAAATAATCCTTTATATATGTAGCGGTCAGGAGTTCGTTTATTCGTTTCATGTTTGGCGGGTCCTTTGAAAGTAAAAATTTAATCTCTCTCAAAATCCTGTTTTTTTGGGAGACATACTCCTCAATTTTTTTGTAATATTCCGCCCTTATCTCGGTAAACTTTATGGCAAAACCAGATTTTTTATATCTTCTTGAAAGAGGTTTTGTCAATCTCCAGGTTACTATACCGGAAAGAACCATTTCACCATAACCGGGAAGAATACACGTGACCTTTGTCTGAAAACAATACGGAAGTATTATATCCGTTTCAATAAACATTCCGCCCATGCCGATTGTGAGGCTCATCCCCTTCCCCGAAAGCTTCTCTGCGCCAAACTGTACTGGCACCCGCAATGTAGCTCTTTGGTAAAATCTTTCTTTCAATTCGGGGCTCAGAGTGATTCCGAGATTACCTCTGCAATATCTTTTATCTTCACGTTTTCCTGCACACCCTTTACTCTTGCAGCATCATCAAACATCGCCATGCAGAACGGGCATCCCACAGCAATCAATTCAGCATTGGCAGATTGTGCTTGTTCAAATCTTTCAATGTTTATACGCTTTCCGAATTCCACCTCATACCACATGTTCCCTCCACCGGCGCCACAGCAGAAACTTCTGCTATAAGAACGCTCCATCTCAAGAAGGGCTTTATCGCTAACCGACCGCAGAAGCGCGCGCGGCTCCTCATAGATCATATTGTATCTTCCAAGAAAACAAGAATCATGGTACACAATTTCTGAACCATTTTTCTTATTAACCTTAATCCTTCCCTCGGAAACAAGGCTGTTCAAAAATTGAGAGTGATGCGACACATCAAGATTGCACCCCAGTTGAGCATAATCGTGTTTCAGCGTATTGAAGCAGTGAGGGCACTGTGTTACTATCTTTTTAACATTGTATTTCTTTAATGTGGCGATATTTTCATCTGCAAGCATCTTGAACAAATACTCGTTACCTGTGCGCCTAGCTATCTCTCCGTTGCATTTCTCCTCAAGCCCGAGCACCGCAAAATTGACTCCTGCTTCCCTAAGCAACTTCACCATTGCAGCGGTAACTTTTTTATTTCTATCATCAAAACTTCCAGCGCACCCGACCCAGTACAGTATTTCAAAATCCGGCTTTTCCTCCGCTGTCTTAACCCCGAGATCCTTTAGAAAATCAGCCCTGGACGAATGTCCGATTCCCCAGGGATTAAAATTATTTTCAAGATTCTTATAAACAGCTGTAAGTTCTTTGGGAAATTTTGACTCCATCATAACAAGTGACTGGCGCATATTTACGATAGCAGGGACATGTTCAATGGTAACCGGACACTCCTCCATGCAAGCCTTGCAGGTAGTGCAGGACCAGAGGGTTGTTTCGGAAACGGACCCCATTTTCTGTTCACCCGCTTCCTTTCCGTGTTTTGCTTCATGTTTATACCATTTCGGAAGCGTATTTCCGATCAGGGGAAGCCGATCTTCTTCTTTAAAAGCGCCGTCTATCATCTTCGTTCCGTTCACAAAAAGATTTTCATGCAGGGAAGAAAAAATCAGATCTCCCGGCGAAAGGGGTTTGTCTGTCAGCCACGCTGGACAGTTATCCGAACATCGCCGGCAGTGCGTGCAGGCATAAACATCAAGCAACTGTTTCCAGGTAAACTCCTCAAGTTTGCCAACACCGAAGGTTTCGCTTTTCTCAAAGTCAAGCGGCTCAGTAAGGATTCCCTTTGGTTTAAGTGTAGAGAAAAATGTGTTGGGCATGGCGCCAATCAGATGGAGGTGTTTTGAATATGGTATATAATTAAGAAATCCAAATAACAGAATTACGTGGATCCACCATGATGTCTCTTTTATAAGGATTAGCGCTTGCTCGCTGAATTCATAAAATGCTCCGGCAAAGACATTTGAAACAGGGAGAAAAGAGGCTTCAGTTTCATTTAGATTAATTCTTGCGCCGTTGTAAATAAAACTTGTAAACATGAGCATCCCAATAAGTATAAGTATAAAAAAACCTTCAAATTCAAAATCAAGCCTCTTCGGGCGAATGAATAGCCTGTTGAAAAATGCGACCGTTATCGCAATTACAACCCAGGATGCTACAATTTCTTCCATTAACTCAAAATAAAGATGCGCATTGCCCGTAAGAAAAGGCAGATGAAAACCCTCATAAAACCCCTTACCTATGTATTCTGTTGACGCCAGACCAATTATCAGAAAGCCCCAGTATATAAATATGTGCGCAATCCCAACAAGTGGATAGCGGGGCATCTTGAACTGAAAGATCGCATACTTAAAAAAATTCTTTATCCTTAATGGAATATTATCAAAGCGCCCCTCATAGCTGCCAAGGAGAAGACGCTTCACAAGGCGAATTATTGTCCTGATGAAAAACCCAAACGAAACCAAAAATAAAATAGAAAATATTATTGTCTTCATAATTCCCACTCCCGTGTTCTATTTTTTAGTCCCATTAATTTAATTTGAGGGGACGTCGGATTTACGCCCCCGCAAAAATTTTTATAACCATCACAGTTATATTTATTCAGCAAGCAACTTCTTAAACTCTTTTGTAAGTTCCGGCACAATCTGAAAAAGGTCCCCAACGATGCCATAATCTGCAACCTTGAAGATCGGAGCCTCCGGATCCTTGTTTATTGCTACAATAACTTTTGACGTTCTCATTCCTGCAAGGTGCTGGATTGCTCCTGAAATTCCAAGCGCAATGTACAGGCTTGGATTAACTGTTTTGCCAGTCTGCCCTACCTGCTGCGATGGATCTGCGTATCCAGAATCTACCGCAGCCCTTGATGCACCTACAGCAGAACCAAGGACATCCGCAAGTTCCTCAATAATTTTGAAATTCTCCCTTGCTTTCATTCCTCTGCCGCCGGAAACAATAACAGATGCCTCAGTAAGATCGGGCTTTTCACTCTTCGCCTTTATAATCTCTTTTACCCTTACTCTCGGCTTTATGCTGGCGACATCCACATTAACCTTTACTACCTCGGCTTTTTTGGAAGCATCCGGCTGTTTTAGAGAAAAAACATTAGGCCTGATTGTAGCAGCGGCAATATCGGAGGCACAGACTGAGTCAGCAATTACTTTTCCAGAATATATGGGCCTCTGAAAAACAAATTTTTTATCTGAATTCAATTTAACTAAAACACAATCGGAAAGCAATCCTGTCTTCAACCTGGCGGCAAGCCTCGGCATCAGGTCCTTGCCGGCAACTGTGGCTCCACCGAGAAGAACCTGCGGTTTTGCGGCATCCGCAGCGCCTGCCGCTGCTGCGGTGTAGAGTTCGGTGTTGTACTGGGCAAGAGAGGGATTATCAACAACAAATACCTTCTGCGCTCCATACTGTGCAAGCTGATCGGCTAACCCGCTGACATTATTTCCAATAAGGCATGCGTTTAACTCAAAGCCCGTATCTTTTGCGATTCCCTGCATTTCACTGAGAATTTCAAATGCAACCTTTTTTATCTTTCCATCTTTTTGTTCTGCGATAACAAGAATTCCGCTCATGACTATACCTCCTTTTTATATTATCTTGGCTTCTTCCCGGAGCAGTTTTACCAGATCCTGGACATTCTGAGGAAAATCTGACTGTATTATCTTGCCTGCCTTTCTTTCAGGCGGCAATGCATATTTAACAACCTTTGATTTCGCGCCCTTCTCGCCGACGGCATTAGCGTCAAGATTGAGCGCTGAAGGAGCCGGTTCATCCACCTTTTTCTGTTTTGCTTTCATAATTCCCGGAAGGGACGCATATCTTGGTTCATTTATTCCTTTTGTAACGGCTATGACTGCGGGAAGATCAATATCCAGCACCTCCTGGGCGCCTCCCTCCACAGTCCTGTAAGCAATTGCTTTTTTATCCTGTGAGACCTCCAGCTTTATAACAAAGTTTGCCTGTCCCACACTAAGAAGTTCCGCCAGCATACTGGGAACCTGTGCGCTGTCATCGTCAATAGATTGTCTTCCACAGAGAATAATGTCGTGCGGAATGGTCTTTATAGCGGCAGCAAGGGCATTTGCAACCGCAAAGGTATCTGCTGTCAGGTATGCCGGATCACTGAGATGAATAGCCTTGTCAGCACCCATTGCCAGCCCCGTACGAATCGCCTCTATTGCCCTCTTTGGTCCGAGAGAAACAATGGTAACTGTTCCGCCCAGTTTCTCCTTGATTTTTATGCCTTCCTCAATCGCGTACTCGTCATAGGGGCTGATTATCCACTTGATTCCTTCGCTTTCAATATCCGATCCGTCCGGCTTGAGTTTAATTTTAGTTTCTGTATCAGGGACCTGTTTTATACATACGATAATTTCCATTCCTGCACCTCCAGCAAAAATTTTAATCTATGTTTTTTTTAATCCATTCAAGAAAAGCGTTTCAATTTCCTTTTGACACTCATCCAGACTGTACTTTTTGCTTAGTGACCAGTGGAGCGTCAGTTCATCAAGAGCGCCAAAAAGCGCTCTTTTAACAATCCCGGGATGAATATTATTTCTGAACATCCCCTTATCCTGTCCTTCATGGATAATAGACGAGATTACATCAAGATATTCCTTGAACCATACATTCTTATACTCCTTCATGAACTTGTTACTCTGCCGGAGTTCAAGAGTGATTACTTCCGCAACATGCGGATTTTTCTGTGACATCTGGAAGTGGAGCTCAATAAATCTCCGCAGTTTATCCTGCGGTGAATCCATATTACCAATCTCTTCTTTTGCCTTTGATATAAACGTTTTCATAATTTCTTCAAAAAGATGAATCAGTATATCATCCTTGTTCTTGAAATAAATATAAATGGTTCCGTCAGCTACATCTGCCTCCCTTGCAATATCCGTAACCCTGGCATAGAAGAAGCCCTTTTTTGCAAAAATAACCCCCGCGGCATGGAGTATCCGCAGATATTTATTGTCCCTGTTTGTCATAACCTTACCTGCACGCATATGAATGAATCTTCATTCAGTTTATTTAGCATCAGAAAAATTGTCAAGGAAATTTTTTATGGCTTTCTTTTAAGTTTTCTGTAATACCTATCTGATTTATTATACCCTCCTTCTTTGCGAGATGGAGGAGGCTATCTGTTAAGGAGTGAAATATTCAAGGAGATTGGCCCGGAATGCAGCCTCATAAATCAATCCTCTTTACCTTCGGGCAGATTATTATCTTTTTCCAAGATATCATTTATTATATCATCCTCAAAAACCCTTGTCCCTCTCTCCTTTTTTATAAATGCTTCTATATATTTTTTGCTACGATCATCAAGGTTCACGAATTTAACACCCATTCCAGGGACCAGATTGAGGTCGGGCGTGCCCGGGATGTATTGCTGTGCCCACATCACTTTCCCCTTTACCTCAATAAGTTTTATTGCTCCAGGAAGCCTGAACTTCAGATCAAGCGTTGTATCCATAGGCATTGGAGTGGTTGTTTGTATTAAAACACCGCCTTCGCTAAGATCAGTGGAATAGTCAACCACAAAATCCTTCGTCCCCTCTGTGGCATAAAGCACAGGAATACAGATTAAACGCCTCGGAATCCGCTGAGATGCGTCTTTATTCTTCTTCATTCATCATTTCTCGCTTATTATTTTTACCAGAACGCTCCTTGTTCTGGGTCCGTCAAACTCACAGAAAAATATGGATTGCCATGTACCGAGAACTGGTTTTCCGTTCTCAACCAATATGGTCTGACTCGCTCCTATAAGGCTTGCCTTGATGTGTGCGTCCGAATTTCCCTCTGTGTGCAGATACTTGTTATCCGCAGGCACAACTTTATTAAGTATGTTAGTTAGATCCTCCTTAACAGCCGGATCTGAATTTTCGTTTATTGTAATCGCGGATGTTGTGTGGGGCACATAAATAGTGCAGATACCCCTTAGAACCCCGCTGTCCCTGATTGCCTGGCGGATCAATGCGGTTATATCAGATATTTCAATACGGTTTGTAGTGACAATACTCAGTCTCTTCATTATGCCTCCAGAGAATTTTTAGTTAATATATCACAGAAGAATTAAATTTTCAAATCAATATAACTTGAAAATTTTTTTCAAAAATTGTAAAGTTTATTTCATGAAAGCAAAGTTTCTTGATACGCTTAATGAAAGGGTAATACTCTGCGATGGCGCAATGGGGACGGAGATATACCGCCGCGGGGTGTTTATCAATCAATGCTATGAAAATCTGAACATTGCAAATCCTGCACTGATAAAGGAGATCCACGAAGATTATGTGCGGGCGGGTTCTGAGGTTATAGAGACAAATACATTTGGCGCAAACCGGATAAAACTGCAAAAGTTCGGATTGGAGGACAGGGTCGGAGAGATTAATGTAAAGGGCGTTGAGTTAGCCCGCCGCGCAGCAGGCGAGGCCTGCTGGATTGCCGGATCTGTTGGCCCAACAGGAAGAGAGATTGCGCCAATCGGAATACTTCCCGAGGAGGAGGCACGAAGTGCCTTCAAAGAGCAAATTTCAGCCCTTGTTGGAGCCGGGATTGACATTCTGTTCCTTGAGACTTTTACAAACATCAGGGAGTTGGAGATTGCTTACCTCGCAGCAAGGGAATCCAGCAGAGACATTCCTATTGCCGCACAGGTTGCTTTCAGGTACTTCGGCGAGGGAAAATTTGCAGGACCAACACCCGATGAGACCGCAAAAATCATTGAAACATGGGACGTGCAGATCATGGGGACAAATTGCGGCAATGGCCCGAGGGGAATCCTTGACTGCGTGGAAAAAATGGCCGCAAATCTCAAAACTAAAAAGCTCTCCGCAATGCCAAACGCCGGGTTGCCGGAAGTCGTGCGCGGAATGACAATCTACATGACTACTCCCGAATATTTTGCCGAGTACATAAGAAGAATGATCCAAAAGAATGTAACCGTAGTCGGCGGATGCTGCGGAATCAGGCCCGAGCACATAAAAGAAGCAAACAAGTTTATCCGTTCAATCACCCCCAGAAAGGTAATTGAGTTTATTGAAAAAAAAGATGAGAATGTAGCGATAGAGGAGCCTGTTCCCATTGGGAAAAGAACGCCCTTTGGAGAAAAGCTCAACAAAAAATTTCTGATAAGCGTGGAGATAGACCCTCCCCATGGATTAAACCCGGGAAAGGCAGTAGAAGCCGTAAAATTACTGCACGCCAACGGAGTGGATGCGGTTAATATCGCCGATGGCCCAAGAGCTGTAGCAAGGATGAGCGCCATTGCTCTTGGAATTTTCCTGAGAGATATCGGCATTGATATAATTATTCACTACGCTTGCAGGGACAGGAACCTGCTCGGAATCCAGATGGATCTTATCGGCGCAAATGCGCTGGGCATCAGGAACCTGCTTGCAGTTACCGGAGATCCGCCGAAGATGGGAAATTATCCGGATGCAACCGCCGTTTTTGATATTGACTCCATAGGGCTTATCCGGCTCGTGCAAAATCTCAATCGTGGGCTGGATTTTGCCAGCAAACCGCTCGGGGACAAAACATCGTTCGTTGTGGGATCCGGATTCAATCCCGGGGCTATAAATATTGATCTTGAAGCAGAAAGATTCCTAAATAAAACCGAAGCTGGAGCAGAATTCTTTTTTACTCAGCCTGTTTATGATCCGGAATTGCTGGAAAACTTTTTGAAAAAAATTAAAAATTCCAGAGAGGTCCCCATATTCGCTGGTATACTGCCTCTGGCAAGCTACAGAAACGCAGAGTTCCTTCATAATGAGGTGCCTGGAATGCAGATACCTGCATCTATAATGAAAAGGATGGCTTCAGCAAACACAAAAGATGCCCAGCGAAAAGAAGGAATTCTTATAGCCCAAGAAGCACTAAAAAGCGCAATAAAACTCCCAAGGGTTAAAGGGGCATACATATTCCCGTCACTTGGTCACTATGAGTCAGTAATTGAAATAATGAAAGTGTTGTAAAAATGATCTATTATCGTGTAAGCGGAGCCATACTCGCTGGCGGAAAAAGTTCAAGGCTCGGCAGGCCCAAGCAATTTCTGGAGATAGAAGGGAAAAGGCTCATAGACAGACAGGTTGAATTGTTCATGTCAATGTTCCGCGAAACCATTGTAGTATGCAAATCTGTATCCCCTTTTCTTGACCAGCCCTGCACGATCGTTAAGGACATTATTGAGCATTCAAGCCCGCTAGCGGGAATATATACGGGGTTAAAAAGTTGCAGAGGCAGCGGGATTTTTGTGGCCGCTTGCGATATGCCCTATCTGAAAAAAGAATTAATTGAACAGATTCTCGTTTATTCGGAGGATTATGATGTGGTGGTACCACAATTATCCACTGGTTTTGAACCACTTCACGCATTCTACTCAAAAAACTGCTTAAGCTGGATCGAGAAATTGTTTGAAGAACAATCTTTTAGGATATACGATCTTTACAAAAAAATCAGAGCAAAACACATAGTAGAAGAAGATCTGCTAAAAATTGACCCGACATTAAACTCATTCACAAATATTAATACTGAAGAAGATTTGAACAAATTAAAGTCTTAACCCACTACTGAACAACGGTATATCCGAGTATATACTCAAACAATGCCGAGATGGTAATCTCTTTTTCATGCCATTCTTCCGGAAAGGGAGGGTATGGAGATGCCCTTGTTACAGCATCCACAGCAGCGTTATCAAGTATTTTGGAACCAGAACTTTTAACAATCTTTATATCCTTAAGTTGACCTGTCGCAATAACCGTAAACGTTAAAACAAGGGAGCCCTGCTCTCCGCGTTGAATGGCAATAACCGGATAAATAAATGTAAGATCAATCTGCCTCTTTATTTTAGTAACGTATGAAACATACTTCAGCTCGGTAGTATTAAGGCTGATAATCTTTGATGGCTCAGCGTCTGCATTGGTCCCGGGATTGAAATCCCTGGCAAGCTTATTTATCAATTCGTGGGACGGCAGGAGCTGCTTTATATCGTATGGTTTAGTTTTTGTTGTTCCTTTTTCATATTTATTTTCTGGTAGTTGTTTATCTGTTTCTTCTATCCGATGGGGGGGGGTTATATAAGCAAGATCCCGGTTCATCACCCCGCTCGGGCTTGAAGCATCCCGCAGCAGCCGCAGCTCTTTATCCGTCCTGTGGGTCTCATCGGCAAACCTTTCTGCGGCAGGCAACCTTTGTTCCGGAAGCCTTTCCAATACAATAGGCTCATCCCTCTTAAAATGCCTCTGTGGCAGACGGAGGGTTACAAAGAGCAACAGGATTGCATGTATAATCAGGGAAATGACGAGAAAGTGGGTGAATCTCACAGTGCCGGTTTTCATAATTTTATTATATCACAAAATTGCAAAAAAATTCCCGGGTGTTAAAATATCCGTATGAAAATAATGCTGCTGCTTATTGCCTTAGGGAACACCGCGGTAAATGATAAAATGATTGTAATCAGAATTCCCTCAGCAGATCCTGTAATTGTTGCTGTAGCAATGGAGAAAGACGGCGCTCCATACATAAGCCTTGACGACCTTAGCGCATCTATGGGCGAAAGATTGAAAATCCATTCGGATAAGAAAAGGCATAAGATCTCTGTTAATGGGAAAACAGCATACATCTTTGAGGATAGCAGGCAGATAATCACAGATAAAGAGGTGTTTTCGGAGACCATGCCGGTTAGCTGCGGTTCCTCCCTCTGTGTTCCTGTTGATTCATTGAATATTGTGCTGTCCTATATATTATTTGCAGAAGCGAGGCTACTGGAAATTGAAAATATTCCACCAGAAACATTTCACGGAATAATAAATGAGCCCCGATTAACAACCCCACAGAAACCAAGCATTCTTATTGATCCAGGACATGGCGGGGATGATCCCGGAACCGCAAGCAACACAGGGCTGAGGGAAAAAGACATTGTCCTGGATATAGCCAAGGCCATGGGGGAAATTCTTGGCAATTATGGCATTGATGTCATTTATACAAGAACCGATGATAACACCCTGCCCCTCCCTTACAGGGTTGGAATTGCGAACGGAAGCAATGCGCTTCTTTTCATAAGCATTCATGCAAATTTCTCCCGAAATAATCTGGCAAAGGGCTTTGAGGTATTTTTTCTGAGCTCTGAGCCAAGCGACGAAGAGACATTCAGTCTGGTTGAACGCGAAAATACGGGCGCAGATGGGGAACAGGGGATTAACATTGTGCAGGCAATTGCTGAGGCGGTGGAAAGGACATCCATTGTAACAGCAAGCAAAAGCCTTGCTGAAACAGTATACGTTGAGGCAGAAAAAACGCTTGATACAAAGAGAGGATTGAAACAGGCGCCATTCTATATACTCTCTGGCACCAGAAAGCCGGGGATATTGGTGGAGATAGGATTCCTCTCAAACGATGAAGAGGCAAAGCTTCTTGAAGATTATAAATATCGGGAAATAGTTGCAGATGTTTTATGCCGTGGTATATTGAACTTTGTAAATAAGATTTCCGGGGGAATATTATGATACGAAGAGGAAATAGAAAAACAGATGAAATAAGAAAACCTAAAATTGAGACAAAATTTATAAAACATGCAGAGGGTTCCGCATTGGTAGAGATGGGGGATACAAAGTTAATATGCACTGCTACAGTCATTGATGGCGTGCCTGACTTCCTGAAGAATACCGGCCGGGGATGGGTAACAGCAGAGTATTCCATGCTTCCCAGGGCAACCTCGCAGAGAAAACCCAGGGAGTCCACCAGAGGCAAGCAGGACGGAAGGTCGCAGGAGATTCAGAGGATAATAGGAAGGGCATTGCGGGCAGTAGTTAATTTCAGGGCGCTGGGAGAAAGAACGCTCTGGATAGATTGCGATGTCTTTCAGGCAGACGGAAGCACAAGAACAGCGTCCATAACCGGAGGATTTATTGCCCTGAAAGAATCCGTTAATTATCTCCTTAAAAATCACGTAATTATAGATGATCCCCTGCTGGACTCTGTAGCCGCAGTAAGTGTAGGTATTGTTGACGGCGAACATCTCCTTGACCTGGACTACAATGAGGATTCTCACGCAGAGGTTGATCTTAATGTTGTGATGACAGGCGCACAAAAGATTGTTGAGGTGCAGGGAACTGCGGAACAATCCCCTTTCACCATAGAGCAGCTGACAGCCCTGATTGATCTTGCAAAAAAAGGAATTAAGGAACTGACAGAACATCAGCGGATTGCTCTTTCTTGACAATTTTTAATACAGTATTATATAATAAAAAGATAGGATTAAATGAAAATTACTATTAAAACAAACACAGATACCCTCTCGGGGAGAGAGGAACGGATACTTTACACAATAGTGGAGAATTACATCCGCACCGGCAGTGAAGCGGGTTCGGCCACAATAGCAAGGAACAGCCACATAAATATGAGTTCTGCAACTGTGAGAAATGTCATGTCTGATCTGGAAGGCAAAGGTTACATAAAAAAACCGCATACTTCCGCAGGCAGGCTTCCAACCCTCACAGGGTTCAGATACTACATAAATTCCTTGCTGAAAAACATTATGCCGCCTGTTGAAGAACGCATATTTATACGAAAGATGATTGTGCCATTCAGAAATGAACCCCGTCTTATGTTTAGGGAAATACCAAAAATTCTTTCAATTATATCAAATTATGCCTGCCTGCTCCTTGCTCCACCGGTGGATAATACAAGCCTGAAGCAGATTGAACTGATTAAGTTAAGGGATGAAAGGCTTCTTGCTATTCTTATTTCCGAAAGCGGAGATATAAGCCATATTCCTATGACAATAAAAAATTCAATAACCCAGAAAGAGCTGAATAGCGCTGCTTCGTACTTCAACAAAAGATTCAGGGGCATGTCCATAAACGAAGCAAGAAAACTGTTGATTAATGAACTTGAACAGGAAAAACTGCTGGTAGATTCATTAATCCAGTCTGATATTGAAAATGCCGAAAATGAAAAGAATGCCCGGATGGATTCCATTTACATGGAAGGGCAGAACAAAATGCTGTTCCAGCCGGAGTTTTCCGATATAGAGAAGGTACGGAGATTTCTGGGAATACTTGATGAAAAGTTTATCCTGATTCAACTCTTTGACAAGATTATGAAATCCGGACATCTTAATATAATGCTGGGTGCCGAGTCCGGAGTAGACGGCTTTCAGGACTGCGCTCTTGTAGCAAAACCATACAACACGGCTGACAGGCCTATTGGAGCCGTAGCTGTGGTTGGGCCGCTGAGGATGGACTATTCAAGGGCTGTTCCGCTCGTTGAGTTTACTTCTAATCTGATTTCTGAACTGATGGTATAGAAGATTGTATTTGAAAATGAAAGAAAAAGAATTGAAAGACAAAGAAAACAAGGAAAATCCATCCGCCGTGTCGGGGGAACAGGAAACACCGGAGCAGGATACATCAAAATCTCCGCCAACAACAGTAGAAACGCTTGAAAAATTACTTTCTGAAAAAGAAACGGAGATCAGCCAGATGAAGGACAAATACCTGCGGGCGCTTGCCGATCTTGACAACTTTAAAAAAAGAACAGAAAAGGAAAAAGCAGAATTGTTCAATTACGGGTTAATGAAGTTTATCAACGAACTCCTCCCTGTTCAGGACAGTTTAGATCGTGCCATCAGCGAACTGGAGAAAAAACAGCCAATCCATGAAACAATTTTGGATGGTATCCGTCTCGTCTCAAAGAAATTCCGGAGCGTGCTGGAAAAGGTTGGCGTCAGGGAGATTGATTCCATAAACAAGGAGTTTAATCCTGCTTATCATGAGGCGCTGGGAGAAGTGAAAAAGGATGATATTCCGCCAATGACCGTTGTTCAGGAATTTGAAAAAGGCTATCTTTTAAAGGACCGGCTTCTGAGGCCATCAAAGGTTCTAATCTCAAAGAAAATAACCGTTGCAGACAATGACTCCAGCGTGAAAAATATGGATGTTGAGACAGCCGTAGAAAATACGGAAAAAATAAAACACATTGATAAAGGCGGCGAAGATGGGTAGAGTTATAGGAATTGATCTTGGTACAACAAATTCATGCGTCGCAGTCCTGGAAGGCAGGGAGCCCATCGTTATTCCCAATCCTGAAGGAATGCGGACAACCCCATCAATGGTCGCTTTTGCAGATGAAGGAGAGATTCTCGTTGGACAGTTCGCCAAAAGGCAGGCTGTTACAAACCCGGCGAACACTGTATTTGCAATCAAGCGGTTAATCGGGAGAAAATTTTCCGTTCCGGAGGTACAAAAGAGTCTTTCTATCTGCCCCTTTAAGATAATCGCCCACAAAAACGGGGATACTTGGGTAGAGGTGAATTCCAAAAGGATGAGTCCGCCGGAGATATCAGCCTTTATACTGAGAAAGATGAAAGAAACAGCAGAAGAATATCTTGGAGAAAAAATAGAGGACGCGGTAATTACGGTTCCGGCATATTTTGACGATTCCCAGCGGCAGGCAACAAAAGATGCCGGAAAGATCGCCGGGTTAAATGTATTAAGAATAATAAACGAGCCCACAGCAGCATCCCTTGCCTACGGGTTTAACAAAAACAACAGCCAAAAGATCGCTGTTTTTGACCTTGGTGGAGGAACATTTGATATTTCAATTCTGGAACTGGATAATGGTGTTTTCCAGGTTAAGGCTACCAATGGCAATACATTTCTTGGCGGAGAGGATTTTGATCTGGCGCTTATGGACTATTTAGTAGATGATTTCCTTAATAAAACTAAAATTGACCTAAAAAAAGACCGCATGGCGCTACAACGGCTTAAGGAGGCAACAGAAAAAGCTAAATGCGAATTATCAACCCTTAAGGAGACTGAGATAAATCTGCCATTCATTGCCGCCGACTCTTCCGGACCAAAACATCTCGCTACAAGAATAACAAGAACGCAATTGGAATCTATGGTAAAAAATCTCGTGGATAAACTTGAGGAGCCCTGCGCTTTGGCATTGAAAGACGCGGAATTAAAGCCTGAACAGATAGACGAGGTGGTTCTTGTCGGGGGAATGACGCGTATGCCACTGATTCAACAAAAGGTAAAAACAATTTTTGGAAAGATTCCTACAAAGAATGTCAATCCCGACGAGGTAGTTGCAATGGGGGCGGCAATTCAGGCGGGAGTTCTCAAAGGAGATGTGCAGGATGTAGTTTTGCTGGATGTTATTCCTCTATCCCTCGGCCTTGAGACGCAAGGCGGCATTTTTACAAAAATCATAGAAAAGAATACAACCATTCCTACCAGAAAAACAATGATATTTTCGACCGCGGAGGATGATCAGGATTTTGTTAATATCCATGTGCTCCAAGGAGAAAGGGAGATGGCTGACGATAACAGGAGTCTTAGCAGATTTAAGCTCATTGGCATTCCGCCTGCACCCCGCGGCGTTCCTCAAATAGAGGTAACCTTTGAAATAGATGCAAATGGCATTCTGCATGTAACAGCAAAAGATCTGGGTACCGGCAGGGAACAATCAATTGTAGTAACGCCCTCAAGCGGGCTCAGCGAGAAGGAGGTGTCAAAGATGCTTAAGGCCGCCGATGCCTATATGCAGGACGATACAAAACGAAAGGACCTTGCAAATATAAGAAACAGGGCGGATGGGCTTATATATTCTACAAAAAAATCCCTGGATGAATTCGGGTCAATATTGAGTGAACAGGACAGGGGCGCCATTGAGAATGGTTTGGAAAAATTGAAAACCGCATTAAAGGACAGCAGGGAGCCAGGTGTAATTCAGCATGCTGTTGATGAACTGGCACAGTATGCCCACAAAATCGCCGAGATTGTTTATTCAAAAGTTTCGCAAAAAATAGAAGGGGAAATAAAATGAACTTACAGCCTGAACAAGAAGAAAATCTATATCATATACTGGGGATCTCTCCTGATACTACCCAGGATGAAATAAAGAAGGCTTACCGAAAACTTGCCCTTCAGTACCATCCCGACAGAAATCCAGGCGATGCAACTGCAGAAGAAATGTTTAAAAAGATCTCTGCAGCCTACCAGGTTCTCAGCGATCCTGAAAAACGGGCAATGTATGACAGATATGGAACAACGAAAGGTTCGGATATTTTTTCCGGGGCGGATTTTGAAAGCCCGTTTGACCTTTTTGATTCAATATTTCATCAGTTTTTCGGCGGAAGAAGAGCCAGTCCGGAACGGGGAGACGATCTGACCTGCGAAGTCTTACTTACACTTGAAGAGGTAGTTTTTGGAGCAGAAAAGGAAATAAAGGTTCCTCGTTTAATAAAATGCAGTGTTTGCAACGGCAAAGGGATTGAACCAGGGAAAAAACCGGACACTTGTCCCTCCTGTCATGGCCATGGAACAATGGTAGTAAGACAGGGATTTTTGACTATTTCAACTACCTGCAATCATTGCGGCGGATCCGGATTCCTTATTAAAGATCCATGTCATATCTGTTCCGGCAGGGGAACAGTGGAAAAAATTGATACCCTGAATGTAACCATACCTCCTGGCGTTGAGGATACTTCATATCTGCGCCTTAGAGGTGGCGGAGCTGAGGGAAGAAATAACGGCCCCAGCGGGGATCTCTTGATTAATATCAGAGTTAAATCACATCCCCTTTTTAGCAGAGACGGCATGGATATAGTTTGTGAGATTCCCATAAGCTTCACCCAGGCAATTTTGGGGATTCAAGTGGATGTTCCTACACTTGACGGCATAAAGAATGTAAATATTCCGCCAGGGACGCAGCATAATAAAATAATAAAAATAAAGGGGCTTGGCATCAACTATCATGGCGCCCACAGAAGGGGAAATCTCCTGGTGAGGATACTTATTGAAATGCCAACCCGCATTTCCCAAAAACAGAAAGAACTCCTTGAGGAATACGCAAAATTAGGCGGCGAAGATGTTATGCCGGAAAGAAACAAATTTTTATCAAAAGTTAAGAATCTACTAAAAGGGGAGTAAAAATGCCTGTATCAAAGATGCCCAAAGCCTATTGTCCAAGCTGCGGCGAAGATGTTGAGGTTTTTGTAATGCTGCACATGGGAGAGGAAAAATCACATTGTTCCCTCTGCGGGCTCGTCCTTGAAAAAGAAGATCTTCAGGAAAAAAAATCGCTTGACATGATCGTAATAGCAGAGGATTCTGCGGTACTTAGAAACCTTGTAAGCGAACTATTGATTACAAAAAAGATATCAAAATCCGTAGTAGGTTGCGCTGATGGAAAAGAGTTTATATCCACGATCACGGACAGACTCAAGAAAAATATGCCTTTTAACATCGTAATCCTTGATGTAAACATGCCTCAGATCAACGGTGTGAATGCAGCGAAGACCTTCAGAGTGCTTGAGGAGAGTTTTGGAAAAAAATTCAAAACCCCGATCCTTTTTTTCTCAGTGGTCAGATGTGATGAAAATTTTAAAAAATTTTTGGATTTTATAAAACCAGCAGCGTATCTAAATAAGGGAAATAGTTCTAATCCTGATGACCTGGCGAAAAGGGTTCTGGACGTAATATCGCGCATTCTCCAGTAAATAGTAATTATATATGAAAAAAATATTTCTTCTTGCCGTTTTAGTGTGTTTATATTGCGTAAAGAGCGTTCCGTTGCGCGAGACCATGCCTGAGTACGGAGAACTAAATATATATAATGAGTATTTAGCTGCCGGAGAATATGCAAAAGCACAACGCGGATACGAATCATTCCTTAAACAATATCCAGCATCCGCTCTCGCCGAAGATGCGCTATTTGGCATAGGAAATGTTTACTGGAAAACCGGCAAGTACGAGAAAGCAAAGGAGACCTTCCGTGAATTTTTAAAGAGGTATCCCGCTGGTTATCTCAAGGCAAAAGCGGCTATGGGATTAGCGGCAACATCTATTAGATTGGGGGATTTCAGTTCAGCTTTAGGAACATTGCAGGGACTCATTTCATATAAAGACATAGACAGAGCAAAGGTTGAATATTTAATAGGCGAATCTTATTTTTATTCCCATGAGCGATTTAACGCCCTCCTCCACTTCATGGAGGCATGGAAATTCTCCAATACCCTCTCGTTACGGAAACATGTAGAAACTACCATAAGGGAACTAATCCTGCCGGAATTATCCAGGGACGAATTAACTCAAGTCAGCACCATTTTTCATGCGGAATTCCCGAGCGGAGATATTTACATTAAATTCGCCAAAGAAAACATGGAAAAGGGAAATAGATCGGAAGCAAAAAAGTACGCTGAATTAGTTATTGATTATTTTGATGATCCAGAGTTTCTTGAAACTGCCCAGCATGTCCTTGATGCCCTTGAAAGGGAAAGGCGTACCGAATCTGACAGGATAGGGCTTATACTCCCTCTTAGCGGAGACTTTTCTTTTTACGGAGAGAAGGTGCTTAAGGGAGCAATACTAGCAATGAATTTATTCTCAAAGGACGAAAAAGGGAAATTTACCCTGGTAGTCAAGGATTCGCATGGGATTCCTTCAACCGCTGCCGGAGATGTAGATTCTCTCGTACGAGACCACAATGTAGTGGGGATAGCGGGGCCGCTTCTCTCATCCACGTCTCAAGCTGCCGGAGTCAGAGCGCAAATACTTGGCATCCCCCTGCTCCATTTGAGCAACAGGAATACCGTCAATCAGATAGGAAACTATGTATTCTCCTTTGGAGCAACAAATTCAGCTCAGGCAAAATCCATAGCAAGGTATGCAATAAAGCAACTGAACCTTACAAAATTCGCAATTCTATATCCGCGAACACCTTATGGCGAAGAGCATATGAACGCGTTTTGGGATGAAGTATTAAATAATGGCGGAGTTGTGACCGGGGTGGAAGGATATGAACCAAATAAAAAAGAATTTTCCGATGAGATAAAAAAACTCGTTGGACTTTACTATCTTGACACAAGAATGGATGAGAAAGAAAAATGGCTTGAGTTTCTAAAAACCGTGCCGAAGAATTTGAAAAAAAAAGAATGGAAGCCCTCTCCATTAATTGATTTTGATGCTCTTTTTATACCCGATACATACAGGAATATATCCATTATTCTTCTTTACCTCCCTTATTATGACATCTACGGAATTCAGCTACTCGGAACAAACGGATGGAATAATGAGGCTCTCATGAATTATGCAAAAAAGGAAGCTGAGGGCAGCGTGTTTCTTGATGCATTTATTATAAATGCAGGCGGAACAGAGGTTAATTATTTTGTTGAGAGATACAGACAGGAGTATCAGGAAGACCCCGACATCTTCTCTGCGCTTGGATATGATGTAATAAAATTCCTTATAAATGTTATAGAAAGAAGCGGAGCAGACCGCGAAAGAGTTATGAAAACACTGCTGAACGCTCAGAACTTCACCGGTATCACAGGGAATATATCAATCCTGCAAAATGGGGAAACCTCAAGAGATTTTTATATCCTTAGAGTAAAGAATGGAAAAATAACTATTATAGATAACAGTTTCAGGTAGAATAGTAAAGGGTTCAGGAGGGCGATATGGCACAACGGCATAACATTGATATGTTTGAAATATTTTACGAAAATCTTGAAAAACAGATTGCGGAATTTTTTGAAAAAATTGAAAGACCCGTCTCCCGTAACGGAGAAATTCTTCCCTCTTTAGACATATATGAGACAGATGAAATGATCTGCATTGAAATGGAATTGCCAGGAATAAAGAACCCGGATATTGATATTTCTGTAATCGGCAAAGGGTTACAGATAGAGGCGATTAAACGAAATGAGGAAACCGGCAAACCTGTACTAAATTATATTTGCATGGAACGCGGTTTCGGCAAGGTGAAGCGGCTGATTGAAATTAACAGCCCATGTGATACAAATAGGATAAAGGCAACTCTTAAAGATGGTTTACTTACAATAACGATTCCAAAGATTGAGGACCGGAGAGGCAGGGCCAAAAAACTTTCAGTTGAGGAACTTAACAAAGAGGAGGATCTATGAATGAGGAAGTAAAAATGGAAGAAGAACAGATCAAAATCCCCGAGACCATGCCACTGCTGCCTTTAAGGGATGTCGTGGTTTTTCCATACATTATAATACCCCTCTTTGTAGGAAGAGAAAAATCCATTAAAGCAATAGACGAATCTTTAAACAAAGACCGGCTGATCTTTCTATCCGCACAGAAGGATGTAACGGATGAAGACCCGCCAGCATCCTCATTGTTTCGCGTGGGCACTGTATCCAGTATCCTCCGTATGCTGAAAATGCCGGACGGGAGGGTAAAGGTGCTTATTCAGGGGCTCGTCAGAGCTTCCGTAGAGAGTTTTATCCAAGAATCCCCTATCTTTATTGTTAAAATAAAGGGGTTCAAAGAAAATGAACCTATCAAGGTAGACGTTGAATTAGAAGCATTAATGCGAACTGTTAAGGAACAAATGGAAAAAATGCTCTCACTCGGAAAGCCCTATCCGCCAGATCTTATAACAGCGATAAACAACATTACAGAGCCAGGCCGGTTAGCCGATATAATTGCATCAAACATCGGGCTAAAAACTGACGAATCGCAGCAGATACTTGAGATTGAGAGCTCTGTTAAAAGATTGAACAAGATTAATGAATTTCTTGGGAAAGAACTTGAGGTTCTAAAGGTTCAACAGGATATTCAGAACAAAGCAAAAGAAGAATTAGGCAAAATGCAGAAGGAAGTTTTTCTCAAACAGGAAATGGAAACCATCCGCAAGGAACTCGGGGAACTGGACGATAGAGCACAGGAAACAAAGGAGTACAGGGAAAAAATAGAAAAAATAAAACTCACGCCCTTAATAAAAGAGGAAGCATTAAAGCAGATTAACCGGCTTGAGAAAATGCACCCGGATTCAGCAGAAGCAACAACAATAAGAACGTATATTGATTGGGTTATTGAACTACCCTGGGGTTTTTCTACTAAGGATAATCTTAATCTTAAAAAAGCGAAAAAGGTCCTTGATGATGACCATTATAATCTTGAAAAGGTAAAGGACCGGATCCTTGAATTCCTTGCTATAAGAAAACTTCAGAAAAAAACAAAGGGACCGATCTTATGTTTTGTGGGACCGCCTGGGGTAGGTAAAACCTCACTTGGAAGATCTATCGGAAAGGCTATGGGCAGACGGTTTGTCCGGATCTCTTTGGGAGGCATGAGGGACGAAGCCGAGATCAGAGGACACCGCAGAACATATGTCGGCGCACTGCCGGGAAGAATAATTCAAGGGATAAAACAGGCAGGGTCAAACAACCCCGTGTTTATGCTGGATGAAATTGATAAAATCGGAACAGACTTCAGAGGCGATCCGTCTTCCGCTCTCCTTGAAGTGCTTGACCCCGAGCAGAATCACTCTTTCAGCGATCATTACCTGAATGTTCCTTTTGATCTTTCAAAAGTTATGTTTATAACCACCGCAAATCTTATAGACCCTATTCCGAGTGCACTAAAAGATAGAATGGAAGTTCTTCAGATCCCAGGATATACAGAAGAAGAAAAAATTTTCATTGCCAAAAAATTCCTCATACCGAGACAGATCAAGGATAATGGATTGAAGCAGGACAATATTCAATTTCAAGATGGCGCGTTGAAAAAAATAATAAATAACTACACAATGGAGTCCGGGCTCAGGAATTTGGAGCGCGAAGTTGCATCAATATGCCGGAAAGTAGCAAGAAAAAAGGCGGAAGGAATGAAGGAACTCGCAAAAATAACAGAGGAGAATCTTAACCAGTATCTCGGACCAATTAAGTTCTATCAGGAAGGAATCCTTAAAAAAGATGAAATAGGTGTTGCAACCGGACTTGCATGGACACCCT
>DATBWZ010000127.1:0-17481 GCA_036514535.1 bacterium
CCTATATATACTACTCTTTCCTGGAAGATTAATGTTGGCGGAAAACCAGTAGTTTCCATTCCTGCTTTTGTAATTATAGCCTTTGAACTTACGATTCTTTTCGGAGCGCTTGCAACCTTCTTTGGATTTCTGTTATTCTCAAAACTTCCTGTTCTGAAGCAGATAATTGACCCGGTAGATTATGACAAACAGTTTGTGATCCTGGTTAAAAACGGGGAAAAGTAGATGGATCAGGGAAGAGTTAACACACGGAATGTCATCAGGATTTCAGCAATAATCGCAGGGATACTATTTATAACTGAAAGCCTCTTCAGGCAAAGGGGCGATGGGTCGTTGCTGCTTACGCTTCTATTCTGGAAATCCTTAGTTGACGGGTGCATTGCCTTTGTTGCCGCTGCCGAATTATCAAAGGGGAAATGGATCCTTCCTGTTAAAAATGCACTGCTTTCCTTTTATCCAATGCTTTTTGTGCTGTCTGTTTTTTTCATCTTTCTGCTTTTTCAAGTGGATATTTATCCGTGGTATTCAGACGGCGGGGTGTGGTTCAATAAAAACTTCTTCGGAGCGCGCAATTTTATCATACTCTTGATTCTTTATGTCGCGGGCAGAAAATTCGCAATAGAATCCCGTCGGGAAGGAAATAGAAAAAACTTCTACGCAGTCATATTCCTGTTTTTCTTTGTGGTTTCTCAGTCTATGGTGGCATTTGACTGGGTTATGCCCCTGGAATATCCATGGTACAGCACACTCTTCGGCGGTTACCATTTTGTTGAATCGCTTTATTCGGGCATCGCAGTTGCCGCCATACTCTGTTTCATAATTTCACGAAAGGCTGCCGGAAAAAACATCCAGCCGGTGGGAAGAACGCTCTTTGATACAGCAACCATGCTTTTCGGATTCAGCCTGCTCTGGGCAGGACTCTTTTATTCCCAGTATCTCGTTATCTGGTACGGAAACCTGCCTGAAGAGATATCCTTTCTTGTAAAGAGGATTTCTCTGCCATACATGAGAACGCTATCGTATTCAATTTTGATAGAGCTTTTTGCCGTTCCCTTCTTAATCCTGCTGTCCAGAAGGGTCAAATCAAATCCCCCGCTCGTTTTTATTACAGCACTCGTAGTTCTCACGGGCATATTCACAGAGCGGCTCGTATATCTTCTTCCGGCAGTCTCTCTGGATCCATTGAGGCTGCTTATCCAATTTGCCGGCATAGGCACTATTTCCATTTTGATCCACAAAAACAAAATCATTAATTCCTCTTCATAGAATTAAATATATCTTTACTCAAAAACCCTCAGGCATTAGAATCAGTTCCTTGTGGTAATGGATGATTTGAAATATTGGCTCGCCTTTAATGAGATCACTGGACTTGGTCCAGTCAGAATAGCCAGACTGCTTGAAGCATTTAAAAGCCCTGCTGAGGTCTTCAGTTCCGGCAGAGATGAACTTATTTGTATGGGGGGACTTTCCCGTTTATTAGCAGAAATGATTAAAAAATTCAACGACTGGGCTAAAATAGAAAGGGAGATAAAATTCCTGGACAAGCATAATTTCGGGGTGGTCACAAGAGCGCAAAGAGAATATCCAGAAATGATCAAAACCATATACGATCCGCCGGTCATATTCTACACAGCTGGCA
The DNA here is from genome assembly GCA_036514535.1 of bacterium. GTDB lineage: Bacteria > JAMCPX01 > JAMCPX01 > DATBWZ01 > DATBWZ01 > DATBWZ01. The sequence continues at coordinate 1,640 of DATBWZ010000127.1, forward strand.
ATGTTGAATACCTGAACACAAAATGTATTGCAATGGTTGGCAGCAGGGAACCGACTCCATACGGAAGGGAAGTAGCAAGAATGTTGGCAAAGGATCTCTGTGGCGCAGGATTAACAATAGTGAGCGGATTTGCAGCAGGAATAGATTCGGAAGCTCATTCAGCAACACTTGAAGCTGGGGGAAGAACAATCGCTGTATTCGGATGCGGCATAGATATCGTCTATCCTAAATTTAACAAAACCCTTTATAAACAGGTTTGTTCAGGGGGACTTGCTGTTTCGGAATTTTCGCCCGGCGTCAAGCCCCTGAGGGAGAATTTCCCAAAGCGGAACCGGATAATAAGCGGACTGAGTCTTGGGGTTGTCGTGATTGAAGCAGGCATTGACAGCGGCTCGCTCATTACAGCAGAATCTGCCATTGAACAGGGAAGGGAGATTTTTGCAATACCAGGAAGAGTTACATCAGAAAAAAACTCGGGCTGCCATAAATTAATAAAATCCGGCGCAAAGCTTGTGGAGAACGCAGATGATATACTGGAGGAACTTGGAACATTCAGAAAAAATTTGCCTAAAAAGAAAGTCCAGATAGAATTAAAAATGGATCCAGACGAAAAGAACGTCGTGGAAACATTAAAAGGCGGCAAGAAACAGATTGATATTATAATAAGAGAATCCAATCTGCCCTCATCCAGCGTCACAAGCATCCTGACAAAACTGGAGATTGAGGGGGTTGTGACTCAGCACGCCGGAAAGATATTTGAACTGAGGTGTACATAGATGGCAAAAAATTTACTCATAGTTGAATCGCCTGCCAAGGTCAAAACCATCAAGAAATTCCTCGGCAAGGATTTTGAAATAAAGGCATCCATGGGGCATGTGAAGGATCTGCCTGGAAGCAAGCTGGGCGTTGACGTTGAGAATAACTTCACACCGACTTACATTGTCATTCCGCAGAAAAAGAAAGTCCTTTCGGAATTGAAAAAAAGCGCAGAAAAAGCAGAGAAGGTCTTTCTTGCTCCGGATCCTGACAGGGAGGGGGAAGCAATTGCCTGGCACGTAGCTGAGGAAATCAGAAAGCCAAAAATGGAGATATGGCGGGCAACATTTAATGAGATAACGAAAAAGGCGGTTCTTAATGCCATCAATAATCCAATGCCGCTGGACGAAAAAAAATTCAATGCGCAGCAGGCAAGGAGAATACTGGACAGGCTCGTTGGATACAAAATCAGTCCGCTTCTCTGGCGGAAGGTAAAGATCGGATTAAGCGCCGGCAGAGTCCAGTCCGTTGCACTAAAGATTGTATGCGAACGGGAAAAGGAAATAAGGGAATTTAAAACAAAGGAATACTGGACCATAGAGGTCTTACTTGAAAAAGATGGCAAATCATTCTGGACAAAAGTCATCAAATTCAAAGGCAACAAATTAGAAATAAACACAAAAGATGACACCGAGAAAATCGCAAAAGAAATAAAGAACGGGAAATTTATAGTTGAAAATGTCCAGACCAGGGAGAGGCGGAAGAATCCCTCGGCGCCTTTTATCACAAGCCTTCTCCAGCAGGATGCATCCGGAAGGCTGCGGTTCTCCCCCAAAAAAACCATGCTGCTGGCCCAGAAACTGTATGAGGGAGTTGATATTGGAGAAGAGGGATCTGTTGCGCTCATAACCTACATGAGAACAGATTCATATAGAGTCTCTCACGAGGCAATTAACTCGGTCAGGCAATATATTGATAAAAAATACGGCACACAATACCTGCCGCAATCACCTAATACATACAAAGCCCGTTCAAGCGCACAGGAAGCCCATGAAGCAATCAGACCTGTATCTATGGATTACCCGCCTGAAAAGGTTAAAGAATATCTGGATAAAGACGGCTTTGCCCTTTACGAACTTATATGGAACAGATTTGTCGCCTCACAGATGCAGCCAGCCCTTTACGATCAGACTTCAATAGATATATCGGCTGGGAATTACCTTTTAAGAGCGACGGGCTCAGTCCTTAAGTTCCAGGGGTTTCTTGCAGTATATTCTGAGTTAGAAGAGAAGGAGAGCGAAACAAAGGAAGACGAAAAAGCGGTCTCCTTTCCTCAAATGAAAAAGACGGATGAACTTTCCTTCAGGGACATTAAGAATGAACAGCACTTTACGCAGCCTCCGCCACGCTACACAGAAGCGATGCTTGTCAAAGAACTGGAGGAGAAAGGCATTGGCAGGCCATCAACCTACGCTGCCATTGTAAGCACAATACAGGAGAGAAAGTATGCGGAGAAGCAGAACGGCAGGCTCGCGCCGACAACCCTGGGGTTTGCAGTAAACCAATTGCTTATTGAAAACTTTCCCGATCTTATCAATGTTGAGTTTACCGCAGGAATGGAGGAAGGACTTGACAATGTTGAAGATGGGAAAATTGATTGGCTCTCTCTCCTGAATAATTTTTATACCCCTTTTAAAACAGACCTTGAAAACGCCACAGCAAACATGCGAAGTCTAAAAGCAGAGGGCGTTCCAACTAATATAAAATGCGAAAAATGCGGCGGCACTATGGTCATCAGATGGGGCAAAAATGGGGAATTCCTCGCATGCTCAAAGTTCCCCGACTGCAAAAACACAATGAACTTTACTACTGATGAAAACGGCAATATAGTTCCGGAAAAAGATAAAAGCACAGACATGAAATGTGACAAATGCGGAAAGCCAATGGTGCTAAAATCAGGACGGTTCGGGAAATTTCTTGCCTGCAGCGGTTATCCGGAATGCAAAAATATCAAATCTATAACTTCAGGGGTAAAATGCCCTGAATGCGGAGGAGATCTGCTGCAAAGAAAAGGCAAAAGAGGCATGAGTTTTTATGGATGTTCCAAATACCCTGATTGCAAATTCACAATAAAATCAATGCCCATTCCTGAAAAATGTCCTGTATGCGGCTATCCGTTCCTGATAAAAGCGGGAAAAAGTCAGAAGAACATCTGTCCAAAAAAAGATTGCACTTACGGAAAGGATTAAAAACATTTGAAATTATATTGTGTTATGCTATATTCTTTCTATCGTTAATTTGCCGGAGAAATTATAGTGTTATCAAATCTAATTCTTATATTTTCAAATGATTCATCTCTGAGTAACCAGTTAAAAAGAGCAGCAAGAAAATCTCACTTTTATGTAAAAATTATTGATTCGGCCGAAGATTTATTTAAGATCGTAAAAAAGAAAAATTTCCTCTCCATTTTTATTGATTACAAGGCTATTAACAATTCTCTGGATTTTACCCCTGACAAACTGCTTTCTATTTCTTCTGAATCGCTTATTCATATTGTAATATCCACACATAAGATAGAAGAAGCAATAACCACATTCCGGGGAAAGCCTTTTGATTTACTCAAAAAACCACTCAACCCGCTGGAAACCGAGAGGGCAATGTTAAGACTGAGATGGATAAAGAACCTTTTCAACAAAACCACAAGGGGATTACTTAACGGGAACAGTATTGAATCTGTTCCTTACAAAGACGGGCGCAGGATTGATAACGTTGCCCTTGAAGAACTTGTTGAATTAAAATTGAAGCAGATAATTAAAAAACTAAATCTTGACACATTGAAGGGCCTCTACAAGATATTTCTTGAACAGGTTGAAAAACCGCTTTTCAAAACTATCATGGATAACACCGGTTTCAACCAGATAAAGACAGCGAAAATCCTTGGCATTAACAGAAATACTCTGCGAAAAAAAATTAAAGAATACGGGATAAAAGTATAAATGGAAGCGAATCTCTATCTTTTGATAATTGTTCTGACTGCGCTCCTGGGCACAAGTATTCCATTCCTAATCAAGCCATCGGGACAGGGATTCCTCATCTTTCTATATCTGAGCGGAGGGGTACTCTTAGGCGTGGCATTTTTCCATATGTTGCCCGAATCAATAGAGATAACAGGGCCAAAAGCCTCATATTTCATATTACTGGGAATTTTGCTTCTTTTCGGAATAGAAAGGTTCGCGACCATTCATCCCTGTGAACTTGAAGAATGCGAAGAACATACCATCGGCATACCAGCCTTTATCGGCTTCTCTTTACATAATTTTATGGACGGTATTGCCCTGGGCGCAAGCATGCATGTCATAGATCTTACATTTATGATCTTCTTTGCAATAATGCTCCATAAGTTTCCCATGTCCTTTGCTCTTACGACATTCCTCCTTAAGGAAGGCTTCAAACGGCACACCGCTATGTTTATGAATATTGCCTTTGTATCAATGATTCCGCTCGGGACATATTTTGCATACAGATTCCTGCCAGATTCTAAACCTGAATTAATCGCATACGCACTTGCATTCTCAGCCGGTTCATTCATCTACATCTCCCTCGGGGATATTGTCCCTGGTCTTCACAGACCCAATCAGCCCAAATTACTCAGCACGTTATCGCTGTTACTTGGAATTTCCATCATGTCTGTTTCAAAATTAATATATAAATAACAAATGGAGGGGAAGTATGAAAAACGAAGTTTTATTGCAGTCAAATCTCCGCGGTATAAAAATGCCGAAACATGGAAAGGTGCGGGATATCTATGAGTTAGAAGATAAACTGCTGATAATCGCAACGGACAGAATCTCTGCATTTGATGTAATTCTACCGAACGGAATTCCCCAAAAAGGGAGCGTATTAACTCAATTGTCAAAATTCTGGTTTGACAAATTTAAAAATATAGTCAGAAATCATCTTATATCCACAGATATATCAGACCTCCCGGATCGTCTTAAAAAAGAGGGAGAAAAAATGGCAGGAAGATTTATGCTTGTCAGGAAGGCAGAACCACTCCCAGTTGAATGCGTAGTCCGTGGATACCTTTCCGGGTCCGGATGGAGCGACTACAAAGAAACGGGTACGGTTTGTGGCATAAAACTCCCACCCGGATTGAAGGAGTCCGACAGGCTAAAGGAACCAATTTTTACACCAGCAACAAAAGCCGATCTCGGTGCCCATGACGAAAACATAGGTTTCAATTCGGTGAAAAAAAACGTTGGAGAAAAGACTGCGGAAAAGATAAAGGAACTAAGCATGAAAATATATTCCGAAGCAAGGGAATATGCTGAAAACAGGGGAATAATAATCGCCGACACAAAGTTTGAATTTGGGATTGTGGATGGAGAAATTATTCTCATTGATGAGGCGCTGACTCCTGATTCCTCCAGATTTTGGCCTATGGATGAATACAAGCCCGGAGGAGCACAGAAGAGTTTTGATAAACAGTTCGTAAGGGACTACCTTATCAGCATAAACTTTAACAGAAAACCTCCTGCACCCGAATTACCTCCGGATATAGTCCAAAAAACAATGGAGAAGTACCTTGAAGCATACAGAAGGCTGACCGGAAGCAATCTATTATAATAATTTATTCTACAGAGGCTAATTTATTAAAAAATAAGTAGTTTTTAGACGATCTGGCACCACTACACCCAAAATCTGCGCAATTATTTACTAATCCTCACGATAAATAATATAGGAGGTGCAATATGACTGAAAGGATAAAACCTGCAATACCAGGAATTTCCTATTCTTACAGCAAGGTTGCCGGCACGGAAAGAAAGGACAGAAAGTCAACCTTTCAAAAGGCAATTGACGGCGGCAAAGCAACGCTTTCAGCCACAGCGGGGGCTGTTCTTCCTGCAATCGCACTGAGTGCTCCGCCCACAGTGGGGGGAGCAGTGCTCACAGCATTCGTTGCAGGTTCAAGTAAACTCGGAGAAAAAAAGGAACAGATGCTCAGCGAGACTGGATTTTCAACTGGGAATAATATCACCTGGCAGGATAAGGGCATGCAGTATCTAATGATGCAGATGGAAATACAGGATGAAACAAGGAGGTTTACCACGCTCTCAAATATTATAAAGGCACGGCACGATGCCGCCATGAGCGCAATAAGAAACCTGAGGGCATGAGGCTTAGATTAAAACTTGGTTTATCAGAAGAAGCCATGAGTATTTTTCTTGAAGCTGGGTTTATCCTGTTTTCTGCCGGCAGACTGGATGAGGCTTTGGATATATTTACGGGATGTATTGAACTCCTCCCGGAATCGGAAATCCCGCTGATAGGGATTGCAAGATGTTATATGGCAACCGGAAATACCTATAGGGCTATGTTATGGACGGAGAGAGCGATTAACAGTAGACACAGAAGCCGATTCGCCGCATTTACCCTGGCGGAGATTTATTTAATTCATGGAGAAAGAGAAAAAGCTCAGCATATCCTTGAGGCCTTTACAGACAGCGCGCTCAAAAAGCCTTTTGTTATCTGGAGGCAGAAACTTTTAACCATGCTAAATAAAACAAAAAATAGACATGGATAAATTATTGATATAAAATAAATTAAAGTGAAAATTAATTCAAAATTCAGAGGACATAGCCCAATATCCCACATTGATAAAAGCACCGCAGAAAAAAAGGTGAAATTTCCCGAAACAAAACCTCCCAAAAACTCCCAGCCAGCGGTTGTAGATGAAATACGCAGGGAGATCAGAAATGGAGAGATTAAGACTTTTCACGATGTAGCAAAAAATTTGTCATCCTTCTTTATAAAGGAAGGCATAGGAAAAAGTTTAGGAGAAAGAGATCTTAAAAAAATAGTAGAAGTAGTGACAAAAACAATAGAAGAAGATCCACTTCTATCACAATTTATCAGGAAAACCTTTCCTGAAATAAAATAATCAAGAACTAACTAATGGCGCTGCAGGCATGTCTTTGTTCAATCCGCAAGATTTTTAAAAATGTAAGCGTTCTTCCCTGGCTTGACGGTAATTATCTCCTCGTGTTTTAATTCCGCAAGAGGATTTTCAAAAAACAAAGAATGTCCCCCTTCTTCAACCTTAATATTAAGCAAGGGCGTTTCTCCTATTTTTTTACCATCAATGTATACATATGCCCATGGAGAAGAATTTATATTAAGGCTGCCGCTGCCTGTTATTTTTTCTTCTGGCATTTTTTCATTATTCTTATTTATTTTTTGAGGAATTGCAGATGTAATCTCACTGTCCATGGAAGTCGGTTTATCCTTAATGAAAAATTTATATATAAACCATCCTGATGCCATTGACGCCATTAACATAAATACCATTCCCAATCTAACAAAGAATTTTAAACTTGGACTATGATTAATCATAACCGTATGTGGTTCAGTGCTTTTTTCAACTGTCTTCTTTGTTACAGATTCCGATTCGTCATCAAACATTTTTTTTAATTCTGTCTGCGGATCACCACCGTCTTTTTTAATCAAAAATTCTGTTAGCGTCTTTCTCAATTCTTCTGCTGAAGCATACCTGCTTGCAGGGTTTTTTTTCAAACCCTGCAGGATAATTTTTTCAATTTCCGCAGGAATAGATGACTTTAATAAAGAAGCCGAACCAATTATACACTTGATCACGTTTTCCATTATCTCATATTCCGTATTGCCTGCGAACGCTGGCCGGCCGGTTACCATCTCGTAAAAAACCCCGCAGAGGGAAAAGATGTCGCTCCTGTGATCCAGATCTGTACCCCCAACCTGCTCCGGAGACATATACGGATATTTTCCCTTTATAAAACCAGCATGAGTTTTGGACAACCGCAACCTCGCTTTTGCTACACCAAAGTCGGCTAATTTAACAATACCATCCCTGGAGACAAGAATGTTATGCGGACTGATATCCCTGTGCACTATTTCAAGAGACTTGCCATCCTCGCCGCTCTTCGTATGAGCGTAGTGCAGAGCATTTGCGACCTCCCTGATAATGTATGCTGAAACAAAATGATTATATCCCAGCCCTTTTTCCCAGACCAGCCGATTCAGTCCCCCCAAGTCAATCCCGTCTACAAATTCCATACTGATATAATAGTTGTTATCTATTTTCCCTAAATCAAAAATCTGTACAATGTTGGGATGGTTGAGATAAGAAGCTATTTTACCTTCATCAATAAACATCTTTAAAAATTCTTCATCAATAATCAGATGCTTATGAATGATCTTAATTGCAACAATTTTTTCAAACCCGCCGAAACCAAATGCCTTCGCCTTATAGACATTCGCCATTCCACCGCTTGAGATTAATTCTGTAAGCAGGTATTTCCCAAAAGGAGAAGGCAATTGCATTCTGTTTGATTATAATGATTCATCTTTTTTGTCAAGATAATTTGTAAATTCCTTTACAGTTATATAAAAACAAAAAACCCCTTCTTTTTGGAAGGGGTTTTTGCCAAATAACAGAGAACAAATTACTTGCCCTGTTCTGCTGGCGCTGATGGTACCGGTTGTCCTTCAGGCGCAGGCTGTTCTGCCGGTGCCGGCTGCTCCATTGGCGCCACAGGCGGAGGTGGTGGCAGAGGTTCCTCCTTCTTCTTGCAAGCAGAGAGCATAAGTAGCGCAGCAATACCAATAGCTGAAAACAGTGTTACTATTTTCTTCATCTTTAATCGCCTCCTTCTTTTATAATTTTAAACTTAATCATTGTATACAGATTCAATCCGTATATATTACCATTTCATGATATCTTCAATTTTATTGTGGATCTCCTGCGGTGTCCATATATTTGCCTTTTCCGCCCCATCGTTAATCTTCATTTCATACATGAAGAGCTTGTTTCCCTGAACACCAAAAATCTTGCCGGTTATCTCCTGTGCCAAATCTGTAGCAAGATAAACAACGATAGGCGAGATACATTCTGGCCCAAGGTCATCTCCCATTCCCTGGAACATTGGAAGATCTTCGGTCATCCTGGTCTTTGCCACAGGAGCAACGGCATTGCAGGTAATACCGTATTTCTGTCCCTCAAGGGCTATCACCCGCGTGAATCCGTATATGCCGGCCTTTGCTGAGGCATAATTTGACTGACCAAAATTGCCGATAAGACCTGACAGGGACGATGTATTGATTATTCTGCCCTTAATCCCGTTCTCCTTCATGAACATAATCGCTGGTTGCGTGCAGCAAAAGGTACCCTTAAGATGAATCTGGATCACCAAGTCCCATTCCTGTTCGGTCAGTTTGTAAATGGTCTTATCTCTTAATATTCCGGCATTATTGACAAGGATATCTATCTTCCCAAAGGACTTTATAGCTGTCTCTACAATATTCTTACCGCCCGCAACAGTTGCAACAGAATCATAATTCGCAACAGCCGTACCGCCCGCAGCCTTTATCTCTTTTACCACATCATCAGCAACTTTTGTCGGAGTTCCTTCCCCATGGCGGTTAGTGCCAAGGTCATTAACAACCACCTTTGCCCCTTCCTTTGCAAATGCCAGCGCATGAGATTTACCTATACCCTGCCCTGCCCCAGTAATTACTGCTACCTTACCCGTAAGCAACCCCATAATTATCCTCCTTTATTAAGATAATATTGATTTATACCCCAGATAGAAAACATGTCAAATGATTTCTGAAATTAATATTTGTTGTTTCAGCATCTCAATATATTGTGTCCCATGCTGAAAAAAGGAATAGGACAGATCGCTCAATCTGTCTCTTTGAGATAATTTATAATATCTTCTTTGATCTTACTATATTTTTCCTTAAAAGAATTAACCTTGGATAGTAATATCCTGTTTTCTTCCTGCAACTTTTTAATTTTCACTTCTGTGGTAATTGAAAGTTCATTGAGTTTTTCTATCATATCCTCCTGATCACTGACTTTCTTCTCAAGTTCAACTTTCTCCTGCATGACTGCAAGCACCTGTTCCTGCATTTGAGAAAACTCCTCCTCTGTCACATGAAACCCGAGAAAATTATTTATTTTCTGGAGAAGGAAATCATCTGTAAATGGTTTTCTTATATAGTCTTCCGCTCTAACCTTGAGTTTTTTATGTTTTTCAAAACCACCCTCAGCTGTATTGTCTGACGTTATTATTAGAGGAATAGATTTTAACTCTTCATTCTCTTTAATTTTTTTGCAGACCACATATCCGCTCATATCATCCAGTTCAACAGAAAGTAGGACAAGGTCGGGTTTAATCCTTTTGGCAAGTTTCAGCCCTTCTTCTCCGGTTTGAACACTCAAAACATCGTACCCGGATTCATCTAAAATTTTCAATACGCCGGACGAAAAGGCATCATCGCCATCAATAATCAATATCTGTTTGCGTTTCATTCCAATCAGGGTATTTTAACATATATTTTACCTTTTTCTATCATTTAAAAAGCACCTTGAACTTATTAACTGCCTCAACAGCATCCTTCGCATACATGTCGGCCCCTATATCATCCGCAAATTCTTCTGTTACCGCGGCGCCGCCAACAGCAACAACGCATTTAAGGCTCTGCTTTTTGATCATGCCGACAACTTCCTTCATCTTTATCATAGTTGTGGTCATTAACGCGCTGAGTGCTATGACATCAACGCTTTCTTCCTTGGCTATTTTCAATATCCTGTCTGACGGGACATTCTTTCCAAGATCAATCACCTCAAACCCAAAATTTTCAAGCATGGCAATAACAATATTCTTCCCAATATCGTGAACATCCCCTTCTACGGTAGCAAAGAGGACCTTTGCAATACTTTGTGTTTTGTTTGCTTCCAACTCTTTTTTCAGCCTTTCAAACCCTTTTTTTACTACCTCTGCCGAAAGCATTACTTGCGGGAGAAAAATCCTCCCACTGCCAAACTGCCTGCCGATTTCTTCAAGACCGGGAATCATACCACTCTGGCTTATATCCACCGGCTTATGCCCTTCCTTCAATGCCTTTTCTACCAGAAAAACGATTTCATCCTCATTGCCCTTAATGACTGCATTTTTTATTCTATCAAGAGTGTTTTTGCTCTCCGTTTCAGCCTTCTGCTGATTATTAGAAATTTCTGCGCCAAACCGTGAAATATAATTCTGCCCACCCCTGTCCTTTCCGGACAGAAGTGCGGAGGAATAAAATAGCCCCATTACAAATTCATCCAGTGGATTGATTATTGCAACATCAAGCCCGGCGCCTATAGCCATTGAAAGAAAAGCCGAATTAATAAAAGATCTTTTCGGCATTCCGAACGACACATTGCTTACTCCCAGGATTGTGTTGATACCCATTTTTTTCAGTGCCCGGATAGCTTCTATCGTATCCATGGGATTAACATCCCTTGCTCCTGCTGTAAGGGAAAGCGGATCAATCAGGATATTCTCTCCGTTCACGCCATATTTTTCCGCTTCTTTCAGAATCAACTCTGCAATAGAGAGCCTCTTTTTTACGTTTGCGGGAATGCCCCGTTCATCCAGAGTAAGGCCTATTACTGCTGTCCCGTATTTTTTTACAAGAGGAAAAATTTCTTCCATCTTCTGCTTTTCACCTGTAACTGAATTAATTATCGGCTTACCATCAACAGCCTTTAGTCCCGATTCAACAACATCACGGTTGGGAGAGTCAATCATCACAGGACAGGAGGAAACTGCATTCACGGCAAGGATTGCCTTCTCCATCATCTCCTTTTCATCTACCAGTGAGGCGCTTATATTAACATCAAGAACATGAGCGCCTTTCTCTTCTTGCTTCTGAGCCTGTTCGCGCACATACAATGTGTGTCCGGATCGCAATTCATTAATAAACTTCTCCTTCCCTGTAGGATTAATCCTTTCACCAACAATAACCGGACTGGATTCCCTGTCTATAAAAATTGCTTTACTCCTGCCCGCGATCCACACACCTCCGGGTTTTCCCCTGTTATCAAGCTGGAGGGGTAACTTCTTCACCGCTTCACTGATTAACTTTATATGGTCAGGGGTTGTGCCGCAGCATCCACCTATAATTCTTATACCCATGGCAACCGAATCAACCAGAAAACTGATCATATCTTCAGGTGTAGCTGGATAGCAGGTCTTCCCATCAAGAAGCTCCGGCATCCCTGCATTTGCTTGTGAGATCAGAGGTTTTACTGTTACTTTTGACATTCTCTTTATCACTTCAAAAATTTTGTCCGGGCCAACACCACAATTAGCGCCCACCACATCAGCGCCTAATCCGTCAGCAACAACAGCGGCCACCTCCGGAGGAGTCCCAAGCGATGTCCGCAGATCCTCGTTAAAGGTCATCATGCTGAGAACCGGAATGTCCGAGATTTCCCGTATCCCGATTATTGCTGCCTTTAATTCCCGTATATCCATCATCGTTTCAACTGCTATAATGTCGGCACCCGCATCAACAAACGCCTTTGCCTGTTCCATGAATATTTTTTTTGCTTCTTCAAAACTAAGATCGCCAAGCGGTTCAAGCAATTTCCCGGTAGGACCCATGGAAGCGGCAACAAAAGCCCTGCCCTCCGCAGCCTTTTTTGCATTCTTTACTCCGGCGCTATTGATATCATAAACCATGCTCTCTAATCCGAAGTCTTTTAATTTTATCCTGTTCCCGCCAAAGGTATTGGTATCAATAATATCTGCGCCTGCTTTCACATAAAGGCGGTGTATTCTTTGAATAAGATCCGGCCTTCTCAGATTGAACTCCTCCGGGCTTTCGCCAGGGCTTAATCCCATAGACTGAAGCATGGTTCCCATTGCCCCATCCATTACAAATACCTTTTTTCTGATTGCCTTTCTGAAATTATCCATTCAAAACTATCTTACAGAATATCAATTGTTTTTACACCATTAATCTTTGAACCGAAAAATGTTTTTCCAAGCGTCTTAAAATTGTTTGTTGAATCAGTAACATAATAATCAATCCTGCCCTTTTTGCCTTTGTTCAAGATACCCTCTCCTGCAAGGATACCTTCAACAATTCCGGCAGCCTCCTCGCCTGAATCCACCAGTTTAACGCCAGCACCAATTACATTCTGTATTACCTTTGTCAACAACGGGTAGTGTGTACATCCTAAGATCAAAACATCAAGATCCTTCTTTTTCAATTCGTTTAAATATTTTTCCGCAATAAGATATGTAACCCTGCCGTCTATAAACCCCTCCTCAACAAGCGGAACAAAGAGCGGGCAAGCCTTTGAAATTACGGTTGTCCTCTTCCGGAGACGTTTAATTGCCTTTAAATAAGCCATGCTCCGGATGGTGGCTGCTGTCCCGATTACACCTATTCTTCCAGTTTTTGATAAAGAAACAGCCTTTGCTGCAGCTGGTTCCACAACACCCACAACTGAAACAGGCAGCGTCGCCCTGAGATAATCAAGAGCTATTGAAGAGGATGTATTGCAAGCAACCACAAGAATTTTAATTCCTTTTTCCATGAGAAATCTGGTATTCTCTCTTGAATACCTGAGTATAGTATCCGGGGATCGGTTGCCGTATGGAACCCGTGCTGTATCCCCCAGGTAAACGATATTCTCATCCGGAAGCAGCCTGCGGATGGCACGTAAGACAGTAATCCCGCCAATACCGGAATCAAATATACCTATAGACCATTTGGTGATATCTTTCATTCCAACAGATGCCTCTTTAATATAAATTATTAAAAACAAAAATTCCCATAGTATTTTCTATGGGAATAAAAATTTAAAATATAGCTTGTTTATTTCTTTTTCTTTGGTTTGCTTTTGGACTTCTTCTTCATATTTTACCCTCCTGAATGTGTTTTTATTATAAAAAGTTTTTAATTTAATGTCAACTTAATTAAATTTCGTTGACTTTTTATAAATATCTGATAACTTAAAAACATTGACAGGTAAATGGGAAACTCTCGAGCCACGCCAATCTTTTTTATTTTAATTCTCCTTCCGTTAATTTTTTCGTGTTGCATAAACATTGAACAAAAGATTAAACTCCGAAGCAACGGAAGCGGAAGCGCAGTAATTGCATATTCCATGCCTGGAAAGATTTACAAAAATTCCCCGACCCTTAATAAAATCAGGAATTATATCCCTGTTGAAGAACGGGATCTTGAAAATATCTATTCAAAAAAGCCGGGCGTTAAAATAAAAGGAACATCCGTTAATAGGACAGAAAAAACCAGGGAACTAAAGATAAAACTTGAATTTGACAACATAGAAAATCTTTCCGATGACAAAATCAAATACAGGCTGGAGCAAGGAAGCGATTCAAACACTTTACATATTACTGTTCTTAACAGCAAGATTCAGCCAAATGATTCCAGGAAGGGCGCATCAGCAGAAAATCCACTGGATGAATCCGGCGTAACACAGCTTCTCGGACAGGCATTCTCGCGTTTTCATATTAAGATAATCATCTTTTTTCCAAGCAGGGTTAGATCTTCAAGCTCAGGTAAATTTTCTGATAATAAAGTAGAATGGGATTTGCCACTCACAGAATTTTACAAAGAAAAAATGGATGAAATTACTCTGACAGTCAATTATGATAAAACAATTTCACTATGGCAGAAAATGAAAGAAAAGATCGGTTTATAGGGAGGGAAAATATGCCGCTAAATTTCGAAACTCTTGACGGAAAAATTAAAAAACTCAAATCAACCACCAAATTTATTGAAGGCGTATCAATAGCATCGCCTGATGGCCTCATTCTAATCTCAACATATCCTGATAATACAACGAAAGACAGAGTAGGAGCAATGAGTTCGGAATTATTGATATCAAACTCAAAAACATCCGGAGAACTTGACTGTGGAAATCTGATGTCGTCTCTGATACTCGGAACCAAAGGGGGAATAATACTTCATTCAATCAACGAAGAAATGGTACTTGTCACCAAAATTCTTCCAGGGGCAAAAGTAGGCGTAATATTTACCGAGACAATTAACACGGCAAAAGATATAAGGAAAATGGAAAAAGGATAATTATTGAATTGTTTTTTGTTTTTCTTTTATAAATTTTATAAGTTCCGCTGATTTATCCTTCTGAAAAATTCTCCTGGATATTATAATTAAAAAATCTATAAATTCATTTAGTTCGTTTTTGAGTTTCTGATTAATAAAAAGGTCTTCCATTCCCGGTATACTTTGTATCTTTTCTCTTTCACTGACTTCTATCAGATTTTTTATAACCTGATCCGTGGAGATGGATCCATCTTCTGAAATTTGAGTGCCTTTAAATATAGAGTTTTGCTTCTCGTTCTGTTCAGCAAGAAATTCTCCCCAGATTGTTTCCCGTGTCAGGGTTGAATCGCTGCTTGTTATATCATTAAACACCTGTCTGTTAATTCCATTGTATTGGTTAATGATATTTTCCCATTTTTTTGTTTTCTGCTCATTCGTTTCATTTTTGGTTTTCTCTCCCACCTGCGAAAAGTCATCCATCTCAAAAAATTTATCGCCCATAGCAGGATTTTCCTCTTTGGTGACAAATATTTCATCCTCCTTCAATATATTATTTACCATTTTTTCAAGGCCGTTATTGGCTGCCGCTGGTTTTGTTTCCGGGTTTGCCGCTGATTCTACCATTTGTGCTTCCTCAAGCAGGACGGGTTCTTCATCTTTTTCCTCACCAATCTGTTGTTCAGCAGCAGATAAAGTCGCCTTATATTTTTCTAATTCCTTATTCAGAGCAGCCTTCTCCTCCATCTGCACATCAACAAGTTCTTTGAGACTATCCAACTCTTTTTCCTTTTCTCTTAACTTTTCCACAAGGGAAGATATTTCAACTTCAAAGGATGAAATTTTATCAGGGGATTCTTCCGAATGTGAATTTTTTACATCTCCCAGTTCATCCATTTTTTTAAGAAGTTCTTCTTTTTCTTTTACTACCCGATCAAGGGTGTTGAGCATTTGTTCATCTTTTCTTCTGAGTTCCTCAAGCTCGCTGACTCTGCCTTTCAACTCAGATTCTCTTGAACGCGCAAGATTTAATTCAGCATTAATTTCGTTAACACTGTCCTGAAGCCCTGTAAATCTGAGGATCTCTTCGTCCTTTTCCGCAATCAGGTTTTCAAGTGTTTGTACTCTTTCATTAAGACCGGGGTCTATTCCATTGGCGGCATTATCTTTATGTT
>DATBWZ010000128.1:0-28537 GCA_036514535.1 bacterium
AAGCATCTGTAATGGAGGGCAAGGGAACCCTGGCCCTCACAGGACATCTTGGCGACATCATGAAGGAATCAGCCCAAGCTGCTCTTTCCTATGCGCGGTCAAGAGCTGCAGAACTTAAAATTCAGCCTGGTTTCTTTGAAAAACATGATCTCCATATACATGTTCCTGCGGGCGCAATTCCGAAAGATGGGCCCTCCGCAGGCATTACCATGGCAGTTGCCCTTATCTCCGCATTGACAAAACTGCCAATCCGCAGGGATGTGGCAATGACCGGGGAGATAACATTGCGGGGAAATGTGCTCCCGATAGGCGGGCTCAAGCAGAAAATTCTTGCTGCTCTGAGGGGCGGAATAAAAAAGGTAATCATCCCGGAAAAAAACAGTGTAGATCTTGAAGACATTCCTGCCTATGCAACTGACAATATTGAAATTACCTTAGTTGACCACATGGATGCGGTGGTAAAAAACGCCCTGAATTACAATCTCAACAATAAGGATGAAAACGGAAATAAATCCAAAGAACATAAATAATACCGGCGAATTCGGTCTGATTAACTGGATAAGAAAGCTGTCGTGGAAAAACAAAAAGACTTTCATAGGAATAGGCGACGACGCTGCATGTATTGAAATTGACAGAAACAGATTTCTTCTTGCAACCACCGATACGCTCCAGGAGGGAATTCATTTAAATTTACAGTGGAACACCCCGGAGTCCGCAGGCAGGAAACTCGTATCTGTTAACATAAGTGACATTGCATCTATGGGTGGCAGAGCGGAATGGTGTCTTCTTACTGCAGGACTCAACGGAAAACTAAGCCTCAAATGGTTTCAATCCTTTATGGGGGGGATATGGAACGAGACAAAAAAATATGGTATTTCTATTGTAGGCGGTGATACAGTGGAATCACCTGGTAAGAATTATTTTTCGATGACCATGATGGGAACTATAGAAAAAAACAGGGTTGTGTTGAGATCCGGAGCAAAACCAGGCGATAGAATATTTGTAACAGGAACAACGGGTGATTCCTCGCTCGGACTGGAAATACTGAAGCATTACAAAAATGTTAAAAAGGTGCCAGAAAAATTGCTTTGCCTCGTCAGGAAGCACCTTGATCCTAAACCGCCGGCAGTGCTCGGCAGGGTACTTGCAGAAAAGGGAATCCCCAGCGCAATGATTGATATAAGCGATGGGTTGATACAGGACATCTGTCACATCCTTGATGAAAGCGGTGTGGGGGCAAGGGTATACGCTAACAGAATACCGCTGTCTTCACACTACCGGAAATACGTAAAAAAATACAGCAGCGATTTTTTTCATATGGCGCTAAACGGAGGAGAGGATTACGAACTGGTCTTCACTGCTTCTGGAGGATCTATCGCCCTCTTGTCAGGAATTAAAAATAAACTAAGGCGCAGGATCACGGAGATAGGGGAGATAACCCGCAGCAATATTAAATTGCTTGTCAATCCCGACGGTAAAGTTGAACAACTGAAAAGCAGCGGGTATCAGCATTTCAACAAATAAACTATGCCGGATAACGTAACCTCAAAATTCTTAGTTGTTTTCTTTTTACTCTTACTATCTGCATTTCTTTCTGGTTCTGAAGCAGCGCTCTTTTCTCTCCACCAAAACAGGTTGAGAGAGTTCGCCAGCAAGAGAAAAAAATTTAAAAATATCTTCAGGATCCTGCTGGAAAAACCCGTTGATATTATTATACTAATTGTTCTTTCAAACGAGGTTATAAACATAACGGTCTCCGCACTGATGGCATCGTTTATTATTTCCGCGCTCGGTGACGAATGGAAGGTTTTATCAATTGCGATAATGCTTCCTTTATTGGTGATTTTCGGCGACATGATTCCAAAGGTAATCGCAATGAATTCCGCAGAAAGAATATCCCAGATTATTGCTATTCCCCTGGAATTTACCTACAGGCTGATGTTTCCATTTATTGTCTTCTTCAGAAAAGCAATGAACTATATCGCCACGCTTTTTCCCCAGGCTTCTTCTCGCGGGGATATCCAGCCTATTGAGGGCGCGGAAGAGGTGAGAGCTTACCTTGAAATAGGAGAGGAATCTGGCGTGCTGGATCCACTGGAAAAGCAGTTAATTGAAAATGTTTTCAGTATAAATGAAATTCTTGTTTCAAAGATCATGCGTCCCCGGAGAGATATATTTTATATCCCCCACGATATTCCAGATAATATGCTATTGGACGAAATTAAGAAACGGAAGTTTGCAAAAATTCCTGTTATAAAAAATGGTTTAGACGATATGGCAGGCATTCTCCATGTAAAAGATCTACTCATAGTGCAAAAAAAAGGCAATATTCACAATTGGCATGACATCCTGAGGAAACCGGTATTTGTATTCAAAAATAAAAATGTCGCTTCTCTGTTAAAAGATATGCGCGAGAGAAATTACACTATTTGTTTTGTAATAGACGAATATGGCCACGTGTTAGGATTGCTTACAATCACTGATATATTAAAAATTATTTTTAAAGAATTTGAAAATAGCAGAACTTTTCCAGGCTGGATGAGCGAAAAACTTGAAGATGGGTCTTATCTTGTTTCACCACAAATGTTAGTTGAATTATTCAATGAATTTTTCAATGCAGGCATCCCAACCTCAAAGAACCTGACAATGGGCAGATTTTTGAAAAACCAGATTGGCAGACGGCCCAAAATTGGGGACAAATTGGAGATGGATAAATGGGTAATAAGCGTGGAGGAGATACAGGACAAAAAATTCTCCATGCTAAGAGTCAGAGGGAAAGAGAATGAGTGATTTTCAATTCATATTAATAATCTTATTATGTCTTCTTTTTCAGGCATTTTTTTCAGGTTCTGAAATAGCCATTATAGCATCCAGCAGGTTCTACATTCACAGACTTGTAAATCGTGGTAGCCGCCGCGCAAGATTGCTTTTGCGGTTTAAGGAAAAACCCGAAAGTTTCCTGCCTATAACACTTATAGGAACAAATCTTTCAGCAATCACAGGTTCTACAATTGCCACATCGTTTCTTATATCCAGAATCGGGCCCGGATCTGAACTCTATGTAACGCTATTTCTTGCACCACTCTTTCTGCTTCTTGGAGAAATGGTGCCAAAGTCCGTTTTCAGAGTTAACGCAGACACCTATTCATTAAAAATAACTTATCCGTTAAAAATGTTTTATTATATCTTTTTTCCAGTAGCATTTATTATAAGAAAATTTGCGGAAAAGCTTATGGATCTATTTAATATTGTTGATGCTTTCCCATCGGTCACACGAGATGAAATTATGTCCATGTTCAGGAATAAAACGGGAAAGGATGAAGAGACGCGGATGATAGAACGGGTCATGAGTTTCAACGAGACGCTGGTTAAAGAGGTTATGGTGCCGCTCATAGACGTGGTAGCAATTGAAGAAAACTCAAAAATTGGCGATGTCATGGATATACTTACGAAGCACCCTTTTTCGGTATTCCCAGTATACAGGGAACGGGTGGATAAAATAGCCGGAATTATCCGGGTATTTGATCTGTTGCGCGCCGAAGATTTTAACCAGCCAATAAAAAATTACCTTCTTGAACCTATATTTGTTCAGGAATCACAGCGGGCATTTGAACTTCTTCAACAGCTGAAAGAATTGCATATGGCAATCGTTGTTGATGAATACGGAGGAACAACTGGCATTGTCACCGTCGAGGATATAATGGAGGAGGTAGTCGGTGAAATTGAGGGGGAACACAGGATAAATCTGCCGCATTTCAGAACCATCGGAAAGCGGACTTTTATTGTTAAAGGCAGATCAGAGATAGACAGCCTGAATGAAATGTTGAATCTCGGCCTTCCCGATGGCGATTATGAGACGATTGCCGGTTTCATAATCACCAAAATTGGCCGACTGCCCGAAGCAGACGATGTATTCAATTATGGCAACATGACATTTACGATCAGAAGGGCGTCGGAAAAAACTATTGAAGAAGTGTTGATTCAGATTAATCAGGAATAAACTCCTCTCTCTGTTGAAATACTGCCGCATGTAGTGTAAAATAATCGGATGCGACTACAACTATTTGTTAAGCGCGGGCATTGATATGCAGGCTCTCTTCATTGCTGACGCGCACATTTCGGGGACAAAGGACGAATATCAGAAAAAACTTACCGATATGCTTCTTTCATACGCAGACAAAATTGATGCACTTTTTATTCTGGGTGATCTATTTGAATTCTGGACCGGTGGAAATGCCCTGCTCGTTAAGGAATATGCTGAAATCCTTTCAGCATTGAAAGTTATCAGTCAAAGGGGAAAGCAAATAGTTTATCTTGAGGGAAATCACGATTTCTCGCTTGGGAAATTTTTTAAAAAAGCCTTTAACGCTGAGGTGTACCCTGACTATTTTGAATCCTACTTTGACAAAAGAAAATTCTTCCTTGCACATGGTGATACAGCAAACCAAGAGGACTTTCTCTACAGAGTGCTGAGAAAATCCCTCCGGAGTTTTATTTTTTCCGCTCTGATAAAAATTATCCCCTTCAGCATAGTATGGCGAATCGGCAAAGCCTTCGGTTCAATGGGAAGGAGTGACTGGGGAAAGCCCGATCATCGGCTTACAAGACATCTCAGGGAATTTGCCCGGAACAAGTTCGGGGAGGGGTATGATGGAGTTCTGCTTGCTCATCTGCACTATCCCGATAGAATAACTGCAAACCTGGACGGAAAACAGTGCGAGTACATAAATGTCGGCGGATGGAAGCCGGACATGCATTATCTTCTTTACAACGGGTCATCTTTTGAGCACAGGCAGTTCAATGACAAGAATTAAACCCTCAACATTATTAAGAACAGGAATAATTCTTTTTTGGTGCGGCATGTTTTTTATGCTCGTTGCAAAGAATACAAATATTTTCACCAGAGTTCTCTCTGCGCTGCCGTTAGCAGAAATCAAGAACTCAGAAGAGTGGATGGGCATTTATTTCGGAAACAAAAAAATTGGGTATGTCCATACAACCTATGCAAATGCTGATGGAAATCAAAAGGTCATAGAGCAATCTTTTTTGAAGCTCAAGATCATGGATCAACCGAGGGAAGTGCGAACAATCGGCGATGCGCTGTTTACTTTAAAGGGCTCCCTGCTGAGTTTTACTTTCAGTATAACTTCTGGCGAAGTAACACTGGTGGTATCCGGTGAATCAAAGGAAAAGGGAATCGCTTTAAAGATAAAAACCGGAGGAACAACCAGGGAAGAATTTCTGAAAACTGCTGGCCCGGTTTATATATCCCAGGGACTGAAATTTTTCATACAGCAGCAAAAGATCAAACCAGGAGACAAATACACCATCCAGATGCTGGACCCCTCAATCCTAAAGGATGCCAGGATGGAAATAGAGGTCCTGGATGAGGAAACGATTGATTTCTCCGGGAAAAAGATTAAAACCTCCAGAATAAAGAGTTCGTTTATGGGGATGGAAACTACAACTTGGTTATCTCCAGGCGGAGAAGCTCTCCGTGAGCAGGGGCCAATGGGAACCCTTGCAATCAGGGAAACCTCAACCGAAGCACTGAATAAGGGCTGGGCAGAGGATGAAGAGATGGACTTCATTCTTGCAACAGCTGTTCCGGTAAAAAACGAGATTTCTAGTCCGGATTCTATATCATATCTGAAAATGAAGATTACCGGCCTGGACGCTGAAAAACTCGACCTCAATGACCACAGGCAGAGGTTCGCAGGCAATATACTTGAGATCAAAAAGGAACTTCCAGAAGAAATTAATCAGGCAAAATTGTATAAATTGCCTTACCCGGAAGCGGATATGAAAAACCTTCTCGCGCCGACACCGCTGATCCAGAGCGACAGCATAGAAATAAAATCTGTTATAAAGGAAATCTTAGGAAATACTACGGATGCCGTTCTCGCAGTAAATTTACTAAATAGATGGGTCTACAATAATTTAAAAAAGATTTCCACGATAAGCGTTCCCAGTGCAATTGAAGTGCTGAAATCGCGCCGGGGCGATTGCAATGAGCATACGGTGCTCTTTACCGCCCTTGCCCGTGCTGCCGGCATTCCCACAAAGACTGCGGCAGGGCTTGTTTACCAAAAAGGCCATTTCTTCTATCACGCCTGGGCTGTGGTTTATTTAGGGCATTGGGTTACAGTTGATCCCACATTCAATCAATTCCCGGCGGATACAACGCATATTAAACTTGCAGAGGGAGATATTGCTGACTGGATCAAACTTGTTCCACTTATCGGCAGGATCCAAATTGAGATACTGGAAAAAGTGGAGGAGTACTGAGGATGATCAGGATAATAAATCTGATAAAAAAATTCGGCAGATACACTGCGGTCAACGGTCTTAATCTTGAGGTTAAAAAAGGTGAAGTTTTTGGGTTGCTCGGCCCAAACGGCGCCGGCAAGACGACAACATTCAAGATTATAGCAGGGCTTCTATTGCCCACATCCGGGACTGTTTTGGTTAAGGAGCACGATATCCTTAAGGACCCGGTCGGAGCAAAACAATTGATTGGATTCATTCCTGACAGACCATATCTTTATGAAAAGCTAACAGGATTTGAATTCATGCAGTTTATTGGCGACTTGCGCAGTCTGAAAGATTCAAAGGAGCGAATTGATTACATTCTTGATCTTTTTGAACTTTTCTCCTGGAAAAATGAACTGATAGAGGGCTATTCTCACGGGATGAAACAGCGGCTCACTTTTGCAGCCTCGCTGCTCCATCGCCCACCTGTACTTATAGTGGATGAACCGGTCGTCGGGCTTGATCCGAAGGGGGCAAGGCTTATCAAGGGAATCTTCCAGAAGATGCGGGAGGAGGGCAGGACAATCCTGATGTCAACTCATATACTTGAAATTGCAGAGGAGCTCTGCGACAGGATTGCCATAATGAACGAGGGCGGGTTAATAGCAATTGGAACACTTGATGAAATTCGCAGGATTGCCAACGAGGAACGGACAAAGCTGGAGCCCCTGTTTTTGAAACTTACCGGAGGAAACAGCATTGAAGATACCATCAGAGCAATGAGGCTCTGAACCGTATATGCTTCTATCTCTCCTGAGACCGGAATTCCTAAGCATAAAGAACCGCATCCGGAACCGAATGCCAGGTGATCTCTGGAAGGGGATAATTCTCTTTGTTGTAGCAGCGATTTTTTTCGTATTACTCTTTGCGCTATTCACAAAAGTCCTTTACTACTTTCACAGCATTCCGGCATTCGGCGACTTTCTGACAAAAAAGCTGATGCTTATTCTCTTTCTAACCTTTTTCTTCTTCCTGATATTCAGCAATCTTATTGTAAGTCTGTCAACATTTTTTCTTTCTGGAGAGATGAGCCTTGTCTTATCGCATCCTGTCCCGCTTTCTTATGTTTATTATTCACGGATTTTTCTGATCCTGATGGAAAGTTCATGGATGGTTCTTATACTCGCCATTCCCATCTTTCTTGCCTATGGCTGGGTCTTTTCTGCGGGCATCCACTTTTACATATACGCAGGCATCTGTTTAATACCCTTTTTAATTATCTCAAGCGTAACCGGGTCTTTTATTACCACTATAATTGTCAGCGCCTTACCTGCAAAAAAGGTTCGGGACTTTATATTCATATTATCTTTGATCATCCTTGGCGGTTTGTATGTATTGTTCAGAATAATCCAACCAGAAAAACTTATAAATCCGGAAGCATTTAAAAATATTGCCGATTACTTTACCTCGCTTACCGTTCCCAATTCCTACCTGCTTCCAAGCGTCTGGATTACGGAATTTCTGACCCCGGTCCTAACAGGACGCGGCAACGGCTATTTTTACTTCATGATGTTAATCAGCACAGCGGCGGCATTTCTTGTTATAGGAGAATGGGTAAACGGAATAATCTACCCCGGCGCTTGGACGAAGGCCCAGGAAGCCAGAGAAGCAAAGATCGGCAGAGGAATAATATTTGCCCTGCTTACCAATCCACTGAAAAGAATATTTGCCCAGCAGACAGGTGCAGTAATGGTCAAGGACATAAAGTCCTTTTTCAGGGATGCGACTCAGTGGACTCAGTTGATCCTCCTTGCTGCGCTCATATTTGTATATCTACTTAATTTCAGACTAATCCCTTTTGATCGGGTTCCGGATATATCTTTTTTCCTCAAGAACATCGTTTCTTTCATGAATCTGGGACTTGCCGGGTTTGTACTCTCGGCAATCGCAGTCCGTTTTATATATCCCGCAATAAGTCTTGAGGGTAAAAAGTTCTGGATCCTCAAATCTTCCCCCATAAGCATAAAGGAATATGTCCGGGCAAAATTCTTCGTAAACATTATTCCTTTTTTCTTTCTCGGCGAACTGCTGATTATCCTGAGCAATTATCTTCTTGGAACAACCGTTTTTATGATGGTTCTGGGTATAGTTACAATATTTATGTTGGTATTCGGAATTGTCTCGCTCGGAGTTGGGTTTGGGGCAACCTTCCCAAAATTTCATCTTGATAATCCCGCAAAAATTGCCACAGGCTTCGGAGGCTTCATGTTTATGATTGTCTCCCTGCTTTATATCTCTCTGACAGTCGCCCTTGAAAGCTATCCAACCTACATCATCTTTTTTTCCGAAATAGGCAAGGTTGAACTGGGATTGAGCCACTGGCTTTTAATCAGTGTTTGTTTTTCCGGAAGCCTGCTGCTTAATCTTGCAGTTTTTTATCTTCCAATGCGATGGGGAATAAGGGCGCTGGAGAAAAGGGAGTTTTAAACCGGGAATCGGCTATTTCATTAATTCTTTTTCTCAAGAACGAGAAATACCTGGGAATGAAAAACAGGCAGGATAACAGTTTTCTCTATTATTTTTAACCCGCTTGCCTCAATCTCCGATTCCATTTCTTTCATTGATAGCATCACAATGACTCTATTAAGCCTTCGTAGTCTTCTCGTAATAAAATGCAAAAAGTTCTTTTTGTACAGCGTTACAATAATATGCTTTTTTGATATGCGGGCAAGTTCTTTGAGAATGTTTATCCGCTCCTCTTTGGTGAAATTGTGGTGCAATAACCTTGCAGTAAATGTAGCATCAAAACTTCCTTTCTTAAAAGGAAGGGCTTTCACACTGGCAACGATAAAATCGCTGACTCTCTGCAAAATCTCTGAATTTTCCCTGGTTCTGTCAGCCATTTCAAAGGAAAGATCTCCTGAAGTTAAACGCATGCCCGCATTCAGAAATATACCGGAAAATCTTCCAAATCCGCAGGGAATATCAAGAATCTCTTTTCCCTTTAACTCAAATTTTACAATCCACCGTTTTACAATCCTTTGTTCAATAAAATTTATAATTGCCTGATCCAGGTGCGTATATCTCGTTTTTTCATACTCAATTACATCTGTTTTTTTCATGCTTTTTTGTTCCTTTATCTAAATTTCTGCCTGCAACCCCTTGACTTATACAAATCCAGTATTAAAATATTATCATATACCTTTAAGGAGGCAATAAAAATGGCTGAAAATATTGTAGAAATAAATGACGGCAATTTTGAAAACGAGGTGGTTAAATCAAATAAGCCCGCGATAGTTGACTTTTGGGCGCCCTGGTGCGGACCGTGCAGGGCAATTGCTCCGTTCATGGAAGAACTGTCCAGAGAATACGTTGATAAGATAAAATTTGCAAAGATGAATGTGGATGATAATCCAAAAACACCCGGTAGATTCGGGATCAGAAGCATTCCAACTTTGATTATTTTTAAAAACGGGAAAGCTCATTCGCAGCAGATTGGCGCTGTTTCCAAAAGATCCCTTGAAGAATTTATAAAAAAAGCCCTATAAATCCGTAAATATCCTCTTCCTGAGGTCTATATTTATAAGAAGGGCGCATTCTATCATAAGAATAATCAACGATGACCTTCCATAACTAAAAAATGGCAGGGGTATTCCAACAACAGGGAGCAATCCAAGAACCATTCCAAGATTGATAAGTAGCTGCGCCGAAATAAAAAAAGTTATACCGGAAGCAAGAAGGAACCCAAAACGGTCCTTTGCTTTAACAGCTATATCAAATGCCGTGATTATAAAAATAAAAAAGAGGGCAAAAACAATAAAAGCGCCTAAAAATCCCCATTCTTCTGAAAAAGTGGAAAATATGAAATCGGTATAGTGCTCCGGAAGAAACCCCAATTGCGTCTGCGTCCCCTGCAGAAATCCCTTGCCAAAAATTCCGCCTGAACCTATAGCAATCTTTGACTGTATGATGTGGTATCCGCTCCCGAGCGGGTCCATTGATGGATTTAGAAACGATAACATGCGTTTTTTCTGATAATCTTTAAGAAAAAACCATGCTGCCGGCGCAATGGCAGCGGCTCCAGTGGAGAGAGCAATCAGACTTCTTACCCTGATACCGACAAACAAAAGCACTGCGAATCCCCCGATAGTTGTATGTAATGCAGTGCCCAAATCAGGCTGGAGAACAACAAGAAAAAAAGGAATTAAAACTATTGCCCCAGAAAGAATCAGATTTTTAAATCTCATTCCCTCTTTTACTTCCCTGGATTCAAAAAATTTTGCAAGAAGAATAATAATAGAAAGTTTCATCAGTTCTGAAGGTTGAAAAACCTGCCCGCCAAAGGAAATCCATCGCTGCGCTCCACCCGAGACTTTTCCCGCGAGAAGAACAAGCATAAGTAATCCCAGTGCACCTGCATAAATGGGATAGGCAACCCGGGACCAGAATCTGTAATCAACAAAAACCATTACTGCCATTACAGCAATTCCTAAAAGAACCAGTAAAACCTGCTTTTGAAATATATCATAAGAAACTGCTCTGCTCGCACTGAAAAGGTTCAGAATACCAATGAAGGTCAAGGCTATAAAGGTGCCAATCAGGCGCCTATTGAGATACTTCGGGAATCTGATTTCCATCCTGTTCTACTCCAATATTTTTTATAAATTTTATATTTCTAAGTTCTCTCTCTTTCTGTATATCCCAAAACCTTTTGATTACCTTCCCCACCAGCGGAGCTGCGACCTTGCCGCCCGAACCGCCATGCTCAACAATAGCCACGACAAGAATCCTGGGCTTCTCCACTGGACTGAACCCTACAAATAATGCATGATCGCGAAGATTATAAGGAAGGTCCTCTGGTTTCCCTCTAACAGAAGAAACAACCTGGGATGTTCCGGTCTTCCCGGCAACTTCATAACCCTGAACAAAAGCGCTTCTTCCGGTGCCCCCTGTATCCATTACAACACTCTTCAGTGCATTTTTAATAAATTTAAAAGTAGATTTTTTTATATCTATTTCTCTCAAAACCTCAGGGGTATTTTCCTTCAGAACCTCACCGCCAGGATATACAACCCGTTTTACAATCATCGGAGCATACACCTTTCCTTCATTGGCTATCGCCTCATATAATTTGAGCAACTGCACGGGGGTAACAACCGTGTATCCCTGTCCTATAGAAAACGAGAGAGTTTCTCCGGGATACCATGGTTCCTTCAGAATTTTTGTTTTCCATGCTCCGTCCGGAACAAGGCCTGTTTTTTCCCCTTTTATACCAATTCCGGTTGGTTGCATCAGACCCATCTTTTTTGCGTATTTTGAGATAGCATCCATTCCAAGCGTAAGCCCCAACTGGTAAAAATACACATCGCAGGAATTAACAATAGCGTTGAAAAGATCCATCCGCCCATGCCCCCATCCTTTCCAACAATTGTAAACCCTGTTTCCAAATCTATACGCACCGTTGCAATAGTAAGAGTTCTCCGTGGATATGCCCTCCTCAATAGCCGCTGCTGCAAGAACAACCTTGAATGTAGAACCAGGAGGATAAAGCCCTCTGATGCCTCTGTCTTCAAGAGGGTGCTCTGGTCCTTCAATTAATTTCAGCCATTCATCCGGCTGACTCTCTACCGTAAAAAAATTTGGATCATACGCCGGAGAATTTTGATATGCAAGAATCTCCCCTGTTTGCGGATCCTCAGCTATAATTACGCCGACTTTGTCCTTCATTATATCCCTGACCTCTATCTGCAGATCAAGGTCAATGGTCAATTCCAGATCTGCCCCTGGCAATGGATCCTTTTTTTGTATGGATTTTATCTCTCTTCCCTGAGCATCTACTTCAATTATCTGCTGACCCTTTTTCCCCTTCAGAACCATTTCCATGGATTCTTCCAGCCCCGATTTTCCAACAAAATCACCCAGTGTATAATCTTCTATTTTATAAGATCTCAACAACTTCAGATCATTTTCATCAGCCTCTCCTATATGGCCTATCAGATGGGCAGACATCTCCTTAAATGGATAGTACCTGGTTGGCTTCCAATAAACATAAACTCCCGGCAGTTGATACTGGTTCACTTTAATCCTGGAAAGCTGTTCCCAGGAAATATCCTTGGCAATAGTTATAGGCTGAAATCTCTTTAATCCTTTTTGCTTTGCTAAATTTATCCGTTCTTCTATTTGATAGGGATTGATCTTCAATTTGTCCCCAAGGCTCTTTACCAAAGAGGCTTGATAATTTATATCCTCAAGGACAATAGACACATTAAAAGTAGGCCTGTTTTCTGCGACAATTCTGCCAAACCTGTCAATGAGTCTGCCACGCGGAGCATCCGCTTCAATTCTCCGTATGCTGTTCGCAATTGCCTGTCTTTTGAATTCTCCCCCCCTGAATACCTGGATGTACCAAATTCGCAACAGCAGAATAAGAAAACCAGAAATGATAAAGATTAAAACAATGCGTTCTTTCTGTTTAAGTGAAGGATCTTCCGGATCGTGATGTATAATCTCCTCAATACCTGTTAACTTCATATTCCTTTTTGTCTTTCCAATATTATATCATCAATTCCTCTCAATTTGGCATATATAAACGGAGCAAATAGACTGTTCAGAACACTTTTTAATATAATCAAGATTAACCCATCCCATAAGCCCAGAATAAACTTCATGGCAAGATGCCATGTAATCATGGCTAAAAAAGTAAAAATTACTTGGAAAAATTTGCCATTTTCATTCAGTTTATTATGAATCAACTGTAAAAATCCGAATATAGTTAATCCGACTACAATATTTGTCCCTACATACGAACCTGTAAAAATATCCCTAATATAGGACAACGATATAACAAGAAATATCCCGGGAAAAAAGTCACAGAATAAAATGGCATAAAAAATGACAATCAGGAGAAGTTCTATTATTCTTTTGTTGGCTGTTAATCCATTTAATAAACCTACCTCTAAAACTACTGCCAGCCATCCAAGAAAAAGAAGAAGAAAAAACTGTTTAAGGCGCAGCATTCATTCCCTCAATGCGCGAAACCAGAAGAACTTCCTCAAGTTTGTTCAACTTCGCAGATGGTATAACCGTAATATTTTTGAACATCTTCAGCGGACTAGTCTCAACATTGCTGACTGTTCCGATAATATGCTTCTCTACAAAAACACCGCCAAGCCCTGAGGTTATGACGCTATCCCCCACTACAATATCCTCCTCCCTTTTTACAAAATCAACAGCGCAATCCTCTCCGGTTCCATAGAGAATAGCCCGGGTTCTCGTGCGTTCAAATCGCACATCAATAAAACTTCGCTGGTTGGTAATAAGCATGATCTGGGCAGTTTTAGCACTTGCCCTGAAGACCCTGCCAACAACACCATCGGGAACAAACACCTCCGTATTCATTGTTACGCCGCTGCTTGTCCCTTTATCTACTAAATACATGATATTTCTCTCATCCGATGCAACGCCGATAATCTTGGCAGGAATAATTTTATATTCTTCTTTTTCTGCAAAGGTTAGCAATTTTTTAAGCCGCTCGTTTTCCTGCTTAAGCGCTCTTAGCTTACGATTATCTTCAAGCAATACGCTTAACTTCTCTCTCAAAAATTCGGCATCCCTTTTTACTCCAACCAGGTGTATATATTCGGACCAGGAGTCAGCAATACTATTCCTGATTCCATGAATGAACCTTATCGGATAAGAGGTCACGGAAAGGATGCCCCTAGTAATTATCCCTGGCTGTGGAGGATTCAGCACATCATATGTGAATATTTGAATAGAGATTATTAAAAATATAACAAGAATTATCCATCTAACATTTTTCTTCAAAAATTCTATCATGGCAGGTTTGACAGCTTTGCCTTCAACAAGCGCTGTTCTTTATTAACATATAATAAAATATTAACATTTCGGACTTCGGCTAAGGGATTGCAACCCTTTTCAGAATATCAATCTGGTCAATTAATTTCCCGGCACCGACCACAACGCAAGTCAAAGGATCCTCCGCAATTATAACCGGCAATCCCGTTTCTTCCCGCAGAAGAATATCAATGTTTCTTAATAACGCGCCACCGCCAGC
The DNA here is from genome assembly GCA_036514535.1 of bacterium. Classification (GTDB taxonomy): domain Bacteria; phylum JAMCPX01; class JAMCPX01; order DATBWZ01; family DATBWZ01; genus DATBWZ01. Next base: position 14,327 of record DATBWZ010000128.1, read on the forward strand.
AAGGACTATTCCCCGTTCAACTATATCGGAAGCAAGCTCTGGAGGCGTCCTCTCCAGGGTCATCTTTACCGCTTCCACAATTGCATTTGTTGGTTCGAACAGCGCATCCTTTATCTCCTCTTCGTTTGTTGTAATAGTCTTGGGAATACCGGCAACAAGGTCTCTGCCTTTTACCTCAAGGGTGCGATTTTCATTGGTACTATACGCTGTCCCGACAGTCATCTTGATCTGCTCTGCTGTCCTGTCTCCAATAAGCATATTGTACTTTCTTTTCATAAACTGGATAATTGCCTCATCCATCTTATCCCCTGCCACCCTGATAGACTTGCTGATCACTATTCCGGAAAGAGATATAACAGCGACCTCGGTGGTTCCACCACCTATGTCAACAATCATATTCCCCGTTGCATCCTGTATGGGCAGACCAGCGCCGATTGCCGATGCCATCGGCTCTTCAATGAGATAAACTGCCCTGGCGCCTGCTGATTCTGCAGATTCCTTTACAGCCCTTTTTTCCACCTCTGTTATTCCATATGGAACACCTATGATTATTCTGGGTCTTATGAGGCTGCTCCGGTTATTATGGACCTTCCTGATGAAATATCTAAGCATTGCCTCGGTTACTTCAAAATCTGCAATAACGCCATCTTTCATTGGCCGGATAGCCAGAATATCGCCTGGCGTTTTCCCAAGCATTCTTTTCGCTTCTTCACCTACAGCAAGAACCTTTTTTACGCCTCTGGAATCCCTGTGGACAGCAACAACTGATGGCTCATTAACTACTATGCCTTTTCCCTTCACATAAATGAGGGTATTTGCTGTACCCAAATCAATTGCCAAGTCATTTGAAAAAAAGCCAAACATATAATCTCCTTTGGTCAAATATTATACATTATTGACTTATTTTTAAAACAATTTTTCACTTTTTTATTAATTGTTAAATTTTTATTCATTGTTAAAATCAAACTGAGCATGATAAACTATCATCCCTCTTCCATCCATCTTCAGAAAGCCCCGGCTGCGAAGATCCTTCATTATCCTACTTACGGTTTCCCGCGTTGTACCTGCCATACCAGCAATATCATTGTGTGTTGGCCTTTTCTCAATCAAAAACCCCTCTGGAATTGTTTTTCCGCTCGCTTTTACTATTTCCAGAATTACGCCTGCAACTCGCCCATATACATTAAGCGCTGAAAGGCTGTTTATTCTTTCATCTGCTCTGCGTATACGTTTGCTCATCTCCTGCATAAGCCTGAGAGCCATTTCAGGATACTTAATCAGCTTAGCCAGAAAATCTTCTCTTTTGAGAAATATAATAGATGTATCCTCAAGTGCAATTAGGGTTGCGGACCTCGGCATATCGTCTATAAGGCTCATCTCACCGAAGAAATCATGTTTGCCAAGTATAGCAAGGATAACCTCCCGACCCCCTCTTGAGAGAATAACAACTTTTACCCTGCCATCAATAATGAAAAAAAACGTATTACCTTCTTCTTCCTGTGTGAAAATAACAGAATTCCTGGCAAATTTTTTCTCTTTAAACATCGGGATAACCGCCAGAATTTCCCTGTCCTTCAATACAGAGAAAAAGGGAACCTTTTTCAGGATTTCTATGGAGACCATCTTTTAGGTAGTTATATCACTTTATAGAAAAAAAGTCAAAACCCTGTATCTTAACTTATTCAAGCCCTGCTGTTTATGCGCTGGCTTTTTTGGGTTCTTCTTTTTTAACCGGGGGTAACTTATCCTGGGCCTTCTTCCCGTTTTTTCCGCTAACTGCATCAGAACCCGATGTTTCCGTCTTTCTTGCATAGTCGGTTACATACCATCCTGAGCCCTTTAGCATAAAAGATGTCTCGGATATTAACCGGGTCAAACTTCCGCCGCACTTCGGGCATTTCTTAAGTTGTTGTTCGGTAATTCTCTGCTCCCGCTCAAACTGGTGACTGCACTTTTTGCATATGTACTCATAAACGGGCATTGAATCCTCCTTTAACTAATATAATCACGGATGGGAGAAAATCAATATCTATTTTCTTTCTTCTCCGGTTTTTGTAATAAATCTGATTTTATCCTCAATCTGATCCTTGCTGCGGGATTCGCTCAATGCATCCAGCAACTTCACGTGGGTATCAAGGAGGCTCCGGAGCTTTGATTCAAGTTCCAGCCGCTGTCTGCGCAATTCCTTTATCTCATCCTTTATCTCCATGGTCCTGACATGAGCTGAACTTATAATCTCCTGCGCCTTGACCCGCGCATGAGCAATAATTGCATCAGCCTCTTTCTCTGCATTCACCTTTATCTCTTCGCTTATCTTCTGCGACATTATGATTGTTTCCTTGATAAGCTTTTCTCTCTCTTTGTACTCCTCAAGAAGCGCTTCCTTACGCTTGAGGTCATCAATTATGGAATTATTTTCAAGTATTAACTCTTCAAATGCTGTTTTGAGTAGATCCATAAACGCCTGAACCTCGTGTGAATCGCATCCTCTGAAAACCTTCCTGAACTTCTGCTGCTGAATATCAAGCGGGGTTATCTTCATACCGAACCTCCTTATTTAATTATAAAACTGCTTGAGTAAACCATTAACAAACTTACAATAAATTCCCGTAGAAATACAAGAGCAAACAATACCGCCATTGGCGTAAAATCAATACCCCCGTAATTAAGCGGAATATACCGGCGGATTCTTCTGTATATTGGTTCTGTGACACTGTAAAGAAAACGGACTATAGGATTGTATGGATCGGGATTAACCCACGAAATAATGGCCTGGGCAACAATTATAAACATATATATTGTAATCAAAAGATTAAGAACAACTGCAACGCTCTTCAAAAAATATCCAATAACAAGCATTATCTGGATAACTCCTTTGCACGCTTAGTAGCTGCCTCAACAGCATCCATTATTGCTGTACGAAACCGTTTGTCCTCAAGCGCCTTAAGGCCTGCCATCGTGGTTCCACCCGGAGAAGTAACCATGTCCCTTAACTCGGCAAAATGCCTGTCCGATTCCACCGCAAGTTTTGCTGCACCCATAACGGTCTGGATCGCAAGCAGTCTGGCAATGCTTCTCGGCAATCCGAGCTTTACGCCTGCATCAGAAAGCGCTTCCATCATAACAAATACATATGCAGGTCCGCTGCCGCTAAGACCAGTAACAATATCCAGCAGGCACTCATCTTTAAGTATTACGACCTTTCCGATGGTACTGAAGATATTCACTATATTTTTAACATCGTTATCTGCAAGTCCGGGAGAAATATAAATACCGCACGCCCCTTCACCCGTTATTGCCGCAATATTGGGCATTATTCTGACAAGATTGGCGCTGCCACCAAGCACTGAATTTATCCTGCTCAATGTAGTTCCGGCTGCAATAGACACAATTACCCTGCCTTTCTGAACAAGTTTGATATCCTTTAAAACAACTTCTATATCTTGTGGTTTCACTGCGAGGATAACATAATCGGAATTCTTCACAACCTCCGCATTGCTTCCGGATGCAGCAACATTATATTGTTTGGCAATCTCCTGCCTTCTTTCCAGCATTTTATCAAAAAAAGAAAGAAGGCCCCTTTCAAAGCCATTGGAAATAAGCCCTTTTAAAATTGCCTCGCCCATATTTCCCATTCCGATAATACCGATCTTTATATTCATAGGAACCATAATCCTTTTCTAACCCCTGGAACCAAAAATTGCTGTCCCGATGCGAACCACTGTAGCGCCTTCTTCAACAGCAATCTCAAAATCCCCGGACATGCCCATGGATAATTCCCCGAGACATTTCTCCGGTACACCAGCATGAATCAGGTCATCCCTGAGATTCCGGAGAGCGCGGAAATATACCCTGGAACTCTCTGCATCATCTGAATATGGCGGTATCGTCATTAAGCCACTCACAACTATATTATTATATTTTAACACATTATTAAATAAATTTAAAGTATTTTCTGTTGTTACACCGCTCTTTGATTTTTCACCCGAAACATTTACCTGGATCATAATATCCATTTTTATGCCCTTCTTTTCGCAAACCATCTGGAGTTGCTGCGCGATATCATCCCTCTCAACAGAATGGACCGCGATGAACCTGCCTGGAATATACTTTGCCTTATTTGTCTGGAGCCTGCCGATGAAATGCCATTTTACATCAGACGGAAGCAGATCAATCTTTCCGATCGCTTCCTGAATGTAGTTTTCGCCGAATTCGCGCAGGCCTGCATCGTATGCCTCTCTGATCCTGGCGGGCTGGATACCCTTTGTGACAGCAATAAATCTAACTTCGCCCGGTTTTCTCCCGGCCCTTACAGCCGCTGCTGATATTTCCCGGCGAACACGTTTTATTCGCTCTACTATGTTAATATCCTGCATCAGTGCCTAAATCTCCCTGCTTATTAATAAATCTAACCGCTTCGTTAAAAAAGTCAAAAAATTTTCACTTTTGTTACCGTTGGACATTTGCCCATGCCTAATATAAAATCTTTTCAATGGATCCATTGCTCCCAAAAAAATTAATGGAGGGGGACATTATCGGCATTGTCGCCCCCTCAGGGCCCATTGATGCCGCAATCCTGAAAAAGGGCTCCAATATCCTTGAAGAAATTGGCTTCAGCGTGAAAACCCATAAGCATATCCTGAACAGGATTTCTTATCTTGCTGGCAGTGACGATGAAAGAAAGAATGACCTGGAGGCAATGTTCCTGGACAAGGATGTAAAAGCAATTCTATGCGCCAGGGGCGGATATGGGGCAATCAGGACAATGAGCAATCTTGACATAAGAATAGTGAAGGATAATCCGAAGATCTTTATTGGCTATAGTGACGCCACTGTATTCCTCAATTATTTTACCAAAAGAACCGGGCTAATAACATTCCATGGACCGATGCTCCAGCAGATCGGGGAAAACGACGTGATGACACTGCGGGTCTTTAAGGATCTTCTAACCGGCGAATTGCAGCGATACAAGTACAGGACTCCGCAGTTGAAGATTGTCAAGCGCGGCATAGCAGAGGGCGCGCTAGCTGGCGGCTGTCTCTCTGTTCTTCTTTCTGTTCTCGGAACAAAATACGAACCGGAATGGGAGGGAAAAATTCTTTTTCTTGAGGATGTGGATGAACCGCTTTATAAGATTGATCGTATGCTGACACAACTTCGCTTATCATCAAGGCTCGAAAAGGTAATGGGTCTCATTGTGGGGAAAATAAATAGAATAAAAGACAAGGAGCTCATAAGCCTTATAAATGAAATTCTTTCGGGACTTGATATACCCGCAGTATATAATTTTCCTGCAGGGCATATCCTCCCTAACCTGACTCTGCCCATCGGCGCACAGGTGATCCTTAACGCAGAGGAGCCCTCTGTAACCCTTGAGACACATTGGGTGAGATAATAGCAGGATGGCTCTGTGAACAAAAGATGGGAACATGTCAATTTATTGTTAGACCGCGGCGTAAAGGAAGGGGCATTCCCTGCCGCAGTCCTATTTGTTTGCAGGAATGACAGGGTTGTTTTCAGGGAAGCCGCAGGTTATTCAATGATTATTCCAGAGAGAAAGGGGATAACCCTGAATACCTGTTTTGACATAGCGTCTCTCACAAAAATCGTTGCAACTACATCAGCAATAATGCTTCTCGTCCAGCAGAACATGCTCAATATTGACGACCCGGTCTGTAAATTTTTCCCGGGATTTAAAAATGGAGCCATGAAAAGAATCACAATCCGTCACCTCCTATCCCATTCCGCAGGTCTTGCGGCATGGAAGCCCTATTACAAAAGAATTGACGAGGAAGAAAGGGGCAGCGGGGTGAAATTGCTCCGGACACCGGCTGTGAAGGAAATTTTTCTGCGGTTGCTGTCAGAGGAGAAACTTGTATATACCCCCGGGAAAGGGACAAGGTACAGCGACCTCGGGTTTATTCTCCTCGGGTTTATAATTGAACGGATCACCGCTGAACATCTTGATGAATTCTGCAGGAAGAACATCTTCAACCCACTAAAAATGAGAGCGACCTTTTTCGTAAAACTTAGAAGGGAGAATAAAAAATATAAAGCGGGCTTCGCAGCTACGGAAAACTGCCCCTGGCGGGGAAGGGTCCTGGCTGGCGAGGTGCACGACGAAAATGCCTGGGCGCTTGGGGGTGTGGCGGGACACGCAGGGCTTTTTTCCACAGGGCATGACCTCGCAAGGTTTGCAACCGAAATAATCAATGCCTGTTCGGAAAGAGGCAGTATATTTAAAAGCAAGACAGCAAGTGAATTTTTTAAAAAACAGAACATTAACCGGAATTCTACATGGGCGCTGGGATGGGATACGCCGACAAAGGGCGTTTCAACATCCGGCAAATATTTTTCCGCAGAATCAATCGGGCACACAGGCTTCACGGGGACATCCCTCTGGATTGACCTAACAAGGAAAATTGCGGTTGTCCTTCTCACCAACAGAATTCATCCTGACAGGAACAACGCCATTCTAAAATCCTTCCGGCCGGAGATCCATGACAGGGTAATGGAGGCGCTTGGATATGCAGAATAAGCAGGTGGAATTTCCAGGGGATATTTACCTGATGGGAATAGCTGGCGTCGGCATGGGAAATCTTGCAGGGATGCTGAAAAGTCGCGGCGTAAATGTCCGCGGTTCCGACAAGCAACTTTATCCGCCTATGAAAGAATACCTTGAGGGATTAAAAATTGATACAAAAATAGGGTTTTCTCCGGAAAATCTGCTTCCAGCGCCGGACATTATAATTGTCGGAAATGTAATAAGCCGGGACAATCCCGAAGTACAGGAGATGCGCCGCAGGGGAATACCGTTTTTATCAATGGCAGAGGCAATCCGCAGATTTTTTCTGATGGAAAGGGAAGTTGTTGTCGTTGCAGGAACCCATGGCAAAACAACAAGCACTGCCATGCTTGGCTGGCTGCTTGCATCAGCAGGCAGGGACCCCTCTGTGTTTCTGGGCGGAGTCTCAAGAAACTTCAATTCCGGCTTCAGGCTCGGAAAAGGAAAATACTTTGTGATTGAAGGTGACGAATACGATACCGCATTTTTTGACAAGGGGCCAAAATTTCTGCACTATAATCCGGAAAATCTTCTGCTAACCACAGTGGAATTTGATCACGGGGATATATACGAAAGCCTTGACGATGTAAAGAATGCTTTCAAAAAGCTCATAGAGATTCTTCCGAATAATGGATATATAGCTTATGGCGGTTATTCTCCGGTTGCGGTTGAACTTCTCAAAGATTGCAGAATTTCTTCTGAAGGCTTCGGGGATAACGGCCTATGGCAGGCGGATGACATAAAGATTGAAAATTCGTCTGCAGAGTTTACCGTGCTGAAGGATAAAAAAATCTTCGGTAGATTCAGATGGAAACTTATTGGAAACCACAACATTACGAACTGCCTTGGAGCAATCGCAATAGCGGACAGAATCGGATTAAGCGTAAAGGAGATTGCCGCGGGAATAGAATCATTCAGAGGAGTAAAGCGGCGGCAGGAGATTGCCGGCGAATACAGGGGAATCCTTTTAATTGACGACTTTGCCCACCACCCTACCGAGGTGAGAGAGACAATCTCGGCAGTGAAGTTATTTTACCCTGAAAGGAGGCTCTGGGCAGTCTTTGAACCGAGATCTAACACATCAAGAAGAAACTACTTCCAGAAGGATTATCCATCTTCTTTCAAAAAAGCAGATATAACAGTAATCTCAGGTATTTACAATCCGGATGCCCTGGCGAACGGAATCAGGCTTAACCCGCAGAAAATTGTCAAAGACCTTTGTTCGGAGGCAAAAGACGCATTCTATAAGGAATCGGTGAATGAAATTGTGGATCTTATTGCTGATAATGCACTAAAAGGAGACATAGTTCTTATAATGTCCAACGGAAGTTTTGGTGACATTGTCAATAAGTTAAAGAACGCTTTGGGATGAATTGCAATCCGCGCAGATTAAGAATTCTTCTTGACCTCCGCCCCTTTTTAGTGTAATTTTTGAACAATGTCAACTATTGCGGTCGTAATCTGGGGAATAGTGAAGATCATTGCCATTGCCGTGTTTTTTGCCAATGTAATAACCTACGCTATTGCTTATTATGAAAGAGCAAATACCCCATTTGAAAAAGCGGGCAATGAACCATTACCGGGAATCCTTCAGATTCTTCTTTCCTTCCTGTTTGAATTAATAACTATATACATAAGTATAATTATCTATCCAATAGGGTATATTGAACCGGATCCACTGCGGGAGATAAACACATCTTCCGGAGAAAGACCGGTAATCCTGGTGCATGGTTATTTTATGAACCGGGCAAGTTTCCTCGTTTTTTACCTGAGGCTCAGGCAAACCGGCAAGAAAGCAGTGTTTACAATCAATCTGCGACCACTGACATCCCCGATTGAGGACCTTGCCCAGCAACTTGCGGAGAAGGTTGAAGAGGTCATGTTGCTCACGAAAATGGAAAAGGTGGACATAGTAGCGCACAGCATGGGCGGTCTTGCGGCGCGCTACTACATTGAACAGTTGGGCGGCGCAAACAAGGTTCATACCTTTGTTAACATAGGCAGTCCCAATCACGGAACAAAACTATCCGTTTTTGGATTCGGCGCAAATGCGAGAGAGATGCGGCCAAACAGCGATTTTATTAAAAGCCTTGAGACAACCATTTCAAATTCCGGAAATGTACGGTATTTTTCCATCTGGTCAACCTTTGATAACATAATATTACCTCAAGAGAGCCCTGTGCTCCCGGAACCAGCAACTAATATAAAATTTCACAATATAGGACACCTTGCGCTCCTTTTCTCCCAGAGAGTTTTTCTTAAAGTAAGGGAACTTCTTGAAGAAAAAGAAAACATTCCTTAAAAGATGCTTGATCGCAACCTGCTTCAGAAAGGATTTGCCTATTTAATCTGTTGTTGCCGGAGTTCCCGCTTGAGGACCTTTCCCGAAGGGGTCATAGGCAATGAGTCCACAAATTCCCAATCCTTAGGAATCTTGAAAGACGCAATCATTGTGCGGAGAAAGATTTCAAGCTCATTCTTATCCACACTGCTTTTATCTTTCTTTACAATAAACGCTTTAAGCCTCTCTCCCCATTTCTGATCAGGCACACCTATAACAGCGGCAAATTTTACGGCAGAATGCTTTAGAAGCGCATCCTCAATCTCCGCTGGATATATGTTCACCCCGCCGCTTATTACCATATCCGTTTTTCTGTCAAGAATATACAAATAGCCATCCTCATCAATCCTGCCTACATCGCCAACAGTCAAATATCCGCAGTGCATTCTCTCCTCAGTCTCGCTACTCCGCCTGTAATAGCCATTCATAATAAAGGGATTTTTAACATAGATCTCTCCCGGCGTATTTAAAGGAACCTCTTTTTTCTGATCATCCAGAATTTTAATTCTGTTGTAGTGACAGACCATTCCTACTGACTCAGCCTTTTTTTCTATCTCCTCCGGTTTAAGAATTGTATTTATGCCTGTTTCCGTAGCCCCATAAAATTCATACAGCACCCTGCCGATCCGCTGCTGAAATGAGCGCTTATGATGCGCACTGAGCGGTGCAGCAGCACATATAACCGTCCTGAGGGAGCTGAGATCGTATTTATGTATCACCGAATCCGGAAGATTCAGTATTTCAATTATCATGTACGGAACCACAAATATGCTTGTAACCCTGTATTTTTCAATTGCCCTGAGCATCTCCTCCGGATCAAATTTAGGAAGCACAACCTGTGTTGTGCCGATCAGAAGCTGAAGCGTCATAAAGGCAAGCGGGGCGCTGTGGTACAGTGGGCAGACAACCAGATGAATATCGTCATGTCTGAAACCAAATTCATATACCATAGAAGCCACAAATAGCAAAAAATGCGGGGTTGTTGTTCTATGCGCGCCCTTTGGCTTTCCGGTGGTACCGGATGTATAGACAATAGTGGATGGGTCAATTGCAATACGGGATAAATCCGCCGATCCACCCGCATTTACTGCCTCATCATAAAGGATCTCCCCATCCCTTGCCTCCTTTCCAATCACTATCTTATTTTTTAAAGGAATATTAGAATAATTTATCTCTTCCCTCAGATGCTCCTGATATATAATGTTCCGGCACTCTGAATCAGAGAGTATGTAACCGATCTCATCACGCCTGAGCCTCCAGTTCAGCGGAATAGCGGAGAATTTAGCCAGGTTCATGATCGTCCATAACTCCGGCAATTGGATGCAATTCTGCGCCATGATAGCAACCTTATCCCCTGGTGCCACTCCCCTGCTTAAAAGGAACGAAGCAAGCGAATTCGCCCGGGTGAAAAGCTGGGAATAATTCATGGATTCTCCACCGCAGATAACAGCCGGCCTGAAGGGCTCCTGCGCAGCATGAAACCTTATAATACCGGCGATACCCTCTTTCTTTCTAAATAGAACCGTTTTTGAGATTTCATTAAGGGCTTTCCACAATGACAATCCCGTCTCGTTCATCAGGTATTTCAGTGTTTTAAGAGAATACATAAAATTCCTCTATCCGGAATCATTATAATAATAAAGAAAAAATATTTCAAGCATGCCCTGCCGTTGACAATGGCATGGTAAAAATATACAATAGATACATTGTGCAACATCTTCTGAAAAAAATACCCGCAGCCCTGCTGGATAAGCGTCATTTTTTTCTTCTTGGGGAAATCCTTAGGGAGAAGCGGATGTTTAACATATCATGCTACAGAGAGGGAACCATACGCAGAAGAATCTCTGCAAGGCTAAAGGAATTGAACATTCCAAGCATGGGAGAATATATAACCCTGTTACAGAGCGAAAACGGCGAGGTTGACAGGCTGATAAGCGAACTTACAATCCATGTCAGTTCTTTTTTCAGGGACCCGGATATTTACGAAGAACTTGAGGAGGAGATCCTTCCTTCAATATTTGACAGGCAGGCAAAAGAAAAGGATAAAAAAATCCGGTTGCTAAGCCTGGGGTGTTCTTCCGGAGAAGAACCTTATTCAATTGCAATAATACTGTTGGAAAAATTCAGCAAATATCTGAGCGAATATAACATAAAGATTATCTCCATGGATGTAGACAACAGGTCAATTCAGAAGGCTCAGGCAGGACTCTATTTAAAGCGAGATTTATCATCCTTATCCGAATCCCTGCTGAAGAAATATTTCTCGGAAGAGGACAACGAAGTATATAAGATCGGAGAAAGAGTAAAGCATCTTGTAGAATTTAAAAGGTCAAACGCCATAAGCGAACCCCTGCCAGACGGAATGGACATAGTCTTCTGCAGAAACTTCCTCATCTATTTCAACAGGGATACACAGCTGGAGTTAATAAAAAGCATTGTTAGGTCCTTAAAAAATGGAGGTTACATAGTTCTTGGCAAAACAGACGGCATTCTTTCTTTTCTGGTCATTGACGGAATAGATACAATTGATTCGCATAAACGGATTTATATATGGAGAGGAGGAGACAATGGAAGTGGAAAGAAAAAGGTTTGATATAGGATATAAAATACTGGCGGGCTTTTTAACGGTAATACTTACAGGAATTGTAATTCCATTCATTGTAAAAGCTCTAAACCTTGGCGAGGTTTCAGAAATTCTGACAAGTGTCTTCGGCGCACTGCTCGTGGGAGGCGTCCTCTCTTTGTATTTCTCACGCAGCTTCACTAAGGACATCAAAATTTTGAGCGAATCAGCGGGCCAGATCAGCAACGGAGAACTGACAAAAGAGGTGGGCGGAATAAATAAAAAATACGCAGACGAAATGGTTGACCTTGCAGAGAGCCTTGAGAAGATGAGGTACAACCTGAGGGTGCTTGTAACCCGCATCAAGGAAACTGCTACGAAGGTTGCGAATGCATCCACCGGACTCGTCTCTACAGTAAAGGGCATGTCAACGTCCGTACAGGAGATCGCTACTACTGTTGATCAGATAGCAAAGGGAGCAACCCAGCAGGCTGAACTTGTGGAAAGGTCTTCCAAAACGATCAGAGGTACTGCTTCTTCTCTTAAGGAAAACGCAGCGAAAGCATCTACTACTGCTGCTTCTGTAAACGCAACAGCAAGCGAAGCGAGGGATGGCGAAAATACTGTTAAGATTATTGTGGATCAGACACTGAATGTCTTTGAATTGATAACCAGCAGCGGAAACAGAGTGCTGTCTTTAAATGAAAAACTTGTAGAGATTGAAAAGATTGTAGAATTCATAACAAACATAGCCCAGAAAACGAACATACTCGCGATTAATGCGTCTATAGAAGCAGCGCGGGCAGGCGAGCATGGCAAAGGATTTGCAGTGGTTGCAGACGAAGTCAGAAGGCTTGCTGAAGGCTCCCAGAAGGCTGCGGAACAGATATCGCAAATCGTAAAGGTCATAGAATCAGAAAGCGGCACAACTTCTAATTCCATAAAGGAATCGCTTAAACGCCTTGAAGATAGCAGAAAGCATTTTGATTCCATACTTAACAAATTCAATTCCATAAGACAGCACATTGAAGAAGTGGACCGGTCTATAAAAATCTTTTCGGGGAGCTCATTAAAACAGGTTGAGAACTCCGATGATGTTGTGATTGCGATTGATGAGATACTTAAAGTAGCAGAAGACAATGCTGCGGCCACAGAAGAGGTTTCTGCTGCAACTCAGGAGGAAATAGCCTCCATGTCAGATCTTACAGTCTCTGCGGAAAGCCTCAAAAATGCCTCTGAAGAATTAATGAGCATTGTCAAGAGATTCAAATTGGAGTAGCCCTGCGTTCATGGACGATAAACATTATCTGCTTTTTAAATTATCCGACAAGGTTTTTGCAATACCGTCTGACTCGGTGCTGGAGGTAGGACCGACAGATAATATATCCCGGATCCCCTTCGGCAGGGAACCTGTTACAAAAACCCTTAATCATAATGGCAGGGTATTGCCCCTCCTGGATCTTGGAAGCATACTCAATATTGCGAAGAATAAAGATGCGGAAAATTTTATTACTCTGGAGGGAAGGGGGTATAATATCAGTTTGAGCGTTAATGACATTATTGGATTTGCAAAATCTGAAAAGACCCTGACGGGTGAATTGCCGGATTTTATCGGGAGCATAATTAAAGTTAAAGGCAGCCGCGCATATCTTCTGAATATTGAAAAAATTCTCGCAGAAACAGAAAAACTTTTCTATGGAGGAAACAATGATGAGAAAGATACTCATAGTGGATGACGCGATCTTTATGAGAAATTACATTAAGGATATTCTCCTGGAGGAGGGGTTTGAGGTTGCGGGCGAGGCTGAGAACGGAGAGGAAGCGATTGAGAAGTTCAAGCAGTTGAATCCCGAGATTATAACAATGGACATTGTTATGCCGGTGATGAACGGAATTGATGCCGTCCGGGAGATCCTCAAGATAAACAGCGGAGTCAAAATAGTAATGTGCAGCGCCCTCGGGCAGGAGGCGCTTGTAATGGAGGCAATTGAAGCCGGAGCAGCAGATTTTATAACAAAACCCTTTAAAAAGGCAAGGGTCATTGATGTTTTAAAAAAATTAAATTCAGCATAACATGGATTTAGAAAAATACAGGGAGTTGTTCTTTACAGAAAGCCGGGAATACATTGAAACAATGTTTAATCTCCTTCAGAAACTGAGCGGAGATTCCACAAACAAAACAGCGCTCAACGAGATCTTCCGCGCAGCTCACTCAATAAAAGGCATGGCTGCATCCATGGAATACAAAGACATATCTAATCTCGCCCATGCAATTGAAAACCTTTTTGAAAAACTGCGGACATCCGGAGATATTGCAACGGATGATCAGATAAAAGAGATCTTTCCGTACATTGAAGCGCTTGATTCATTGATCCGCCACGAGCAGGGAGAAGCCAAACCAAGCGTAGATATATATTCCCTGATAAATAAAATAGAATCTCAGGAAAAAGCGGCCACCGCAAAAAAAACCGAAAAAAAACCTGCGGCGCCTGCAAAAAGCCCTGTCCTAACGCTTGAGGCAAGCATTGATACAGCCGCCGATGCCCCCGCAGCAAGGGCATACATGGTTATCAGAAAAGCAAAAGACCTCGGAAAAGTGATTTCCTCTGAACCTGATGCAAATCAACTGAGAGAAGGAAAATTTTACGGGACAATAAGCATCAACCTTGAGACAGAATTTTCCGAAGAAGCAATCATTGACGCCATACAATCAATAACAGGAGTTATCAAGGTTACGGCGGG
>DATBWZ010000129.1:0-3387 GCA_036514535.1 bacterium
TGGCGGAATGTAATAGACATTGGGCTCTGTTTCAAACTCCGGATGAAGCCGCATAGCTACCTTCCATTTATTTACAAGTTTAAAAATTGGACCTTCTTCATCATCAAGATATCCAACAAACCGCAGCCTTCCTGGACATTGCCTGGCGCACGCAGTTGGTATTCCCTGTTCAACCCTTGGGAAACAGAAAATGCATTTCTGTGAAACTTTTTTCGCTTCATTGAAATAAATCTTCTTATACGGACATGCCTCCATGCAGTACCTGTATCCCTTGCAACGCTCTTCGTCAATAAGCACAATACCGTCCTCCACGCGCTTATATATGGCTCCTCTCGGACATGCCTCAAGACAAGAAGGATTTGTGCAATGGTTGCATATCCTCGGCAGATAGAAGAAGTAACTGTTGGGCCATATGCCGCCCCCCTGGTCCTCATCCCAGTTCATTGCCCACTCCGGCTGATTTTTTGGATGCAGATATGCCTGCTGCGACTTGCCGCTGTAATATACCTCTTCATAATTCAATTCCATCGGTTCTCCGAAATCTTTTATTGACGGCAATTTTCCTGCTTGAGGAATACCTTTTTTGAATCCACCGCCCATTTTTTCCCATCCCTTGGGCGTGCCGAGGCCGGGCATTGTATTCACCGTATTCCACCACATATGATCCATGCCTTCTTCCCTGGTCCATAGCCTCTTGCAGGCAATTGAACATGTCTGACAACCCAGGCATTTATTCAGATCCATTACCATTGCCACCTGGTGTTTAACTTTTATTTTTGCCATATTAACCTCCTGACTTTTATTTCATCCAGACAACTTCGGGGTCGTCTCTTTCTATGATTTTTCTTCCATAATCCACTATAGGATATCCCAGCGTGCTAACTGTTGCAAGAACCAGCGGGCTCTTTATTCCCAATTTCTTCTTTAATCCCGGAGCAAAAGGAATAAGTTTTTCTGCAAAGCCGATCCAGCATGAACCAAGTCCCATTGCATGCGCTGCAAGGGCAAGGTTCTGGGTTGCGGCAGAACAGTCCTCAAGCCAGGTATTTGAGCGCTTATTACCGAGAATTATTATTAAAACAGGAGCCTTTAGGAGCACATCTGTATTTTTAATCTCAGTCAATCCTCTCATTCCCTGAAGAACCCTTGGTTCAATCGTAGCAAACATGCCGGGAGCAAAAATCTTATAAAGAAATTTCATCAATTTCCAATGCAATCCTTTCTTTGTGAAGATCTTCATCAGGAGTTCCATCCACTTTACAGTAACCTTTCTAATTTCCTCAATAAGATTCTTGTCCTTTATAATTACAAATCTCCATGGCTGCGCATTCATGCCGGAAGGGGCCCAGTGAGCAAGATCAACGATCTTTTTAATTACATCGTCAGCAACATCGTCTTTTTTGTAAAGCCTGACGCTCCTGCGGGTTTTTAACAGTCTTTCCACCTCATTTAGATTAAACGGCGTTATTTGTGGCGTTAATCCTTTTTCCATAACCCTATTTCCCCCTTGCAAACAGCCGTTTTTTATCCTCTGCCAGTTCCTTAAATTCAGGAAAACCCTTGACAGGAATATACCCGATACGGCGTTTGCCTCCAAGTACCCTGTAGCTGCCTTTTACCTCAATTGCATCCTTTTCGCAGACCATAATGCAATTCCTGCAGGCAAAGCAAATCTCTTCATTTTGGACAACCTTTTTATCCTGGATTCTCAATGACTGCATAGGGCAGGTCCTTACACAATTTATGCATAGATCGCATTTGTTATAATCTATTATTACATCCGGTATCTCAAAAAGTCCACCATATACAATCATCTCCGCACCTCCTCTCTATATTTCAGCATAAACATTCGGTGAATCCGTCTTGAAAGTGGTTTTAAGCAAATGGTCCTTGGGCTTTTCCGAGGGTGTTTTGGGAATCTCAGGCAAAACCTGCAAATAAGTAGGACAGAAATTTGAGGGCAGCTTCTTTCTGCAAAACTCAAATACCCTCTTTGGATCTATTGTCTTCCCAGGAAAAGCAGCTATTGCCGCAACAATATCGCATTCGCCAGGAGCACCGCCTTTTGAAGAAATTCCGTAAATGTACACGTCGGATATTTCTTCTATTTCTCCAATTATTTTTTCAACCAGATCCTTGGGGACAAAATCTCCGTGCCGCCGCAATTCATCTCCCTTTCTGTAATCAAAGAAAAGCCATCCGGTTTTATCCATATGGCAGATATCGCCGCTTCTAAGCCAGCCCCCGCGGGTCTTGTCTTTTGATGCATCGGGCTTACCATGATATTCAACCTTTGTTTCCCCTAACTTCATCTTTGATATCAGTTCCCCCTTTACATCAGGAG
The DNA here is from genome assembly GCA_036514535.1 of bacterium. Classification (GTDB taxonomy): domain Bacteria; phylum JAMCPX01; class JAMCPX01; order DATBWZ01; family DATBWZ01; genus DATBWZ01. The sequence goes on from DATBWZ010000129.1 coordinate 2,345, forward strand.
GACATTCTTTATCGTTTTCATCCACAATCTTGAAGTCTATAAACAATGGAATAGAACGTTTACCGAATGCGCCGGACGGGCCCTTTCCTATAGGCTTACAGGTAAATCCTCCCTCAACAGCAGCATACCATTCTAAAATCTTAACATTAAACCTCTTTTCAAAAGACTCAAATATAGCCAAAGGAGTTCCAGCGCTTACAACCATTCGGACAGGGTTGTCCGCATCATTTGGCTTCGGAGGCTCATTGTATATGCCTGATGCCATCCCACCCAGAAGGGAAAATGTTGTAACCCCGTATTTCCTTGAAATATCCCAGAGCCTGCTCTTTGTAAACCTTCTGCTTACAACTGCTTTTATCCCCCTTGCTATTGCGGGAAATACAGTAACGGCCTGGGCATTACCGTGGGATAGAGAGAGCCCTGTATACAATACATCGTTCTTTTTGTAACGAAAGAAATAACTCAGTACTGACATGAGAAAGAATCTTATGTTTGGCTGAACAACGCCCTTCGGCATACCGGTTGTTCCAGATGTATAGATAATCTGAAAAGGATGCATGAGGTCAGAAACAGAATTATTAACATATTTATGGTCTGGCTGACCCAGAACTTTGCCAATATCATCAAATTCCTGAGTGCGTAATTCGCCTTCATCTTTTGAGTTAACCACAAGAATATTTTTAATATCAATAGATGGCAATATTTCTTTTACATCATCAACTAAATAATCGGCAAAAATCAGAAGTTTTGATTGTGAATCTTTGAGAATATGTTTAAGTATTTCGCCCCGGTTCCGCGGATCTATAAGGACAACAACTGTTCCCGTAATTGATGCTGCCACAAGCGAGTAGACTGCTTCGGGATGGTTTTTCATATAAACAGCAAACCGGTCTTTGGGCTTCAAACCCCGTCGCAGCAACTCACTAGCAATCTTCTGTGAATTGAAATAAAGCTTTGAATAAGTAACAACTTCCGGGGGTTTATTCTCCCGTTCAAATATTAGTATTTCCTTAGCGGGATCGGATTTGTGCTTGATTTCAACC
>DATBWZ010000130.1:0-15443 GCA_036514535.1 bacterium
CGCCGCCATAGCGAGAAGGTCCTGATTCTCCGGGGATGTTTCAAGAAGACCTTCAATTATAATCAGGGTTGCCGGCAGCCCTGTCTCAACAAGGGCAATATCAGACTGTTTAAAAACAGCTGCATTTATGTCATCCAGCACAGGCATAGCCGCCTTTACACCCAAGGCCTTTATTGAACAGTTATAAAGACCGGACATTCCCATTACCAAAAGAACTATGACTTTTATCAGCTTTATCTTCATAGTATAGTAAATTATAAAATAATTTTCCTTTTGTCAAGTAAAAAAATGTTATAATCAAAAAATGAACGATATCTGTGTTAACAGGAAGGCAAGGTTTGATTATGAAATCATTGAGACCCATGAAGCGGGAATGGTACTCCTTGGTTCCGAAGTAAAATCTTTGCGAAATGGCAATGCGAATCTCCGCGATAGCTATGCAATAGTGAAGGGTGAGGAGGTTTTTCTCATAAATGCGCACATAGCCAAATACCCGCCTGCAAACATATTCAATCATGATCCCACACGGACACGGAAGCTCCTGCTTAAAAAATTAGAGATCCGGCGGCTTACAGGAAAGATTAAGGAAAAGGGCCTTACTCTCATTCCTCTGAAAATCTACTTTAATAAAGACGGCGTTGCAAAGACTGAGATCGGACTTGCAAAGGGAAGGAGGAAATACGAAAAGAAAGAAGAGATAAAAAAACGCGATATTGAGCGGGAGATAAGGAGTGAAAAATCCCGCCTTTGAAGCAAACAGAGAGGCAATAATGAATAAAAACATAATTTTATCGTTAGTCGCAGCGCTAATTCTTATTTTTTGCGGCATTGCATTGTATAAGTGCAACGGAGGCGGAGGTGGCGGAGGAAAAGGATTGCTGAAAGGGGCGTTCAATTATTCGGGGAAATATCCTGCACCGGCAATTGTTTCATATACTGCCAAGGACGGGAAGACATACAAAACATGGGCATTTCCGGGCCAGGTCTGCATTCTTTTTAACAAAGGGAATACCGCATCTGTTGCCAAAAAACTTATTGAATCCAGTAAGGGCAAGATTATCGCACAAATCCCTCAGGCGGGAATTTACTGGGTGAGTGTAACTCCCGGCTCAGAGGCAGGGTTTATCTCTACTGTCAGCCAGCATCCTTCTGTTCTTAATGCTTTTCCAAACATTTCTATTGGAGGGCTGCAGGATGTTGTTGACCTGGGTGGGGCTACTTCTTTAACACCAATTATCCCTTCTGCTAACTCAATAATTGCGCAGATTGACCTGGATTGCGACCCTGCCAGTGAGGATTCGAACTGCAAGGACATTTCACATCTCGCTGCTGTCAGGGCCATAGCTGAGAAGAATGGTCAGAGTGTTGGCTCATACGATATATGCACGGATACAACAGAGGAATCCCTCCTGAATATTGGCATAGGAAGTATATCAGATTTTAGCTTCGGACTGGCGCGATTGAACGATGGCGCTCTTGTTAAGGGACAAAAACTTGTTGTTAACCTGTCCATGGGTCCAGAATTTGGCAATTGTTCTTTGCCTTCACCTCCCCCGGAATGTAACGGGGTTACTGAATTCGATATGCTTAATCAGAATGGAGTCTATCTCGCTGGAATCGCTCAGGAGATGGAGGCATTGTCTGATGAGGCATTAGACAACATGTTAGTAGTTATCGCTTCCGGAAATGACGGATTGGATCTTACGCCAGTGATAGCAGAGATTAAAGTGGCATTTCCAAGGGCATGGGAGCATATAATAATGGCTGGAGCAGTGGACGAAAGCGGACAGGTTTTCACGAATTTCAACTATTCAAGCAATGGTGGCGACATGCTTTACAAACCAGGGGTGGGTGTAACTATGCCTGGTACCCCTGGATGCCTGCTGGACGGAACGTCTTTTTCCGCGCCCCAGGTCTCAGATGAGATTGCCCAGATGCTTCAGAAAACCCCCGCCGCTAAGACCTCTGATGCAAAAAACCAAGTGATCCAAAAATATTGCGCAGGTAATGCAAGTTCATGTACCGGAGCCACTTGTTGTTCGGGAAATACATGCCAGGGCGGTTTTTGTCAGCAATGCTCCGAGAATGGCCAGTCATGCGGCAGCACCCCTTGTTGTCCGGGATATACCTGCCAGAATGGGAAATGCGGCATACCCTGCAGCGTGAGTTCTGATTGCTACTCCGGTTGCTGTAACAGCGGCTTTTGCGGCGCAATCGGGAGTTGTAGTGCTCCGTGTCCAGGCAACGCTAATAGCGAGTGTTCGACAGGTTGCTGCAAGAATAACTATTGCATGGATTCCGCTGCCTGCAAAACAACCGGGGGCGGCACAGCAGAGGAATGCAGCGACTGGACTCCGTCTTGCGCAGACGGTCCCTGCGGCAGTATCAGGGCTTGTTCCAAGTGCACTTTTGACGCCTCTGGATCGGGCACCTGCCAAGGCTGGTATGAGACCGGCGATGGCGTAAAATTTTCCTGCAGCGACAGCAAGTACAATAATGGACAGGTTGTTCAGCAGATGGACTGCACAGCCGCAGCATCAAGTCTGAGTAATTACTGTTGCCCTCCGCCGCCACCTTAAAGGAGAGTTAAGCAAAAGAGTTATTATACACCTGCTTGACTTCCGTTTCAGCAGGGGTATAATCAATAGATAGGGGGCGATTGGGTTCGACGGAGAAGATGTGGCTCTGGCTGCATGCCGAGCACCACTGGCTCGTAAATACGGTGGAACTCAATATCCGCCAACGCGGAACTTGCTCTCGCTGCGTAAATAGCGAGTGTGTCTGCGGTTGACTCCTGCTATGCTTCAGACACATCATTTTAGCAGGACGGCCTTCGGTTTTCGCTTCATGAACTGAAGGTTGCTCTCTATGAAGCTGGGATAACCAATCCCTGTCCGCTGGGAGAGGTTATCCGAGAAAAAATTAACGGACTAAGCATGTAGATGCCAGTTCTAAAACTTCTTCGGACGGGGGTTCAATTCCCCCCGCCTCCACCAATCGAAACTTTCGCCGTTTTGGAAAAAGATTGCCTCGCGGCTTCGCTGCTCGGCATTCGGGCTTTGCCACCAAGTTATCCATGATCGCATTAAATAAAAAAGGGCACGCAAGTGCGCGCCCTTTTTATGAGCAATTTATTTAAAATTAAGAATCAGCCGGACAGTTTCCAGCCTCTGTCCTCTTTTACCCTGTCTGCTATGCGCTCTTTTGCCCTGATTGTATCGGTACCAAGAAAAAGTGTCCATTTGCTTATCTTATCAAGCTGCGCTTTCAGTTCATCCCCCTGATAGACATTGGCAAGCAGTCTGCGGGCATCCGTCATTATCCTGTCGCATGCCTCTGCAACAAACACCTTCGCGATATCAATCTGGGTTTTAGCATTTGCCTCGCCCTTTGTCTTTATCACTTTAAGCACCTTTCCAAGGACGCTGTCCATTCCGTAAAGGTCAATCATCATATTGCTTAGTTTCATCAGCATCTGTTCCTGCTTTTCCAGTTCGGGGCCCATATACTTCGTTACTGCTTCGTTGGAGACATAAAGCACAATCTTTTTTGCAAGCTCTGTTGCTTCCATCTCCTTTTTAAAGATTCCATCCTTTATGTTCGGTTTTGTGCCCTTTTCAAGGTCAGACTGTATCTGCTGCACAGTTTCCATAAGCGGGATCTGCCCCTTTATTGTCCTTTTGCCTATCATTGCCTGGATCAGCAACCGGTTGATCTCATTTGTCCCCTCAAAAATTCTGTTGACCCTTGAGTCCCTGTATACCCTTTCCACTTTATACTCCTCAATGAATCCGTAACCACCGAGGAACTGTACGGACTCATCAATAATAAAATGCAGGGATTCGCTTCCAAAGATTTTCATAATTGATGCTTCAACAGCATATTCTTCAATCATTTTGGGAACATTCTTTATATAATTGGGATCATCAATGTTCAGAGTATGGATTGCTTCGTCAATCATGCCTGCGGTCCTGAAGACCATGCTCTCTCCCACATAGGTGAGTACTACCATGTCAGCCAGTTTCTGCTTCAGTGCGCCAAATTCTATTATCGGTGTGTTAAACTGCTTCCTGTCAAGACCGTATATTACGACTTGATTGATAATCTCCTTCGCGCCACCAAAGCAGGCAATGCCGAGTTTAAGTCTTCCCATGTTAAGGATATTAAACGCTATATAATGGCCCTTTCCGATCTCGCCGAGTAAATTTTCGACCGGCACTTTTGCATCCTCAAGAATGACTGCGCAGGTGGATGACCCCTTTAGCCCCATTTTCTTCTCCTCAGGACCTATTGATACCCCGGGGAATCCCTTCTCTACAATAAAGGCGGTGAATTTCTCTCCATCTATTTTTGCGTAAGTTATAATCACATCGGCAAAAGCAGCATTAGTAATGAACTGTTTTGTTCCATTGAGTATGTAGTGTTTCCCGTCCGGAGAGAGTTTTGCAACAGTCTTTATATTCAAAGCGTCAGAACCTGCGCCTGGTTCTGTAAGGGCGTAGGCGCCGATCAATTCCGCTGTGGCAAGCTTCGGCAGGTACTTCTGCTTCTGAGCTTCGGTGCCGTAAAAAAGAATAGGAAGGGTTCCGATGCCGGTATGAGCTCCAAAGGTGACAGAGAATGATCCATTGAGGGTCATCTTTCCGGTAATAAGCGCGGATGCGGCCTTAGTCAATCCTAATCCGCCGTACTTTTCTGGTATATCCGCCATTAGAAGGCCGATTTCGCCCGCCTTTCTCAATAACGGGACAGCGACCTCGCCCTTCTTATGCTCCATTTCTTCCTCAACGGGAAGGACGCTCTTCCGCATGAAATCTTCAGCGGTCTTTCCTAACATTTTCTGGTCTTCAGGAATATCCTCAATTGTGAAGATATCTCCAGACCCTACCTGCTCAAAAAGAAACGAGCAACCTTTTTTTATTTCAGCCATAACTCCTCCTTTATATCTCAAAAATAAAAAACATAGTTAATGAATGAACATTCATTCATTTTAAAATAATAAAATTTTTATGTCAAGAAAATTCATATAAATATCCCTTTTTATTTTTGACACTATATATTTTATATAATATAATTTTAAAAGTTGCCGCAGTGGTGGAACTGGCAGACACACCATCTTGAGGGGGTGGCGGGTTAATCCCATGTGGGTTCAAATCCCACCTGCGGCACCATAATATTGATCTGTTTCAAGGAGGCATTCAGTGAACGAGAAAAAAGAATTATCAATTCAGATACAGCTTGATGAGACTACAGCGCAGGGGGCTTATTCCAACCTTGCTTTTGTAAATCATTCGGAGACAGAGTTTACAATGGACTTTATTTATCTCCAGCCGCAGGAACCAAAGGGCAAAGTCAGGGCAAGGATCATAACAAGTCCGCAGCACATGAAGCGATTTTTCCTTGCAATTCAGGAAAATCTCCGAAAGTATGAGGCAAAATTTGGAGAGGTAAAGGTTTCGCCTCCGCAGTTTCAGGGAAAAATAGATTTTTTGCAATAGTTTAAATATGTTTTAAAAATCAAAAAGTATTGAAAGGAGAAGATTTTGGGAAGTAATCTGTCTTTTTTACAGCCAATCCACCGGGAATTAAATAATGTGGAAAAAGAATTGCACCGCCAGCTTTCTTCAGCGGATTCTCTTTCCGCAAAGGTGGGGGAATACATTTTCCGCAGCGGGGGTAAAAGACTCAGACCGGCGCTGCTTCTTCTCTCCGCGAAGCACTTTGGATACAACGGCGCTGCCACTATCAAGATTGCAGCTGCGGTAGAACTGCTTCACACTGCAAGCCTGTTGCACGACGATGTGCTGGACAATGCGCGCCTCAGAAGGGGCGCTAAATCTGTAAACTCCGTATGGGGAAATAAGATCAGCATTCTGATTGGGGATTTTCTCTTTGCCAAATCATCGGCAATACTTTCCAGCTACTCACAACATAATAATGTTATTCAATTATTTTCCCGAACGATGGTCAAAATGGTGGAAGGCGAACTGCTTCAAATCAGAAAGAGCAGAAAGATTGCCATTACCGAAAAAGATTATATTGAGATAGTTGATAAGAAAACTGCTCACCTCACATCCATTGCATGCAAAATCGGAGCAATCTTAGCGGGGGCAAAAGAAAACAATATAAATGCAATGGCAAGGTTCGGCAGGAAGCTGGGAATAGCGTTTCAGATTACCGATGATACGCTGGATTACACATCAACAGAGAATGAGTTTGGCAAGGCAATTGGAAAGGACATAGAAGAAGGAAAGATTACCCTGCCGCTTATCTATGTGCTCAGGAATTGTAACGCAACCGAAAAAAAACCCATTCATGATGCGCTTCTCGGAGTAAACGGGGAAAGCAATATAAAATATATATATAAATTAATTATGAAATACAGGTCAATTGAATACGCAAAAGGGATAGCAAAAAAAATTTCCGAAGACGCGTCTTCGGAATTGCAGAATCTTAAGTCGTCCCGCGCGAGGGATTCCCTCGTTAAACTCGCTGAATACATTATTGAAAGAAGGTATTGAACATGGATCAACCAATAGCAAAGGAAAAACTTATAGTCAATATTGAGGAAGAACTTAAAAAGTCCTATGTAGATTACGCAATGAGCGTAATAATTGGCAGAGCGCTGCCGGATGTGCGGGACGGGCTGAAGCCTGTCCACCGGCGCATCCTCTATGCTATGTACAGCGAGGGGCTTACCAGTGATAAAAGATACAGCAAATGCGCCGGTGTCGTTGGCGAGGTTTTAAAGAAATATCACCCGCACGGCGATATGGCGGTGTATGATTCTCTCGTGAGGATGGCGCAGGATTTTAACCTTCGTTATCCGCTCATTGACGGACAGGGAAATTTTGGCTCCATTGACGGCGATCCGGCGGCAGCATACAGATACACCGAGGCAAGGCTCACAAAAATCGCAGAGGAAATGCTGTCGGATATTGAAAAAGAAACTGTCGAATTTGTATCTAATTTTGACAATACCACAGAAGAACCGACTGTTCTTCCTTCAAGGATTCCGAATCTCATTATCAACGGTTCATCGGGAATTGCTGTGGGAATGGCGACGAACATACCTCCCCATAACCTTACAGAGACAATAGATGCGCTTGCGCATCTCATAAATAACCCCAAGACAACGATTGATGAACTTCTGAAAATTATGCCCGCTCCCGATTTTCCCACCGGTGGTTTTATTTACGGCATGGGGGGTGTAAGAGAGGCATACACAACAGGCAAAGGGATCATCCAACTCAGAGCAAAGGCAATAATTGAGAGACAGAGAAAAGAAAAGACAAGCATTGTCATAACAGAGATACCATACCAGGTAAACAAGGCAAAACTTATTGAACGGGTAGGAGAGCTTATCCGCGATAAAAAGATTGAGGGAATCTCGGAAATAAGGGATGAATCCAACAGAGAGGGCATAAGGGTTGTTCTTGATTTAAAGAGGGATGAAGTGCCCGAAATAATTCTGAACAAGTTGTATAAATACACCCAGATGCAGGAATCCTTCGGAATTATAATGCTTGCCCTTGTAAAAGGACAGCCAAAGGTCATGAACCTCAAAGACCTGCTGCAATTATTCGTTGACTTCAGGAGAGAGGTTGTAATCCGCCGGACGACCTACGAACTTAAAAAGGCTGAGGAAAGGGCGCATATTCTTGAGGGATTGAAGATCGCGGTGGATAACATTGATGCCGTTATAGCGCTCATAAAGAAATCAAAAAATCCGGAGGAAGCAAAACAAGGGTTGATAAAAAAGTTTGATCTCTCCGTTATACAAGCACAGGCTATTCTGGATATGAAGTTACAGCGCCTCACATCCCTTGAGCGGGAGAAGATTGTTGAAGAGTACAAGGAAGTTAAGGCGTTTATTAAAAAGCTCAAGGAGATCCTGGGAAGTGAAAAAGAGGTAATGAAGATAATCGTTGATGAGTTGAAGCAAATAAAAGAAAAATACGGTGATGAACGCAGGACACAGATAATAACAGAGACCAGGGACTTTACCATTGAGGACCTTATCAAGGAAGAGGATATGGTCGTAACGATATCACACGAGGGATATATAAAACGCAATCCTGCGAGCCTTTACAGGGCACAGAGGAGGGGCGGAAAGGGCAAAGCGGCCATGGGGACGAAGGAAGAGGATTTTGTTGAGTCTCTCTTTATTGCTTCTACACACAGTTATATACTCTTTTTCACTGATTCCGGCAGGGCTTACTGGCTTAAGGTGCACGAGGTTCCCCAGGCAGGCAGAGCGGCAAAGGGCAAGCCCATTGTTAATCTTATTAACATCCAGGGCGATGAGAAAATTACCGCCTACCTTCCTGTAAGAAATTTTGAAGAGGGCAAATACATTGTGATGCTTACAAAACAGGGAACAATAAAAAAGACGGATCTAATGCTTTTCAGCAATCCGCGCGCCGCAGGCATAATTGCCATCAACCTTGAAAAGGGTGACAAGCTCGTATCTGTAAAACTTACTGATGGCACAAAGGATATTCTTATAAGCACAATGCACGGTATCGCTATAAGATTTCGCGAGGATAAGGTCCGTTCAATGGGAAGGGGCGCCCAGGGAGTGCGCGGCATTTCCCTTGAGAAAAATGATGAGGTGATTGGGATGGATATTGTGGAAGAAGGGACATTCATTCTTACCGCATCGGAAAAAGGGTTTGGAAAAAGAACTCCCATTGGGGAGTTCAGGGTTCAGGGACGGGGCGGCAAGGGTATCATATGCATGAAGGTTACGGATAAAACCGGCAATGTGGTGGGCATGGTTCAGGCACGGGAAGACGACGAGGTAATGCTGATTACAAACATGGGGACAATAATACGGATAAAAGTAATGGAGATAAGGGAAGTCGGTAGAAATACCCAGGGGGTAAAGCTTATCGGTGTTGAAGGAGAGGGGAAGGTTGCATCCATTGCGCTCCTTGTTGAAAAAGAAGATCAGGAAGAAAATGGCCAGGAAGAGGCGCCTGTTCAGTAGCGTTTTACTCCTTCTGATAACAATATTGTATTGTGCTGATTCTCCGTCAGACCTCTACAGGAAGGCAAAATCATTTGACGAAGACAGCGACTATCGCAGAGCCATCCTGTATTACAAAAGAGTGTTTGAAGATTTTCCCCGTTCCGATTACGCTCCGGATGCGCTCTTTCGCGCTGCTACTATAAGCCATATCTTTTTCAGGGACATCCGCGATTCCATAAGAATGTTCAAGACTATTGTGGTTAATTATCCTGAATATCCCAAAGCCATGGAGGCGCAAAAGCAGATTGCCGGCATATTTATGGAGGAGGTGCTGGATTTTCAGAATGCCATTGGCGAATACCAGAAATTGCTCCAGATGAATCCGCCTCAGGATGAGGTTCCTGGCTACCTCCTGAATATTGGGAGGTGCTATGAGTCCGTTGGGAACTATGAACAGGCTATGGTGGAATACAAAAACATAATATCAAAGTTTCCCGATAGCAAGGAATCAATGAATGCTAAGTTCGCTGTCAATTTTATAAACTACATCCAGAAACGGACATCAAATGCTATCAGGGGCTTTGAAGAATTCATCTCTGAGTACCCGGAAAGCGAACTTGCTCCGGATGCTTTATTTTATCTTGCAGGCAGTTATGAGGATAATGATAATCTTCACAAAGCGCTGGAAATTTTAAAGGGCTTAAAGGGAAAATACAGAAACCCCGGAACACTGCGGTTGAAGATTGATCGGCTGGAGAACAGGCTGAAAGTGAGAAAGCGATAAATATTAATAAATTGAAAAAAGCGACCCTGGAGTGGATCGCTTTTCCATCTGTCTATTGCGTAATCTGTTATTTCTAAAATCCCGCGCTTAGTTTAAAATTATATGAGATAATCCTGGAGAAATCCACTTCTGCAGTAATACTTAAAAGCAGCATGGATAGCCTTATACCGGCAATGCCGCGCGTCTCAGACAATGCCTTTGTATTGAGTTCTACTGAGGTTACTGCGTTAGTGTCCGGATCGGTATAATCAAAAGAGGCTTTTCCTTGAGTAAATACCTGTCCTACGCCCACATACGGGGTTATAATAGCGATCTGCTTGCTGATAGACGCATCTATAGTCTCGGTTTGGAAATTGAGATGCGGGATACCCAGGAGTTTTGTGTAAGATCCCCTGATACCGATTGCAGGTTTTACAAATCCGCCCCTTAATAATGCCCACCGGAGTTCTGCGCCAACAAGATTTACATTGCTTTGGGGAATAAACGCAAGAACTGCGCCAACATCCAGTCCGAGAGGGAGTCCCTTCTGCGCCGAAAGTTTTGGAACAGGGAGCATCGGCGGCTGTTCCATATCAGATGTGGCGTATTTCCAGTAATCAGAATCCTGATTTATTTTCAGGAGTGTTATTCCGACTCCAACATCAAAACCTGTTATACCATATGGTTCCGGAGGAGCAAGCGGGATAAAATTCAGGGCTTGGCCGAGATCTTTGCAAAGAGAATTGAACTGAGAATTCGCGGTATCGCGGAACTGTCCATAGAATTGTTTAAGATTAATATCGTTTCCCCCTGCTATTGCCGGGGACCAAATGGCTAAAAACAGAACCAAAATTCCTGTTATTTTTCTCATTGCTACCTCCGTCTAATTAAGATAAGGGCGACCCGCAGGTCGCCCATTTATCAAAAACACTATCTGTTTTTATTCCTTAAAAATAATAGTGTACTCCGACATTGAAAATTCCGCCGGCTGTTCCGAATTGGAAAAGGCCTGTATCAAACTCGTCGCCACCCTCAGGGTCAATTGTATTGCTTCCCAAAATTAACTCAATGCCAGTCTCAAGGGAGATTCCAAGATTAGGCAATCCTGCCAAAAAGAATTCCCCACCAATATATCCGGGAATCTTAAATAGGAAAGTGCTGACTGTTGCTGCCCCAAAATCGCCTATTGCTTCATCGTGCGACTCTCTAAGAATTATGCCACCGGCGCCGACATAAACATTCATCTGTTTTTCTTCTCTAATATTGTAAAAAAACTTGCCTCCAATGGCAACCCGCGATGCACTTGCGCCATCGCCTTCCTCAGGATCGTAAGAATCATATCCCACCCCAAACAATACGGCAAACGCGGTTTTTGGGCTGTTGTGATACTTTAACGATAATGAAGTGACTGAATCAGAAACACCTGCAGAAGCAAAACTCGCTTCTGTCTGATTGTTGAATCCAAACCCAAACCTCCCGGTCAGATCTACAGCGCCTGCAAGCCCGTAGCTTCCAATAATAAGAACTGCTGATAAAATTAGAATCCTTGTTTTGCTCATATTCTTCCTCCTTTTAATTTGTTTTTCCAAACTTGATCCAATTTTATACATATTGTGTAATTTTGTCAAGATTTTTTTTGCTGAACAAGACATCATCATTTTGGCGGAACAGGATAATATCCGTATAAGTCAATATTGACTATTCCTCATGCTTGGATTAAAATTAAAGATATGAACATTCTCAAAAAAACAGCCCCGGCGAGGACAGAACTATTGCCGGATTCCTATCGCGGCATCCGGGAAGAGGAATTGATAGAAAAAATTCACAAAAGAAAATCTCTGTTGGGTAAAAATCTCGTTTTTCTGGCACATCACTATCAGCGCGCGGAAATCGTGGAAATGTCTGACTTCAGGGGAGACTCCTTTGGATTATCCAGGATTGCTTCTGAGCAGTCAGATGCTGAATTCATTCTCTTCTGCGGGGTTCACTTTATGGCTGAGAGCGCGGAGATATTGAGCTCCCAGTCCCAGACCGTCCTCCATCCAAATCCGTTTGCAGGCTGTCCGCTCGCTGATATGGCTCGCATTGAGGATGTGTTTAACGCCTGGAATGAGCTGTCAGCGATCGCCGGCAACAATGTGCTCCCTGTCACCTATATGAATTCCCGGGCAGAGCTAAAAGCCTTCTGCGGAAAAAATGGCGGAACTGTTTGTACATCTACAAACGCCGCAAAGGTCTTTGACTGGGCGTTTGCCCGCAAGGATAAACTGTTTTTTTTTCCTGATGAACACCTTGGCAGAAATACGGCTTTAAGCAAGGGAATCCGCCGCGAAAAAATTATTTTATGGGATCCGGGTTTGTCGTTTGGTGGCAATACAGCAGAGAGCATTAAAGGCGCCACTGTCATACTGTGGAAGGGCCACTGTCACGTCCATACCCGCTTTCTTCCTGAACATATACATGCAGCCAGGAAGAAATATCCGGGCTGTAAGATTGTTGTGCATCCTGAATGCAAAGTGGAGGTGATAGAACTTGCCGATGCCAACGGATCAACGGACTTTATTGTAAGATATGCCAATTCCCAGCCGCCTGGTTCCACTATTGCCATCGGCACAGAGATAAACCTCATTTCCAGGCTCGCAGGAGAAAACACGGATAAGAAGGTTGTTGAACTAAGGAGATCCCTGTGTCCGAACATGTACAGAATTACCCTCAATCACATACTCTGGACGCTGGACAACCCTGGAAAAGTGAATGTAATCCATGTCCCTGAACAAATAAAAAACGATGCGCGCACAGCCTTAGAGAGGATGTTGGAAATTATCTGAAACGGATACTGCTTTATACAGAACAGACCGGAGAAAGATAGAATGAAAAATTAGGGCTACGCCTTTTTCGCCTTGCGCCAGCTCCCGGACTCAATTCTTGTCGCCCCTCCAAGAGGTTTATTGTAGAAATATGTCCATGCTTCCACCGTTATCCCACTCTCAATAAAAACTGCGACCTTCTCTCTGACAAAAAGACTATGATTGCAATCGTTAGGGTTAAACTTTTCAATTCTGTCTATTATCTTAATTACCTTTTCCGCTTCGGAGAATTCATGTATTTCGCCATAAACATAATTTTCTTCATTGTCCCTATCTGCCTTGACCATGGCCGGATAATCGCCTATATCGTAAAGTATCCCTTTTACCCTCCCACGCTTCACATGTATTCTATTATTTTTAATCCCAGGGTATTCATACCTTGAATACCCGCGCATGATCGTACCGTAAAAAAATACCTGATTCAGCATAAAATTAACATAGCATTTTTAAATCAAAATGCAAGTAGAAATACCATATCAAAACCTGATTAACCCGCTTTGCCAATGCTATTTTGAACCTTTGAGCTCATTTTCAACAATCTCTCTGAAGAACCAGAGCGGAATAGACCCACGGATCTTCTTGCCATTAATAAAAAACGTCGGCGTGGACTCTATCTCAAGATTCATGCCATCAATAATATCTTTCTTTATCCTGGCCATGCCGCTCTCGGGAGATGAGAGGCATGCCTTGAACTTTTCAGTATCCATGCCTGTTTTTCCAGCATACATCAGCAGCTCCCCGTAACCGAGCCTGTCCTGATTATCAAAGAGCAATTTTTTATACTTCCAGAACATATCCTGTTCCTCTGCGCACAAACCGGCAACAGCCGCAAGACACGCATTCCTGTGGGAAGAACGCTTTACAAAAGGATTACAAGAAGAATCAAGGGGGAAATTTTTAAATACTGTTTTTATCCTGGGGCTGTATTCATCAAATATCTTTTCCATAACAGCGTTAGCCTCCCTGCAAAAAGGGCATTCAAAATCAGAAAATTCAACAATAGTAACCGCGGCATCTGACAGTCCCCTGGACACAGAATCATCAATATGCATTTCATAACCCTTTGCTTTTCCGGTAAATATATAACTGTACCGTTCCCGCCAATCCTTTTTTATCCTGATATCATCATAAATATAAAGCGCTATCACCCCTGCAGAAAAAACCGCCAATCCTGAAACTGCAAGCAGCGGATATCTCCTGAATGACAAAAACGCATCATTCAGCACGATAAGAAACGGGTTTATTGACTCACCCTTTGCACCGGCAATACTTATTCCGAGCATGGAAAAATTTACAACATATAAACCTATACAAAGGATACATAATGAATGTATTGAAAATAGCGAGACCAAAAAAAGATAGAGAGAAAACATGGATGTAAAAAGCGAGACCAGAAACAGCCAGGAAAAATAGCGCTTCCCGGATGGTATTCCGCTAAAGTAAAAAATCATTGAAAAGCTGAGAAGTGCCAGATAGGCAATAATTCCATACGCGGAATTATGTATTCCCAAAATCTTGCCGAAGGGGCTTGTTATCACCACATCGCAGTTTACAAATTCAGATATTGCGCAAAAACTTTTGTAGGCAAAATTCGTCCCTATCAGTTTATTATAGGTGTATAATGTCCAAATTGAATCTCCCAGTCCAAGGAGCGAGAGAACAATTACAAAAAGAGCTTTCCGGGATCTCATACGGCTTTTATGTCCTCCAGGCGCATTCTTAATATCCGGTTGCCGTTCCATTCATGAATCTCAGGGTAGAATAATGCATGAATATGGTTTTTCATTGAAAGGTTAAGATCGCCCATTCTGAATCCGACAGCATCCATATCCGTCCTGCCATCTGAAAGTTTTAACATTAAGTGTTTATTTCCCGCGGTCCTTAACGAGAGAATATTCAGGCTCCGCATTAAGAAAGTAGGTTCGCGATTCCCCATTCCAAAGGGCTTCAGCTGCTGAAGTTCTTTTAATAATTTTTCATCAATATCCTTCATTGTTATTTCGCGATCTACATACTGCTTTTGGAAAAAATCGGTTTCGCTCAAACGGGACAGAACTGTTTTTTCAAAAGCCTCGCTAAAGGGAGCGATCATTTCTTTTTTTATCCTGAATCCCGCGGCATATCTATGCCCGCCAAACCCTTCCAGAAACCCCCGGCATTCTTCAAGGGCTTCATTTATATTAAAAGCCGGAATGCTCCTCGCAGAACCCCTTCCAATTCCATCCTGAACGGATATCAGAGCAACAGGCCTGAAATATCTGTCCACAAGACGGGAAGCAACTATTCCCATAATTCCAGGATGCCACTCCTCGCTGGATAGAACAATGCTTTTTTTCTCTTTTAGAATATCCCCGGAGTCAATTATGTTCTGCACATTCGCAAGCATTTTCTCTTCAAGCGATTGCCTCTTTAAGTTCTCACTATTCAGGGCTTCCGCAAGTTCTTCAGCCTTTGCCATATCATCTTCAAGGAGGAGTTTAAACCCTGTTTCAGGCGAGGATACTCTTCCCCCAGCATTTATTCTCGGTCCCATACGGAACGCCACATCCGAGCAGGTAACTTCGTTATTGATATTGCTTACCTTCTTGAGAGCAATTATGCCGGGCCTGCGGGAGTTTGAGAGCAATTCAAGTCCTATTCTAGAGAATATACGGTTTTCCCCGAGAAGAGGAACAACATCACAGATGGTTCCAATGGCAACAAGGTCAAGATAATCTTTCATTTTGGGAAAACCCTCGCGGATGTACCCGCGCTCCCTCAGGTATTTCCTCACTGCAACTGCAAGATAAAAAGCCACTCCAACCCCTGAAAGTTCCCTGAATGGAAACCGGCTATTTTT
>DATBWZ010000131.1:0-17678 GCA_036514535.1 bacterium
TGGAATGAGCAATGTGCCGGCGATTTTGCTTGCGAAAAAACTGATTGATATTTTGCCCGGGGAGCTGACAAGGGTATTCTATTCGGATAATGGTTCCACAGCGGTTGAGGTTGGAATAAAAATGTGCCTTCAGTACTGGCAGCACACTGGCAGGCCTGAAAAGCAGATGTTTGTCTCATTGCGGAATGGTTATCACGGCGATACTATCGGCGCTATGAGCGTTGGCGGCATTGATCTATTCCATTCTGCGTTTAAACCCCTGTTGTTTCAATCCATCAGGGTTGCTTCTCCTTACTGTTACAGGTGCGAACTCGGGTTAGAGTATCCTTTGTGCGAGATTGCCTGCGTGGAAGAAATAGAATCAATTGCCAAGAATTACCCTGGAGTGATTGCCGGGCTTGTGATTGAGCCCATGGTTCAGGCTGCTGGTGGATTTATCATGTCCCCCCCTGGATATTTGAAAAGAGTTTACGAGATAACCAGGAAGCATGAAATTCTTCTCATAGCTGATGAAGTGGCAACCGGATTCATGAGAACAGGCAGGATGTTCGCTTGCGAGCACGAGGGAGTGGTCCCGGATATCCTTTGCATTTCCAAAGGGTTGACGAGCGGTTACATGCCGCTTGCCGCAACAGTCACAGGAGAGAATGTCTTCGCTGCGTTTCTTGGCAGGTATGAAGAATTCAAATCTTTTTTCCACGGCCATACTTACACCGGAAATCAGCTCGGATGCAGTCTTGCGATTCGGAGCATTGAGTTGTTAACCAGAAAAAAATTCCTCAATTCTATAGCGCAGAAGATAAAAATTTTTGAAAAAGGGATTGATAAATTTAAAAAACTTAAACATGTCGGCGAAGTCAGGAATTTGGGGCTTATGGGAGGGATTGAGATTGTAAAACGCAAGGATACAAAAGAACCATATAATCTTAAGGAAAAGGTCGGAATAAGGGTTTGCAGAGAGGTCAGAAAGGATAATATTTTTCTCCGTCCGCTTGGGAACGTAGTTGTCCTGATGCCGCCCCTGTCAATTACTAAAGAAGAAATAAAGCATCTCCTTGATGCAACATACAATGCGATAAGTAAGATTACAGACTGATGAAAAGAAACGGCATTTTTATAACAGGGACTGATACCGGCGTTGGAAAAACCTTTGTGGCGTGCTCCCTGATACGTGTTCTACGGGATCATAGAGCGGATATTGGCGTAATGAAACCTGTGGAAACCGGATGCAGGAAAAGGGGGCGGAGATTGGTTCCCGGGGACGGGGTCAGGCTTATAAGCGCTGCAGGTGTATTGGATCCCGAGAACCTTGTCGTTCCGTATAAATTTCGCACGCCGCTTGCGCCTTATGCCGCCGCAATGATCGAAAACAGAAGAATTAATCTCTCCCGGATAAGAAAATCCTTCCGTTGTCTTTCTAAGTTGCATGAATTCTTGGTTGTGGAGGGCGCTGGCGGATTGTTTGTTCCGTTAACCAGGGACTATACTTTTCTTGATTTTATAAAGGAAACAAAATTATCAGTAGTTATTGTTGCAGGAAACAAATTAGGCGTACTCAACCATATAATGTTGACCGTTTTCTGCCTTAAAAAATATAATATAAATCCTGAATTGGTTATTTTGAATAATATTGAATCTCCCGGTGTCCCTGCCCAGAAGACCAATTTGAAGATACTTAAGCGCCTTCTCCCCGGCATCAAGGTGCTGAACTTTCCTTATATGGGAACCGTCTATAAAAGTTAAAATGATTTTGCCGGATTGTAATAAACATTACCCTTAAGTTTCTTTGGATATATTTTCAGTTATTGCTGTACTATTTGGATTGTTTTTTGATTCGCTTGTTGAATTTGTTTTTAGTATTTTTCTTTTTTTAAGTCCTTTTATAAATATATCAACAAGATGCGGATCAAACTGTGTTTCTTTTCCATTTATCAATTCTTCCGCTGCCTGTTCAACTTTCAATGCGTCCCTGTATGACCTTTTTTCAGTCATTGCAGTAAAACTGTCTACTATGGAAATAATTCTTGCTCCAATCGGGATATCTTCACCCTTTCTCCCTTCCGGGTAACCTGTGCCATTCCACTTTTCATGATGGAAGTAAACATCGGCAACGATATCCTTCAGGAATGTTACCGACTCAATAATTTTCTTTCCCATTAGCGGATGCATCCGGAATTTTTCATTCTCTTTTTCCGTAAGCTTTCCAGCTTTGTTCAGAGCTTCAAGTTGCATTCCTATCTTTCCTATATCATGTAATAATGCCGCCCTGTAAATCCTTTCAGCTTCAGAATTACTCAGAGCCAAATCCTCGGTAAGTATTTTTGCGTAATCTGTAACCTTCTCCGAATGACCCCGTGTATAAAAATCTTTTGCTTCCAGTGCCTGGACGAGCGCCTGTATAGTTTCATTGAAAGACTGCTGGAGCTCCGCATAAAGCAACGAGTTTTCAATAGACATCGCAGCCCTATCGGCAATAATAGATACAAATTTACGTTGTCCCTCGGTAAATTCCTTTCCCTTGGTGAATGAAAAGGTAAAGATGCATCCTTTGAGGGCATTCTGTGATTTTATTCCGACTGCCAGAATGGAATGGCATGTTGTATTCCCACCCCGGGATTTAAAAACTTGGGACACGCGAAGGGATGAAAGAATTATTGGAATATCCTTCTCAAGTTTATTTTTTATCAATCCAAGATTGAGGGATTTTATTATATTATCCATAGTCAGATTTGTACGGTTTATTGATTTTTCTATCTCCGGTTCCCCGGAATCTCCAAAGATCAAGAGTATCGTTATATCGGAATTCAGCTCATTCTGAATGGTGGAAACAATAAGTTCAAGAATGCGGTTGATATCCAGCGTGTTAGACATTGATTCACTGATGTTGTAGATGGTAAGCATTTCCTTTAACTGGATATTTTCTATCTCCAGTCTCTTTTTTTCTAATCCTTTTTCAATTGAAAGAAGCAGGTGCTCCATCTTGAAGGGTTTTACTATATAGTCAAAGGCTCCTATTTTCATAGACTCAATCGCATTTTCTACCGTTGCATAACCAGTCATTAGAATAGTTACTGGCTTGTTTGGGAAATCCCCGAGTTTGTTTAAAACACCCATACCGCCCAGCTTCGGCATATCAAGGTCAAGAATTAGTATGGAATATTGATTAGTTCGGAGTTTTTCCATAGCTTCAACGCCATCTTCAGCTACATCCGTTATGTAATCATATTGTGACAGAAACTCCTGAAGGATAAACCTGAGTTCCTTTTCATCATCAGCAATGAGGATCCTTGGTTTTGCTGGTGTAATTAAGTAGCGCATTAAGATTTAATTTTATATTAAATCCGGAGTAATATCAAATAAAAAAACCCAACCCCGGCATCGGGATTGGGTTAAAGTATAAAATTGAGTAAAAAAGTTACTTATTAACTGTTTCTTTTAGAGTTTTGCCAGCTTTAAATTTTGGAACCCTTTTGGCAGGAATATCCATCGTTGATCCATCCTGTGGGTTTCTGCCCTTGCGAGCTTTTCTTTTAGAAACCGAGAAAGTTCCAAATCCAACAAGAGCTACCTCATGCCCCTTTTTAAGGGATGATGTTATTGTGTCAACAACGGTGTTTAATGCTTTTTCTGCTGCAGTTTTAGTAATGCTTGCGCCCTTGGATATTGCTTCCACCAGATCTCCTTTTGATAATTTGGCCATAAGCCCCTCCTTTTAATAGAATTTTTTATAAACCTTCAATGTCTGAGAGAGTAGCAAATTCAATATGTCCTGTCAAGAAAAATTTTAAAAATACACAACACATCAAATATATTGACAACATGAGTAAATATGATAAATTTGGTATATTAATTGGCGGGAAGGAGGAATTCATGAAGAAGGTGGAAGCAATAATAAAGCCCTTTAAACTGGACGAGGTTAAGGAGAGTTTAAACGAAATCGGAATACAGGGAATAACAGTTACTGAAGTAAAAGGATTTGGAAGGCAAAAGGGGCATACTGAACTATACAGGGGGGCTGAGTATGTTGTGGATTTTCTACCAAAGATCAAAGTAGAGATAATTGTCAAGGATAACATGGTGGACAAGGTTGTGGAAACCATTCTGGAATCAGCAAAAACAGGAAGGATCGGTGACGGAAAAATTTTTGTTCTTCCTGTTGAAGAGGTTTTGCGCATCAGGACCGGGGAGAAGGGAGAAAACGCAATATAACGCAGTAAAATTTATTTTTTGCTGGTGGACTTATTCTTCTTGTTGACCAGCAGCAGAATCGTCAAGCATACTCCAAAAACTAATGCGCTTATAAATTGAGAGGTAGAAAGATAATTCTCAATAATCCAGCCCCTTTCATCCCCCCGGAAAAATTCAATTATGAACCGCGACAGCGAATATAAAATAAATGTCCAAAGTGTTAGATAGCCTTCAAAATGCTTTTTTTTCTTAAGAAGCTGGATAACAATGAATATTAAAAGTGCTGCAACGGATGAATAGATCTGCGTTGGGTGGAGTGTTACGCCTAAAAGGCCTTTGATTACCCATGGTTTTCCCACGAGATTTGGCATTTCAATGCCCCATGTGAGCGATGTGGGCTTGCCGTAACAGCAACCGGCAAAGAAGCATCCCCATCTTCCGATTGTCTCACCAAGCAGGAGGGCAGGGGCAAGTATATCGGCTACGGTGAGCACCGGTTGTTTTTTGAATTTCAGATAGAGCATTGCTGTAGTGGCGGCTGCGATTATTCCGCCGTAGAAGACCAATCCTCCTTCCCAGATTTTCAGAATATTCAGAGGTCTCGTTTTATAGTAATCCCATTCCACTATTATGAAAAGGATTCTGGCTCCTGCTATTGAGGCAATTATCAGCCAGAATGCCATATCAAGGATAATCTCGCTTTTAATCTGTTTTTGTTTTGCTTCCAGAAGAATATATGCAAGAGCAATCCCGAAGCCCAGAGCCGTGGTCAGGCCGTAAGTATAGAATGGAATTCCAAAAAGGGTAAATATTACCGGATGCATTAACTATTCTCTTCCTTTTGGGCGGTTAGCGCTCCAAATATAATCAAGCCAGCGCCTGCTGTTATCACTATATCGGCGAAATTAAATGCAGGCCAGGTAAAATATCTGTAATAGTGGACGTCAATAAAATCAACCACATAGCCCTGCATAACCCTGTCCCAGATATTTCCCGCTGCTCCGCCCAAGATAAAAGAAAAACTTATTTTCATAAGCCTTTCATCAGTTTTAAGATGCATGTAAAGGTAAATTATAAAGAACAACGCGATGAATGCAATCAGCGAAAGAATGGGCATCCTGAGTTTGTGGTCAAGCGTTGAAAGGAGTCCGAATGCAGCGCCCTTGTTCTCTACGTAGGATAGGTTCAAAAAATTATTTATAATAATAATTGATGATTTATTTTTCAGATGTAATACTGCCAGCGATTTAGCGATCCTGTCTATTATAAAGCAGACAGGCAGGATTATCAGCATAAAAGAATGTTTTTCCCAAAAATATTTTATGATATTGCCTCCACGCATCTGGAGCAAAGGGATGGATGCTCCGGATTTTTACCGACATCAGTTTTGTAATTCCAGCACCTTTCGCATTTTCTGCCACTTGCTCTTGTGATCTTTATTTTTAATCCTGGAATGGATTCATCCTTCAGAGATTCGTTCTCCGCAACAGGTGTAAGTTTGGTTTCGGATACAATGAAGATGGTAGGCAGGTAGTCAGCATACTGCGCAAGAATATCCTTGATGTCCCCTGTTGCTTCTATCTCCACACATGCTTCAAGGGCGGAGCCAATGAACTGTTCCTTGCGCTTTATTTCAAGACCTTTGAGGACAACTTTTCTGATATCTAGGAGTTTGTTCCATCTTTTTGCGAGTTCAGTGTCTATGTATTTTTTATCAACCTCTGGCAGATTTGCAAGGAAAACGCTCTCAGCGCCTTTTTTGTACGGGATGCTCTGCCATATCTCCTCTGCTGTGAACGAGAGGACCGGCGCTATTAATTTTGTAATCGCTTCAAGGATTATGGAAAAAACAGTTTGTCCCGATTTTCTTTCCAGTGAGTTATTTCTGAAGGTGTACATCCTGTCTTTGAGAATATCAAGATAAAATGAACTGAGGTCCACCACGCAGAAATTATATACCAGATGATATACTTCATGAAATAGATAATTCGTGTATGCTTTTGTCACTGTCTCAGTCAACTCCTGCAATCTGTGGAGAATGAACCGGTCTATTTCCAGCAGATTATCCTTTTTCACATATTCCTTTTCTACATCAAAGTCATAAATATTTGCAATAAGAAATCTCAGCGTGTTTCTGATCTTCCTGTATGCCTCAACAAGCCTTACGATTATTTCATCGGATATCCTGACATCGTCCCTGTAGTCTTCAGCAGACACCCAGAGCCGCAGGATCTCGGCGCCGTGCTTTTTGATAACCTCCTGCGGGGCAATGACATTGCCGAGCGATTTGCTCATCTTCTTGCCATTGCCGTCAACAGTGAACCCGTGGGTGAGGACGCTTGTGTATGGAGCCGAACCCCGTGTTGCTGTAGAGTGGAGCAGGCTTGTGTGGAACCAGCCCCTGTGCTGATCGCTTCCTTCAAGATACAGGTCCGCAGGCCATCTAAGTCCAGGCGTGTTTTCCAGCACCACTGCGTGGCTTACCCCGGAATCAAACCACACATCCAGAATATCCTCTTCCTTTTTGAAAGCGGGATTGCCGCATTTTTGACAGATTGTGTTTACTGGAAGGATCTCTTCCGGCTGGAGTTCAAACCATGCATCGGTTCCATTTTTTGCGAATTTGGACAGAAGTTTTTCCTTTGACTTGAGGATGGTTGAGAAGGGAACCGGGGTCTCGCATTTAGCGCAATAGATGGCAATAATCGGAACACCCCAGGCTCTCTGCCTGGATATGCACCAGTCAGGCCTTGATTTCATCATTCCCTCAATTCTGTTCCTGCCCCAGGGCGGGATCCAGTTGACCTTTTCTATCTCCCGGAGAGATTTCTCCCTGAGATTCTCCTTTTCAACGGATATAAACCACTGCTCTGTTGCCCTGAATATTACCGGCTTCTTGCAGCGCCAGCAATGGGGGTATGAGTGGGTGATGGATGATTCTTTAAGGAGCGCGCCGGTTTCTTTTAGTTTTTCAATAACCTTTTGGTTCGCTTTGAAGACATTCTCTCCTTCAAAAAATGGCGCTTCCTGCGTAAATCTTCCCCTTGAATCAACGGGAGAGAGTATCTCAAGATTGTACGCTCTTCCGGTTTTGTAATCGTCCTCTCCGTGTCCGGGCGCAGTATGCACGCAACCGGTCCCGTCTTCCTTTGAGACATACCCGGCAAGGACAAGTTTTGAGTCCCTTTCGTATATCGGGTGTTTTGCGTGTTCTTCCGTCCCTGCGAGTTTTTTGCCGCTGAAAGAAGCTATTATTTCATATTTTTCCGCAGATAATTCTTTCATAACCCTTTCAATAAGTTCCTTTGCCAGAATGATTACCCTTCCGCCCTTTTCTGTTTCTACGGCGCTGTATTCTAAATCCGGATGCAGGGCGATGGCAAGATTTGCGGGTATCGTCCAGGGCGTTGTTGTCCAGATAACGATGCTTGTGTTTTTGTTTTTTAGTTCAGGAATTGATTTTCCTGCTTCCAGATATGGAAATGCCACATAGATTGACGGCGAGGAATGCTCATCGTACTCAACCTCTGCCTCGGCAAGGGCGGTTTCACAGTGTATGCACCAGTAAACCGGCTTTTTCCTGCGATAGACGTATCCCTTCTCCGCCATTTTTAAAAATTCCCCGACAATGCCGGCTTCATACACCGGGCTCATCGTAAGATAAGGATTTTCCCATTCCCCTAAAACCCCAAGCCGCCTGAATTCATCGGATTGAATGTTCACATATTTCCGGGCATATTCCCTGCATTCTTTTCTGAATTCAATTTTTGAAATGCCCCTTTTTTTATTGGCAAGCGCCTTGTCAACCTGGAGTTCAATCGGCAGTCCGTGGCAATCCCATCCAGGAATAAATCTTGATTCAAACCCCAGCATGTTCTTTGATTTTACGATTATATCTTTGAGGATCTTGTTAAGCGCATGGCCTATATGGATGTTTCCGTTTGCATAGGGCGGACCGTCGTGTAGAATGAAGGAATCCCTGCCCGAATTTTTCTCTGTCATCTTTTTGTAAATTTGTTTTTCGTTCCAGAAATTGAGTATTTCCAGTTCTTTTTTTGCAAGGTCTGCTTTCATCGGAAATGAAGTTTTTGGCAGGCACAGCGTATCCCTGTAATCGGGCTTTTCCTGGTTCATAAAGAATCATTATATTTACAGAACTGGCTGAATTGTCAAGGGAATTAAATTGAAAAAAGGAGCAGAAACTTATATGGATACCCATGCAGGCTCATGGACAACTGTCTTTGCAGGTGCCATTAACGCACATATAACCATGACAGGTGGAATTAAGCGTTCATTGACAACCTTTCCCTGTACACTCGCCACATCCTGAGACACACGTCCCATTGATGCAGGTATCACCCACGCAGCAGGCATGCGTTCCATCGCCACAGGGCTCTCCAGGGGAACTGCAAGGCGGATATCCGCTGGGACATTGACTCTCGGTCGTTGAACCGCCACATTCACAACTATCAGAAAGCACACTTGGAATACAAGCTGAGGTAGAATAGCAGTACTGACCGCCGCCGCCACCACCACCTCCTTCGCCAATTGTGATTTTTACAGGGGGCGAACTCGTGATTTTACCACCATTATCTTCAAGCGAAACAAGCACATCTGTCATACCTTCAGGTATCTCAGTATAGCATGGCTCGCACTCGCCTGTGCTTGCGCATTGCCGGGTGCATGTTGAAAGGGATGGCTGGGTATCGGACAGGCCCATATCAAACTCCGTGCCCCCGGACTGGGATTCGGATAAAGTGACCGTCTCTTCAAAATAAACATTCAGTTCCACGAAATACACAATTATCGTGGTAACCGTTATTGACGAATATATTTTGAAATGTACGGTAAATGTAACCTTTTCCCCTGATGTGATAGAACTTTTGGAAGATTCTACCGATGTGATAACGAGTGAATCCGGGGAGCATGTGTCATATCCAGAACATGAAGGGGTGGAGGGGTAACACGTATTATTACTGGCACAATGGTATGGATAATCGGTTGGACAGCATTTATTGTCTTTGGCGCAATATAGCGGGTAATCAGGATTTGAACACGGCGGGAATCGTATCTCCGGAGCTCCCTTGTGAAAGGTCGCGTCTGGCAGGAATATATACATCTTTTTTGCATCTTTTTTACATGCGGACGCTAATAAAATGACCATAAAGATTGCATAAAATATCTTTTTTAGATTCTTCATCGCAATCTGCCTCCATTATTTTTTTTACATAATTTTATTTACAGTTATAGTAAGTATGATAAATCAAGCGATATGGTTTGTCAATAAATATTAACTGTCATAGGTGCTAACAGATTGTTTAAGTTGTTTAAGCATAAAAATAAACCCTATCCAATAATTCGCAATACCCCAGCCCCATTTATCCTGCCCGTTTTCAAATTTTTGAGGGCAATATTTGCATCCTCAAGTCCAAAAATCTCAACGGATGTCTTCACAGGTATCTCCGAAGCAATTTTGAGCAATTCCTCTACATCCCTCCGTGTGCTGTTTGCAACGCTGCGGAGTATCCGCTCATGGTACAGCAGGGAGTAATCCATTTCCGGGACCGGACTCATGTGAATTCCTGCAAGCGCAAGCGTTCCGCCCTTTTCAATGTTCTTCAGCGCTATAGGAACAAGATCGCCCGCCGGTGCAAAGATTATAGCGCTGTCAAGGGGGTGGGGGCTGGAATCGCCGGGCATGCCGGTCCATTTTGCTCCGAGATGCTCCGCATGCTTTCTGTGCAGGCTACTCCTGGAGAAAACATATACCTCGCAGTCCAGATGCACCGCTATCTGTATAACTATATGTGCAGAAGCGCCGAATCCGTAGAGCCCGAACCTTTCCCCTGGCTTGACGCTGCTCAGTCTGAACGACCGGTAGCCGATTACGCCTGCGCATAGGAGCGGCGCTGCTTCTGCATCGGAGAAAATTTCAGGGATTGGATATGCAAAATCCTCATGAACGCTCATAAATTCTGCATATCCGCCGTCCACATGGTAGCCGGTGAATCTTGCATTTTCGCATAAGTTTTCCCTTTTGGCGAGACAGAATTTGCAACTGCCGCAACTGGAATAAAGCCAGGGAACGCCGGCTCTATCGCCCTTTTTGAACTTTCTTACGCCCTTGCCGGTTTCATGGACTATGCCGACAACCTGGTGCCCTGGGATCAGGGACAATTTCCCTTCCTTTATATCACCTTCGGCAATATGGAGGTCTGTATGGCAGATTCCGCAGGTCTCCACCTTAATCAGGATTTCTTTGCTGCCGGTCCCGGGACGGGGCAGTTCAACTGATTTAAGCGGATTGCTTTCAATCGCTCCTGTTTTTTCAATGACCATTGCCTTCATGAAATTAGCCAAAAAGTTCGCTGATTGCCTCTTTGATCCATGCCGCCTCAACCACTTTCAGTTCCGTTTTCTTTTTTTCCGCTCTGTTCCTTGCGGGTATGATTGCCTTTGTGAATCCGAGCTTCTGCGCCTCCTTTATTCTTTCATCCAGAAGGGGCACAGCCCTTACCTCGCCGGCAAGGCTTACCTCGCCGATTACGATGGTTTTTGAGTCAACAGGTTTATCCTTGAAACTTGAGTAGAGCGCCGTAATAACACCAAGATCAGAAGCGGATTCATTTATCTTAATTCCGCCGGCAGTGTTTAAGAAGATGTCATAGCCGAAGAAACTGTTGCCCGACCGCTTCTCAAGGATTGCGATAAGCAGATTGACCCTGTAAGGGTCAAAACCTATAATGTTTCTCCGCGGGGTTGGAAATGGCGTTGACGAAGCAAGCGCCTGCACCTCAATGAGAAGCGGCCTGGTTCCCTCCATTGAGCAGACCACAACCGACCCCGAGACATTGCCTGTCCTTCCCGACAGGAGAAATTCAGATGGATTTGTTACCTCAATAAGCCCGCCTTCGCCCATCCTGAATACGCCGATTTCGCTCACCGGACCAAAACGGTTTTTGTGCGAACGAAGTATTCTGAATTGCTGTTCCGCATCCCCTTCAAAATAAAGCACAGTATCAACTATGTGCTCCAGCACCCTTGGCCCGGCAATGCTCCCTTCCTTGGTGACATGGCCGATTATAAAGGTCATTATCCCCCTGTTTTTTGTGAGCACCATCAGCCTTCCTGCTGTTTCCCTTACCTGGGATACGCTCCCTGGAGCCGAGGTGAGTTCAGATGTGTAGGTCGTCTGGACGGAATCAAGTATCAGCACCGCCGGATTTATCTTCTCTATTGCTTCAAAGATGTTCTCAAGGCATGTTTCGCAGAGGATAAAAAGGCTCTCAGCATTGATTCCAAGCCTCTGTGCCCTCATCTTTATCTGGGAATAGGATTCCTCGCCGGAGACATACAGCACCCTGCTGCCTTTTTCGGATATGCTCCCAGCCGCCTGGAGCAGGAGGGTGGATTTGCCTATCCCGGGATCCCCGCCCACCAGAACAAAGGACGCAGGCACAATCCCGCCGCCAAGAACCGTATCAAATTCTCCCACGCCTGTTTTGATCCTGGCAAGATCCTGAACGGATATTTCGTTGAGTTTTTTTACCTCACCCTTTGAGAGCATTGCCTGGCGGTTCTGGTTTTCCGGCGGGGATTCGTATGTCTCCTCAACAAGAGAGTTCCACTCCCCGCATTCAGGGCACCTGCCGAGCCATTTTGGCGTCTGGAAGCCGCATTTCTGACAGGAAAACACCGTGCGTTTTTTTACCATAGGCTGATGATAACAGAATAAATGAACCGAGGCAAATTAGAATTCCATCTCGTGCAAGCGCTTGCACTGAAAACTTGCAGACCGCATGCTCATCCGCTACTGCAGGTATGTCAGCATGAAGGAGAGAATAGAACTTTAATCCGCAGGAATAGGTGAGGGAAGAATTATTTTGTTAGATAAATTTGAAAAATTCACAGAATGGATCTGTAATGATATTAATCGGTCAATGTTTTATGCACGGGCAAATTCTTTGGTTGCGAGACCGCATTGCGGGGGCACGCTGCCGCGTGCCCTAATTAACCCCTCCGCCGAGCAGGGGATTTTTTTGAGGGTGGGTAATTTTTGTGCTTTAATTCAGATTGATTCTTTTGGTTAATCAAAATTCAAAAGTTGACTTTAAGCGGTAAAAATGATAAATTAGGTCAAAATCCGGGTTAAATATTCGCATGTTAGGGATGGGAGCATGAAAAGGTTTACTGAATCTGAAATTGATGGCTCAGATAATGCAAGAGGGAAGAAAGATTAAGTAACAGTAGGTGTAGCCATGCCTGACCATCAGACTTTCCAAAGTAAAGACTTAGTTCGCAAGGTCTCTCCCAATTGCGCCCCTTAGAGTCTATTAAAAATCGCAGTATTGTCCAATTTTTCGCTGAACGCTGATATGCGAAGAAGCAATAAAAAGTTTATGTATTGTGATAGGGTGTTGCCAGCCATTTCGGTATGTAGGCCTGTGCGATTTTGTAAATTCTGTCGCTGTGTATCTCTTTTCTTTTCAGGCTGCGGCGGAGGTTTTTTGCTTCCTCCATGGCGCTGGCGCCTGTTGGATCGTATTTGAAGACCGTTGAACCTTCAGGGTTTTTGATGAAATCCAGAATGAATTTTATAGATGTATTAAAATAAATATCTGACTCGGATTGCGGGATTGTAAATCCGTTCTTTCTGGAATTTTTCTCAACAGCCATTCTCCATCTTTTCAAGCGCTGAAGAAACATGATTCCGTTAAATATCATTTTATGAGTGCTGAAGGGGAACAGGGGTGTTACGAGTGAACCGTTGAGCATACTGCTTAGCGAGTTACGCAGGTTTCCGGAAAGAGTGACTGCCTGTCCCCATGTCGCGTTATGGTGGATGTTGTCAAACCTCATCTCCCAGTATGTGTGCATCATGTATCTTTTTTTATGGGACAATACGAGAAACCTGGGGACAAAAAAATTATGGGCAACGCAGTCCGAGGCGAGATGGCAGAGATACCCGTATGCAAAGGCTTTTTGTCCTGCGGTTGACGCATTTCCCATGATCTTCAGCCCGTTTCTCCAGTTGTGGGAGTGGTCCCTGTACTCAACGAGGTTCTTGCCGAATATTATGTCGGCATAGACATTTCCGAGGATGAAGTCGCTTTTGCGGGAGAGTATTACTTCTGCTGCTGCTGGCAAAGAGATTGCAGCAAGGGTTCTGAGAATTTCTGTGCTGAGGGCGATGTGCGTAAGCGGCCCCCATGCGAGAACATACTCAGATGGCAGGAATAAAAAAACAAACAGATAAAAAAAAATCCGCATAATTGTTGTATTATTCATTAATATAAATTATAATACCCCTGATTTACTATTAATGCAAAGGAATTTATGGAAAAGAAAGTGTCTGCATTAGAGGATGAGATCCGTTCGTATCTGGAATTTGCAGAGAAGGCGTTCGTTTGGGATGCCGGGATGGCAAAGCGTGAGGAGCCGGGAGGTCGGGTGAGGATTAAAAACGGCCTTGAGAGCATCAGGGAGGAGATAGGCGATTGCAGACGGTGCAAACTCCATGAAGGGCGAAAGAACATAGTGTTTGGTTCTGGTAATCCGGATGCGGAGCTCGTTTTTGCCGGAGAGGGTCCAGGTGAGGATGAAGATATTCAGGGCTTGCCATTTGTAGGCAGGGCAGGCAGTCTGTTGACGGAAATAATAAAGGCGATGAAACTTGATAGAAAAAACGTTTACATTTGCAATGTTGTGAAGTGCAGGCCCCCGGGGAACAGGATTCCCCAGCGGGATGAGATCAATGTCTGCAGTTCTTTTTTGTTTAAGCAATTGGAAACGATAAAACCCAGGGTTATAGTGGCTCTCGGCGCGGTGAGCACCCACACAATCCTGGATACCAAAGAGAGCATTTTCAAACTACGCGGGAGATTTTATATTTACAACGGGATGAAGGTAATGCCAACATTTCATCCCGCCTTTCTTCTCAGGAGT
The DNA here is from genome assembly GCA_036514535.1 of bacterium. GTDB lineage: Bacteria > JAMCPX01 > JAMCPX01 > DATBWZ01 > DATBWZ01 > DATBWZ01. The sequence continues at coordinate 14,134 of DATBWZ010000131.1, forward strand.
CCATTGCATAAAAAGGATGTCTGGCAGGATATGAAAACAGTGATGAAGGAGCTTGAAATTTTATGAACCAGATGCGAAAGAAGCATATCTATCTGAATAAAGGGGAATATATGATAGCTAAGATTGGCACATTGATTATGTTTTTGCTTTTTGTTGCCATTCCGGCCAGGTCCTTTGCCGGAAGGGTAAATGTTATAACCATTGCGTCAGCGATAAATCCCATTGTCTCGGAATTCATACAGAATTCCATCCGGAAGGCAGAGAAGGACGGGGTTGAAGCCATTGTGATAAAACTGGACACCCCTGGCGGTCTTGACACAGCCATGCGGAATATAATAAAGGCAATTGAGGGGTCATCAGTGCCTGTGATTACCTATGTTGCGCCCAGCGGCGCCCGCGCCGCCTCAGCAGGCTGCCTTATTGCCCTTGCGAGCCATATTGCCGCAATGGCTCCTGCGACCAATATCGGCGCAGCTCACCCTGTCAGCATAGGGGGGGATAAAGTTGATGATGAGATGAAGAAGAAGGTTGAGAATGATGCTGTGGCATACATCAGAAGCATTGCGAAGAAGCACGGAAAGAACGAGGATTGGGCCGAAAAGGCAGTGCGTGAAAGCGTTTCAATAACCGCTGAAGAGGCTGTAAAAGAGAATGTTGTGGATCTGCTGTCCCCGGATTTAGCCACACTGCTTAATCAGATTGATGGAAAAAAAGTAAAGGTAAAGGGGGAGGATAAGATCCTTCGCACTGCCGGCGCTGAGCTGGTTGAAAATGAGATGGGCTGGAGACAGAGGTTTCTGAATACATTAAGCAATCCCGAACTTGCTTATATACTTTTCATGTTAGGATTCTGGGGAATTCTTTTTGAACTCTACAGCCCTGGAGCAATCTTTCCCGGTGTGCTCGGCGGAATATGCCTTATCCTTGCCTTCATGGCATTCCAGACGCTTCCGATAAATTATGCCGGCTTGATGCTGATTATTCTTGGAATAATACTCTTCGTTGTGGAACTTAAGGTTGCCAGCTACGGTATTCTGACCGTCGGCGGTATAATATCGCTTGTTCTGGGGTCCATAATCCTGTTTGAGCCGTCCATTCCTTTCTACAGGATTTCCTACAGCGTTATAGGGGCGGTAGTCCTTTCAACCACCCTGTTTTTTATCTTTGCCGTAACCATGGTTATGAAAGCGCATATGAAAAAACCATTAACGGGTGTAGAGGGTATAATTGGAGAAAAAGGGAATGCTGTAACCAGTCTGGACCCATCGGGCAAGGTTTTTGTCCATGGCGAATATTGGAATGCAAAAAGCGACGATGTTATTGAAGCGGGCGAGGGGATAGTTGTTATTGGTATTGATGGAATGGTTTTAAGTGTTAAAAAATACAGGGGTTAAAAGGAGGTAATAGCATGCAGTTGGGATTGATGGTATTTTTGATTATAATCGGGCTTCTGGTTGTTTCGGGGCTTAAGATTCTTAATGAATACGAAAGGGGTGTGATCTTCAGGCTTGGAAGGATTATCGGCGTTAAGGGACCTGGCATAATCTATGTTATTCCCGTGATTGATCAACTGTGGAGGGTGAGTCTTAGATTGGTGACAATGGATGTCCCGTCCCAGGATGTAATAACAAAGGATAATGTCTCGTTAAAGGTTAATGCGGTTGTCTATTTCAGGGTGCTTGATCCGCAGAAGGCTGTTATTCAGGTGGAGAATTATCTGTACGCTACATCCCAGTTAGCCCAGACCACGCTGAGGAGTGTATGCGGGCATGCGGAGTTGGATGATCTTCTTTCTGAGAGGGAGAAAATCAACAAACAGATACAGGAAATACTTGATAAACAATCCGACCCTTGGGGTATTAAAGTGACGCTTGTTGAAGTAAAGCACATTGACCTCCCGCAGGAGATGCAGAGGGCTATGGCAAGACAGGCTGAGGCTGAGAGAGAAAGAAGGGGAAAGGTCATTCACGCTGATGGCGAATTCCAGGCGGCACAGAAACTTTCGGATGCTGCAAAGATTATTTCTGTTGATCCCACGGCCCTGCAGCTGCGATACCTCCAGACCCTTACGGAGATAACATCCGAAAAGACCTCAACCATAATCTTCCCTCTACCTATAGATCTGCTAAAGTCATTCGTACAGAAGCCAGAGAATAAATGACATGCTGTAAGGTCGGGAATACCTTACCGGATATTCAGCGCAGGGGCCGTGTGCTCCTGCTTTGCTGTTTATTTTTTTTTCTCATTACTTCTGACAGTCACGGCGCAGTCAGATACCATCCATCGCTCAAATGGTGGACTATTGAAACCGAACATTTTTATATCCATTACTATGAGGGCGAGGATGCGCTTGCAAAGATTGCGGCGGTCTACGCGGAAGATGTTTATGTAAGACTCACAGAATCGCTTAACTGGATCCCCACCATGAAAACACATGTGGTTATAACCGGCACAACGGATTTTGCCAATGGAATGGCGACTCCCTTTCCGTATAATTTAATTATTCTCTATGCTCTGCCTCCGGAGCTTGATTCTGCTATTGGCTATTATAATAACTGGTTGTATTTGCTAATCGCTCACGAATATACCCATATACTGCAGCTTGAACAGGCGCGAGGATTGGCGAAATTAAACCGGTACATTTTTGGCAGGACTCCCTTTACCATTCTTCCTCCATTTACAACATTCCCGAACGCGCTTATGCCGAACTGGCTTATTGAGGGCATTGCCACTTTTGAGGAATCAAAACTTACCGGAACAGGCAGGGTTAATTCTACCCTTATGAATAACATTATTGGTGAAGCGGTGGCAGAGAACAGGTTTCCTGAATCCGGGATGGGCAACGGGGATGTAATAACATGGCCATGGCACGGTTTCCCTTATTTTTACGGAGGCGAGTTTTATAAATTCCTTTCGGAATATTACGGAGATAATGCGATTGCGTCCTTCCATAATCAATACAGCGGGCAGGTTCTGCCGTTATTCCTGAATACAGCCAGTTACCGTGCATTTGGCGGCAGCTTCAATGAACTCTGGCTCAGGTGGAAAACAGAAGAGAGAAAAAAATACAAAGACAGTCAGGGGAAAAACAAAGGAGCAGTTACAAGACTGACAAAGTCCGGGTATTTTACAAGGGGACCCAAAATTTCCCCCTCCGGAAGATATATTTTATACAACACCAATAATCCCTTTGAGTATCCATCGGTTAGGATTTACGATACGGCGGAAAATAACGAAAAGATGCTTTTTAAAAGAAATTACGGGATTGATTTTGCGTGGAGCCCTGATAGCGGAGGGTTTTATTTTACACAGGCGGAGATCAACAGAAACTTCTTCACATACAATGATCTCTATTTTCATTCATTGATAAATAACAGGACAGAGAGAATTACTCATGGAGTAAGGATTACGGAGTTTGCCATATCTCCGGACAATGAATCAGGCGTGGGCGTTGTGTTTGCGGATGGTGCGCGGAGGCTTGCCCGCATTAATCTTAAGGATGGCAGAGTTGAATTCCTTACGGATAATGGATGGGAGGATGGATA
>DATBWZ010000132.1:0-6791 GCA_036514535.1 bacterium
CTGCCTTCAATCAGAACCTGACGGCCTTTGAATAGGTGCTCCTTGCATACTTCAGCCTGTTTTCCGAAAACAACTATATCAAAAAAACTAACCTCTTCCCCCTGTTTCCCATCTGGAGATTTTCTTGGGTTCACAGCAAGGCTCAACTGCGCAACCGGCTTGCCGCCTCCCGTATATCTCATATCAGGATCCTTTGTAAGCCTGCCCGTCAGAATAACCCTGTTATAATCCATTTATTCATCCCCCTCACAGAAATCAGGTTTTTACCTCTGCCTCTTGCTTCTTATCCTCCTGGATCTTCGTTGTCATAAAACGGAATACATTTTCCGATACACGGAGAATGCGTTCAAGCTCATTAACGGCCTCCCGTTCTCCGGTAAATTCCGCTCTGACATAGATTCCTTCGGAACTCTTATTAATCGGGAACGCAAGGGTACGCTTGCCCCAGATGTCAAATTTTTCAGAGTTCGCGCCCTTGTCCTTCAGCGCCTGGGTTGCCCTTTCAATAATAGCCGTCTGTTCCACTTCGGAAAGAGAAGGGGAAAGAATAATAACTGTTTCATATTTTCGCATCTTGACCTCCCTATGGGTTCACAGCCCACCTGTTTTATGCAACAAATGAGCAGGGATATAATTTAGACTACTCTAAAGATAAATTAAAACTTTGTCAAGGGATATTTATGTTCAAAAAATTATTTGTAATTTTTATTCCGTTAGCAATAAACTCCCGCATAACCTCCGGACAGTTAATAATGATCAAAAATACCGCAACTGCAAGCACAATTTTCAAACTATGCATAAGAAAATAAGCATTCAATTGTGGAAGCGAGCGGTTGATTACGCCAAAGGCAATATCCGCAAGAAAAAAGATAATTGCAAATGGCAGAAATAACGAGAGAACCGCGGTGAAAAAGAATCTAAGGAAAATTAAAATGTAATCAAACCCTATACTGACGAGATTAAAATTTTCAAATAACCTCGGGAATACCCTTATGATCCCGGCTATAAAGAACTTGTAAGCGCCGGATGACAGAAAAAGGAAACAGGCAAGCAAGAAGAAGAGCATGCCGAACTGAGAAGTGTATGCAGACATGGAGGGATCCACGAGGCTAACCTGCGCCATGCCCCTCGCATCATCAGCCATCCTGCCGGCGGATTGAAAGACATGGAAAACGAGAGAGGCGAGCCATCCGATCAGAGCGCCACATGTCAAAACAAATAAAAATAAAATAATAAGCTTGCTGCCTGAAACATTTATGGAAACAACCCCGTAAAGCGGGAATGCGAGGGAAAAACCAACACAAATTCTCGCCGGAACAGGAAAGAGCCTGCTGCCAGTGAGCGGACCCAAGGACATCACGCCAGCCAAGCCGGCGCCCGCAAGCAGAAACCCCTGAATTTCTGCTCTGTTTATCTCAATTATGTTTAAAAATATATTTAAAGGCCCTTCTGTTACCATACGCAATATAAAATAAAAACGGGTAGAGATCATCCATGTGAAATAAGCACAAATATCTCCTGGGTAAAAATTAGTATCTTCTCAAAAATCCACTTGCCACAGAGGCCAATAACTATAAACATGACAATCAGCTTGGGAACAAAAGAAAGGGAGTTATCCTGTATCTGGGTAACCGCCTGAAAAATACTTACTGCCAGCCCAATCAGCATCGCAGGTATAATCACCGGAAGGGTAACAACAAGCGTAAGCATCAACGCCCTGCCGAGCAGGAATATTATAATTTCTTCTTCCATCACACCCTGTAGCCAAGAACAAGGCTCTTGGAGAGCAGTTCCCAGCCATTTACCGTTACAAAAAGCAGAAGTTTAAAGGGAAGCGAAACGGTCACCGGAGACAACATATGCATCCCCATTGAAACAAGTATGCTGGATATAAGCATATCAAACACAAGAAAGGGCAGATAAATAACAAAACCCATTTCAAATGCCTCCTTCAGTTCGCTTATCATAAAAGATGGAATCAGGACAATAAAACTATCCTCCGGCGGAGGCGGCATATTTTTTTTACTTCTCACCTCTCCTGCGAGTTTCCAGAACATTGCGGATATATCCGGATGGGAATTTTCGGAAAGGAACTGCTTCAACGGAGACATTCCGGCGTTCCAGCCCTTTTTAATAATTGTAAAGGCGTCTGCCTTCAAAGATATTACAGATTCATTTTCCATGCTGGTTTTAATCCTTTCTCCAACCGGAGACATTATATAAAGTGTCAGAACAAGGGATATACCCATAATTACTATATTGGGCGGAACCTGCGATGTCCCGAGGGCACTTCTTAGAATAGAAAACACAATAGAGATCTTAACAAAGGATGTGAGCATCATCAAAAAAATCGGGGCAATGGTCAATAAAGCAAGAAAGAAAAGAAGGTATGCCGGATTTTCAAATCGCATTATCATCTCCGGGCTTAACCTGTTCTACCTCTTGATGACATTCTCCAATAGGTTCGTAAAGCAATCTGATTCCAGCCGGCGATACCCCGATCATCAGACTCTTTCCGTCAGAATCAATAAGATAGATTGCATTTTTTGAATCAAGCCTTAGAACATTCTTAATCCTCATAGGACCAGATATTTTTAATGCCTTCTTCCTGTATAAAAACAACAAAAACCAGGCAATGCCGGCAAAAAAGAATACAAGCAAAAAGATCTCCATCATCCGGGTTATTGCTTCCATCACTCACCTCTCAACAGACAGAATTTCTACTCCAATTTCGTCCCCTAAATTTATAAGCCTGCCCCTTCCTATTATCTTACCGTTTGCCGCTATGAGCACATCTTCAACAGGTTTTTTCTTCAGGCTTAGAAGAATTCCGGGGACAAGCCTTTTCAATTCTGACAACCGCATCTTCATCCTTGAAAGTTCCACTGTTAAAGTAATTGGAATGCTGTCAACAATATCCGCAGATTTTTCCCCGCCCGCCGGAGCGCCGGCCTTATTCCCAGGGTCAACAATAAATTCTCCTGTATCAATATCAAACCCGCCAATGTCATCTCCGTTCTCAGACCTCAGCATAACCGCACCTCCAATTTTTCCATCATCAATTTTAATGTATGGTACGGGAAACAGGATTATTGATCCTGGCAAAAGGTCGTTCATTTTGCCAGCAAGGATTTCGGCTTCTGCAATTACAAAAACAAGCCATACCTCTGCGTCATCAAGCGCCCGGTTCTCTCTACTAATATTGCAATTTAAAATCTCCTGTATAAATGCTCCAGGCATATCAATTCTTACAAATCCCGTCTCATCATCAAATTTTATACTTAAAACAGCGCAGGGCTTATCCGGTGAAATTTTATTTAGTCCCAACCCATCCCATCTAATCTCATTAAACGGATGCACTCCGCGCAAGCAAAATAGAATCTTTATCATGAGGTAATCAAGGAATGCTATCTCAGCAGGAGTGAATCCTGCGTTGTTTCCACTGCCAAGCAGTGCAGTTAAAAGACTATTTATAAAATATTCGCTGAAAAACAGATTAATTCTTTCGTTCCGTGGAATCCAGAGCGCTGTTCCGCACAATTCGTTTTTACTATCAAGCGCAGCAAACTCCCGACCAGCAGGCGTAACTACAATATCTTTGTCTACGCCAATAATACCCTTGAGATTTACAGTAAAGCCTTCTCCGACTTGCGACAATAACATTGTCATTGCATTTATTTGGCTCAACTCACTGTTATCAAATGATAATAATCTATCCATTTATCGCAAACTCCTCCACTCCAATCCCCCGAATCAGTAGTCCAGCCTTAATGATTTCCGAACATTCCCGGAAGAACCTGATTGCCTCTCTATCATTTGTTAATATCCGAATTCCCACTTTTCCTCTGGAAATCCTCTCAACCCGTATCCTCGTATTTCTGAAAATATCCTCCTTAATGGCTATATTCACCTCTAAATTTCTTGAGGAATTTATACCTGAAAATATGCTGTGAATTACACTGGATGCGACCTTGTTCAGCATCAGCCTTTCTGGATATGTCTTATTGGCCTGATTGATTAAATCCGGCTCCTGATTTTGAATCGGGGGATAGGGCATTTTCTTAGTTTTTTCAGGTTGTTCGGAATACGGCTTATCCTTTTCCCCTCTGTTCTCTGCTGAAAACAATCTTTTTATAACATCTTCCTCGGCAGCTTTTTTATAAACAGAGATCCGGTGATAGCTTTTATGCCTGCCGTGTTTTGCGCCCAGCTTTTTTTTAATTATCCGGACACTGGATTGCCTGCTGATCTCATTGCTGTCCGTGTTTATTTTCAGTTCCGCCTCCTTTTGGCTAAAATAAAATCTTCTGTTTCCACTGCTGATTTCTTCTCCTTAAGCCTTCCCTCTGCCACGCTGAGCTTTTTTTGGTATTTCCTGAGCCCATTCACCTTTTCTGTTGCATTTTTATATTTCTTCTTAATGCCTTCAAGCGCCTCTTGCAGGCAAAGGCACTCTTCTTTAAGCCTCCCAATATCAGATCTGTATTTATCTATCCTGCCTCGTATTTCTGAATTGAACATACTGATACTTTCAATATTCATTGAAGATCGGATTTTCCCCTTTATAACTTTTTCCAAATCTTGCAGATATCTCTGTCTCTTATTAAATATCAAGTCTATGTCCGAATACCGTTTATCCAATTCACTTATTTTCCTGCTTGTCAATTCCTTCAGCATCTTCTTCTCTTCCTCAAGCAGACTCAGCATTTTTTCAATCCGGTATGCCATGGACCAGATCCCTCAGCAACTCCAAAGTTCTGGAAAATTCACATCGCTCGCCTGCTTCCTGCGTGAGGAATTCGCGTATATTCATCCTGTTTGCCACAGCAAAATCAATCAATGGATCGCCGCCGATATACATTCCAAGGTCAACCATGTCCCTTTTTGACTCATAACAGGAGTACATCTGCTTGAATCTTCTAACGATAATGTTCTGCTCTTCTGAAGTAATCATTGGCATAACCCTGCTTACACTGTTCAGGATATCCACTGCGGGATAAATCCCCATGGAAGCGATCTCCCTTGAGAGGATAATGTGGCCATCAAGAATTGACCGCACCTCATCGGAAACCGGGTCAGTAACATCATCCCCCTCGGCAAGCACAGTATAGAAAGCGGTTATTGAACCCTTTGCACTATTGCCAGTTCTTTCAAGAAGCTTGGGCAACTCTGCAAAGACCGATGGTGGAAATCCCTGCCTGGCGGGCGGCTCTCCTGAAGCAAGGGCAACCTCCCTCAATGCCCTTGCAAACCTTGTTACGGAATCCATCATCAGCACCACACGTAGCCCTTGGTCCCTGAAGTACTCAGCGATTGCAGTTGCTGTGTATGCAGAGTTTACCTTCATAAGCGGCGATTCATCGGATGTAGATACAATTACTACGCTCTTCTTCATCCCATCTAACCCGAGAATATTCTCTATAAACTCCCGCACCTCCCTTCCACGCTCCCCAACAAGGGCAAGAATATTTACATCGCTCTCAGCATTCCTGCAGATCATACCAAGGAGGGTGCTCTTGCCTATCCCGGCGCCTGAAAATATACCCATCCTCTGCCCCTCGCCCACGGTAAGGAAGGCATCCATTACCTTTATGCCCATGGACAAAACAGATGAAATCTTCTTTCTTGAGAGTGGCGGGGGCGGTGCCGAAACAAGCGAAAGTTCCATCCTGTTTCCGGTCACCTTCCCTCTACCGTCAATTGGCCTGCCAAGAGCGTCAAAGATTCTTCCAGTAAGATCACTGCCGGTACGAATTGAAGAATGACCGTATTCAACCACTACGCTTGAATTCGCTCGTACGCCGTCAATACCACTGTATGGCATTAAAACAATCTCGCCTTTGTCAATTCCAACAACCTTTGCAGCAATTTTTTTACCATCAGCAATCACGGCGCAGATATCGCCAATCCTCGCTTCCGGAACCACTGCCCTCAAAAAAAGACCAACAGCAGATGTAATCCGGCCCCTTACCTCGTTTAGGTTTAAATCCCTAATACCCTTAATGTCAATCATGGAATCCCATTGCAGACTTAAGCCTCTTAAGCCTAACCAAAGGGCTGGGATCAATTTCTCCAGAGCCGGTAATTATTTTGCAGGAACCTGCTTCCGGATTTCCTGCGCTCTCAACCAGCACTCCTCTTTCCTTAAGGTTTTCAATAAATTTTGGAGATGCTTTTTGTATATTTTTAATATCGTTATCATTGAGCAGAACCCTGACAGAGCCATCCATTATTCCTGAAACCTCTTGGGTTATGATATTCATAATAAACTGATAATCCCGCTTTAACTCAGCCATAAGAACCTTTTCGCAGATGGGGAATATTGCATCTTCCATATCCTCCTCAACCTTCTGAAACAACCGCGTCTTTTCAACCAAGAAAGCGTCTATTAACTTTTTCAGCCTTTTTTCTCCATTTGCAATCCCGCTTTTTTTTGCCTTTTCATAGATTTTCTTTTCCTCTTTTTTTACCCTCGACATTTCTTTATCATATTTTTCTGTGAGTTTATTCATCTTCCTTTCAAAGACAGAAGCGAGTTCAATTCCCTTCGCAGAAAGAATTTTTGCTTCCCCTTCCAGAAGAGTCTGCCTCAGCGTTCTTCTGAAATCTTCTGAAATATCATTTTTGATCTTTGCGCTATGCACTTAATCCCTTCTTTATTCTCTTCAATTATCCTGAGCAGCCTTTGCCCAACCTCAGGAGAAACCTTCGCAAGAATGCATCGCCTGTCCATCTCATCCATCTCAATCATTAATGCGCCCAACAGCACAATGCCTGCAAAAAGCGGGTCC
>DATBWZ010000133.1:0-11265 GCA_036514535.1 bacterium
CCATATTAGCCCCAGCAATCCTGCCGTGAAGTGTCGCTATCGGAATTATGGGAATAACCTCCTTTTTCCTGCTTATAAATTCGTCTGCTTCCGCAGCATCGCCCGCGGCAAAGATATTTGCCGCGCTGGTCCGCATGCTGTTATCCACAATAATTCCGCGCCCTGTTTTTATTCCTGAATTCTTAAGAAAACCCATATTGGGACGGACGCCAATAGCAACCACAAGGGTATTGCATTTTAACCTGGTTCCAGTCTTCAGTCTAACACCGGAAACAGCCTTTTTTGTTCTGGTTACTGAAACAACTGTATCTCCTGTAATAACTTTTATACCGTTGACCCACAACCACTCCCGGACAATCTCCGCGGCCCGCCGATCAATGGCGCGAACAAGAACATACTCAGCCAGTTCAACCACCGTAACATCAATGCCGAGGGGCTTGAGTCCTTCAGCGCACTGAAGTCCTATGAGACCTCCGCCGATGACAACTGCCGAGGGATTTTTTTGTTTTTTTACCCAGTCCCTCAGATTCTTGGCATCATCCCATGTTGTGAATGTAAAGACGCCTGTCCCCTTTGCCCCGTCAATTTCAGGGATAATAGGTTCTCCACCGGGACTAAGAAGCAGATTGTCGTATCCAATTTTCTTGCCATCGTCAAGAAAAATTGCCTGCGTTGAAGAATCAATCCCTTCAATTGTCCTGCCGAGCACAGGGGTAACTCTGTGCTTAGCGTAAAAATCATGATCCCTGTAATATATCTGTTTGTCGCCTATTATGCCGGACATGTATTCGTGGATTGCCGCTCTGGCATATACATGATACGGTTCCCTTGAGACAACGGTTATTTCATCCTGAGGATTAACCCTCCGGATTGCCTCAATAGCAAAAACAGCGGAGTAGGAATTTCCAACTATTACATGCTTCATCTCTTAACCCCTGTCCTCAAATACCAATGCTCTGTTAGGACAAACGGCCACGCAGGCAGGAACATCCCTCTCAGGGCACAGATCGCACTTTGAAGCCACAGCCCCGCCATTCTTCTTAAACGGCGTTATGGCTCCATAAGGACAAGCCATTATGCACATCCAGCACCCCAGGCATTTCTCCTGGTTTAATTCAATCCTGCCTGTATTTTCATTTCTTGTAAGGGTGCCGTTTTTGCACGCCTCAACACATTCTGCCTCCGCGCAGTGTCTGCACATAACTGAAAGAGCAACCGGCGTTTTATACTCAACATTGGTCCTGGAGGGCGTTCTGGGATTCTCAAGAAGATACGCCTTGAGAGGGTCCTTATATTTGGAATGCTCCGCTATGCAGGCTACCTCGCAGAGATAACAAGCAATGCACCATTCTTCCCTTGGATATACAATCTTCATTTCACAGACCTGCCTGTTGGATCCCGAGGGCGCGCAACTCACTCTCTGTTAATCCTATTCCGCGGAGCCTGTCACGGTTGCCCTTTAGACTCTCTATTGAATTTATGCCCATCAGCCCAAGCATTTCCTTTATTTCATTTGACCATGCCCTTATAAGATTAACGAGCCTTTCCGCTCCTATTTCCGGGTTCACGCGTTTCGCAAGATCGGGATCATTCGTGGTAATGCCCCATGCGCATCTGCCCCTGTGGCACTGCTGGCAGAGAGTGCATCCAACAGCCATGAGAGCGGATGTAGCTATGTAAACAGCATCTGCGCCAAGCGCAATTGCCTTGATCACATCCCCGCTGTTCCGGAAGCCCCCTGCCGCAACAAGGGAGACCTGATTCCTTATTCCCTCCTGCCTCAGCCTTTCATCCACCGAAGCAATTGCAACCTCAATGGGTATGCCCACATTGTCCCTGATAATTTTTGGCGCGGCGCCTGTTCCACCCCTGAATCCGTCAATGGCAATAATATCCGCCCCTGCGCGGGCAATGCCGCTGGCAATCGCTGCAGAATTATGGACAGCCGCAATCTTTACCGAGACCGGCTTCTCATACCTTGTAGCCTCCTTCAGCGCATAAATTAATTGTTTCAGGTCTTCAATGGAATATATGTCATGATGCGGCGCAGGCGAAATCGCATCCGTTCCAACAGGAATCATCCTTGTTTCAGAAATTCCTTCAAGGACCTTCTCCCCGGGAAGATGCCCGCCGATTCCAGGCTTTGCGCCCTGTCCGATCTTAATCTCAATCGCAGCCCCAGCATTAAGATATTCCGGGCTCACGCCGAACCTGCCGGATGCACACTGGACAATTGTACGCCTGCCATACTGGTAAAGCGATTTCGGCAGCCCGCCCTCGCCGGTATTCCAGTATGTCCCCAGCTCTGTGGCGGCCATTGCCACGGATTCGCAGACATTGTAATTTATTGAACCATAGGACATGGCTGAGAACATAATTGGCATTTCAAGAATCAGTTGCGGCGCAAGTTTAGTTTTAAGTTCATATCCATCTCCCGCCTCCAGCAGATCTGGCTTCCTTCCCAGAAACGTTTTTAATTCCATCGGTTCCCTGAGCGGATCAATGGATGGATTAGTGACCTGGCACGCGTCTATTACCATGTGGTCCCAGTAAATTCTTGAAGGCTTGTCATTTCCCATTCCCGTAACAATAATTCCGCCCGAGCCTGCCTGCTTATAAAGGTCTTTTATAAAATTGTCCCTCCAGTTGGCATTGGGACGGAATGTATCCGGGTTTCTCACTATTCTGATGCAATCGGTCGGGCAGAAGGTGGAGCACCGCATGCATCCAATGCAGTTGTAATCAAGACTGTAAATCAGATCACGGTGTTCATCGTAATAATTCGCGCCGTAGGAACATTGCGTCACACAACCCTTGCACCTTATACATTTATCCAGGTCCCGCTGGACGATAAAATCAAAATAATGATTATATGGGTTTTTATAAAGCATCCGTTTATATGCCTCCGTCTGATTCAGGTTGTTTTCTGTTTATCATCTCGCATTCTCTATACATTTTTATTCCTTATAATAAAGATTACGCTGCTTCTCCTAATTTAGAACGGTTAATTTAACCTTTAGCCTTACTTTCATATATTAATTTTATTACATGCCTTAAAAAAGTCAAGAAAAAAATTAGTCTGTGAAAACCTCATTTTCTACTTGACAGACGTTTTTATGGTAATAAAATTACATGGAAAAAGGTAAAACGAAAAAATTACTTTAAAAAATAAGGGAATTATTAAAAATAGTTAACCATGGAGGGATAATGAACTTAAAACAACCTAATGCAAATCAAGCGACCGGAACCTTTAACAGGCTGAAAGATGTGGTGCCAATGTCTGGAATCTGCACCACCTGTCTTGACGGATGCGTGGGCGCATGTGAAATTTGGCTTGCCTCTTTCAGGGGAAGGGAGGTAATTTATCCCGGACCATTTGGCGATGTTACAGCAGGCGCAGACAAGAATTACCCGGTTGATTATTCTCATTTGAATATTCAGGGGTATGCGAGGGGCGCAAAAGGGCTTCCTCGGGGGGTAAAGGGCGGACCCGATACATCAACCTTCCCTAAAGTAAATACCGAAACAGGGTATGGATGGGACAAAAAGGTGCAAATGAAAGTGCCAATCTTCACAGGAGCGTTGGGGTCCACCGAGATTGCAAGAAGAAACTGGGAACATTTTGCTGTTGGCGCTGCCGTATCGGGAATAACCCTTGTCTGCGGTGAAAACGTGTGCGGAGTTGATCCACAACTGGAACTTGACAAAAAAGGTAAAGTGAAAAAATCCCCGGAAATGGACAGACGGATAGAAACCTACAGAAAATATCACGAAGGCTATGGTGAAATTCTCGTGCAGATGAATGTTGAAGATACAAGGCTCGGAGTTGCCGAATATGTGCTTGAAAAACATAAATTGAACACCATAGAGCTCAAATGGGGACAGGGAGCAAAATGCATTGGCGGAGAAATAAAGGTTAAATCCCTTGAGCGAGCAGTTGAACTTAAAAAAAGAGGATATATAGTCACTCCTGATCCTGAACAGCCAGAGATAAAACTTGCATTCAAGGAGGGCGCAATAAAAGAATTTGAGAGGCACTCAAGACTGGGTTTTGTTGATAAAGAGTCGTTCTTAAAGGAGGTCCAGAGATTGAAAAAACTCGGTTTCAAGAGAATAACTCTTAAAACCGGAGCCTATTCACAGACTGAGTTAGCAATGGCTCTTCGCTGGGGCGCAGATGCAAAACTTGACCTTATAACAATTGATGGCGCTCCAGGCGGAACAGGTATGAGTCCATGGCCAATGATGAACGAGTGGGGTATTCCCACATTTTACCTGCAGGCATTAGCCTACGAATTCTGTATGAAACTAACTGAAAGAGACATAAAGCTACCTGATATAGCAATTGCGGGAGGTTTCTCCACAGAAGACGGAGTTTTCAAAGCCATTGCGATGGGCGCACCGTTTGTAAAAGCGGTCTGTATGGGCAGAGCTCTCATGATTCCCGGAATGGTAGGAAAGAACATACAGCACTGGATTAAAGAAGGGAACCTGCCTAAAACCATATCTAAATACGGCAACAAAATAGAAGAGATATTCGTATGTTATGAGGAACTCAAAAAGAAATATGGGAACGAATTGTCCAATATGCCAACTGGCGCTATCGGCATGTACACATACTCCCAGAAATTTAAGGTGGGGCTCCAGCAACTGATGGCAGGAAGCAGAAATTTTTCAATAAACACCATCACGCGCGGTGATCTGATGTCACTGACAAAGGAAGCAGCGGAAATATCGGGCATCCCATATGTAATGGATGCATACAGAGAGGAAGCCGAAAGAGTCCTTTTAGATTAGACAGCGATGTTCTTATTTTTCTGCCTTCTTAAGGGAAGCGTAGTTCTTTAACAACTCAACAGGCAACGCGGACTGCTCCCTGATTGTAGAAAATACAACCATTGTGTAAGTCCTTATAACACCTTTGACACCCCTTATTTTGTCAATCAGTTTTTCCAGTGTTTGGGTGTTTTTCGTCTTAACTTTAAGGATCAGCGTATAATCGCCTGTAACATGGTGGCATTCCAGAATTTCATTGCCAATCTTTTTTATCTGCAATTCGAACTGCTTTATATTCTTCGGATGATTCACATTGACACCTATAAAAGCCGTAATATCAATTCCCAGGCATTTTTCATCAAGAAGAACCCTGTAGCCGCGGATAACGCCCTTTTCCTCCAGTTTTTTAATGCGTTCTATCACCGATGGCGGACGGAGTCCAACTATTCCAGCAATATCATTATATTGCGTTCTCCCGTTCTTCTCCAGCAATTCAATGATCTTTATGTCAAGTTCGTCTATCATCGTCACTTATAAAATAAAGCCATATAACAATAAATCCACAGTTTAAATTAAAAAATAAGGCAAAACAGTCTTTTTACCTTATTTTTTAATAATCCATTTTCCCTTAATATAATCCCCCTGTCAAGAAAATTATTTTTGTTTGTCATTTTTGTCGCGGATTAAGCAATTAATTTAAGTGCCGAATCGGGCAAGCAGTTTTATTTTTTCATCAATAAACAATTTAATTCCTTTTTTTGAATTATACACAGATGCCAGTTTTTTAGTTTTTTTGTAAAATTTCACTGCTTCTTTTAATTTGTTGGTCTTCTCATAAAATAAAGCCATCTCAAAATTCGCGCTCAGCGAATTGGGCTGCAATCCCAGCGCCTTTTTAAATTCTATTTCTGCATCCTGAACGTTATTCTCATATTCAAGGAGCATGCCATTGATTATGCTTGCCTTGCTTGAGAATGGGGAAGATAATGCGCATCTTTTAATTTCGTCCTTTTCTTCAGGCAAAATTGCTCCGGTTGCAAGTTTCTGCTTAATGGATTCATAAGCATTCTCGGGATTTATATAACGGATTTCATAATCCTTTATGAAATCATCATCAGCTGTATCCCGGCGGACCAGCACTGCAGACAGATCATCCCAGAAAACCAGCGCCCACTTATCCTTCGGGAACAAACCCCTGCTTATATCGCCGGCGTCGGGAGAGGTAAGATCAAGCATTGCCCCCTTTAGTTTATAATTCTCTAAAAAATCAGAAAATTCAGCCGGATTTTCCTTTTTCATCCTGTCAAGAAGGATTACATTTTCAAAAAATTCCTCTTTGGAATAAAAAAACGGTTTTAACTCCGGATAACCTGCAAATATTACCGCACCCCCGAAATTTACCGAATTATACCAGCTTCCATAAAGCCTATTTTTCATAATAAATTCAAGAGATGCTTCTGGATAAAAACGCGCGCTTTTTCCGAATCCAATCATGTCCGTATAATCCGCGCGGATCAACCATGCAGCAAGCCCTGCCGGCAGGAATATACATAAAAGCAAAGCCGCGGTATTGATAATCCTGCGTCTGCGCTCCGAAATCCACTTGAATTTATCCAATATGTTCTTCAATGCCTCAATTACTGCCGGCGCTGAAATCAGGAAATATTCCGGCGCCAGTCTGACATATCCAAGAGAAGCAAGGAAAAATGAAATCGCAGGAACAAGAAATACAAGTCTGACTGCCCTCAGATGGTAAAAAATAACAACCACAGAAACGAGTATAACGAGATAAGTAAACGGCATCAGCAGGATATTCAACAACTGATTTCCGTTAACATTAACATAATCGCTCAGCAGCCGCTGGGCGTTAAAAGGCAGATATACCTTATAAAAGAACGGATTAGCCAGGGATGCAATAAAAGACAGAATGGTCAATGCGAGCAATTCAAAAAACGCACCCCATCCGACATTATTTTTGCTCAAAATAGACTTCAGGGATGAATCAATAAGCCAGCCAAAACAAATCCCTGAAAACAAAATGAGGCCGAGTATAAATCCGTTGTTAAGGTTAGTCCATACAACGACCAGCGGCAGAGAGAGCCATATAAATCTTTTACCCTTAATGATGTAGAGGACAAGAAAAAACAAAATGATACTTAAAAAAAGGTAGGTGAAAATATGAGGGTGTTCGGTAAACCCGAACCTTGCAGCAAAGGCAGCGCACAGAGCAATTAAATAGGAAAGTTTTAAATTATTACTTATAAGATACAGGGCTGCGAATAAAATCAGAAAAGCGGCTGAAACAATCATCCCCTTAAAAACTATCAAGCCATTGAACCCTGCCAGATTGTGAACAAGATAAAAAATGCCCCCGGACAGCCATTCTGAATTTACCCAGCGGATATTATTTTTTGTAACGGAGAAGGGATCTGCATTGGGAATTGTGTGTTCTTTTATACTTATCTCTCCAAGTTTAACCTGCCAGTAAACATCAGGTTCGCGGATCTTCGTCAAATTAAGAAAAAAGATAAACAAAAAGAGCAAAAAAACAAGGCTGACATTTGATCTGTTCATAACCACGAAAGGAATTCTCTCACTGAATAAAACAAACTCCGCATGTCTCCACGCGTCTTTACCAATCTCATAAGTTTCCAAACGGATGCCGGTCTGAGATAAAAACTCCGGATCGCTCTCCGCCGCAACTTCTCTATTTTTCCCGATGACAATTCCGGATAATCAACAATGCTTCTGTTTTGTTCAAACATGGTCCAATCCCCGGTCTTCAGCCAACCGTTATTCCTTGCATCATCGTAGAGTTTTGACCCGGGAAACGGCACTGCGCAATAGAACTGAGCAAAATCAAGACCAACATCCCTGGTAAAATTGATTGTTTCATTTATGCTCCTCTCATCATCATGAGGCAAACCGATTATTACATGCCCCACCACAACAATGCCTGCAGAATGGGACATTTTCACTGTCCTTCTTATCTGGTCAAGGGAGATGCCTTTCCGGGTTGAATCAAGAATTCTCTGCGACCCCGATTCAATGCCAAAGCCAATAAGCCAGCACCCTGCCCTTTTCATCAACCTTAACATTTGATCATTAACATTATCAACCCGGCTGTTGCACATCCAGTTAATTTTCAGATTCCGCCTCAGTATCTCCTCGCATATGCCAGCCACATGGATCTCATTCAATGTAAACGATTCAGCCCAGAATAGAAAATCCCTGACGCCGAATTTTTCAATATCATACTCTATCTCGTCTGCAATACGTTCCGGTGACCGGAGACGGGGAACTCTGCCATAATAGATCCATATTGGGCAGAACTCACAGGTATGCGGACAGCCCCTCGCCGTAGTCACAAGAAGAAATGGTTTCCTGCTGAAAGGAAGGGTGTAATTTCTGAGATTAAAAAACTCCCAGGCAGGCATTGGCAGTGAATCTATATCAATAAATTCAGATACCCTGCCTGTATTCACTGTGCAGCCATCCTTCCTGTAAGATATTCCTTCTACTTCATTAAGGTTGCCGTTCACGCTCAATACATCCGCTATCCTTGCAACCGGAATGTCCGGCTCGCCCACAATCGCTGCATCCACTGCAAAAGGAGACACAAGCAGGGAATCAGGGACCCCGCTCGCCTGCAAACCGATGGCAGTTGCAAAAATGGACCTGTTAACTGATTTTATATTGTTTGCAACATCAAGGTCATTGTAGAGTGAAGCTGCTACTGTGTTCAAAACCAGCATATCCGGTTTAAATGCTTTTGTATCATTAAGAACATTATCAACCGTCAGGGCTTCAGCGACATAATCGCGCGCAAGAACGCTGAACCCCTTCTCCCGCAACAGGGAGGCGAGCGTTGCAAGCGTCAAAGGCGGCCACAGAGATGTCCAGGCGCCCTTCCTCTGCATGCACCTGCCTTCCCTCACTATCGGATTACCATTGAGAACAGGTGGATTTATCAGCATTACCCTCATTGCTAATCAGCCTTGCTTGCTACTGCAAGCAGTTCACCAAGACGAACCCTTAATGGAGCGCGCCACAAAACATCCGGAAGCAGCATTTTCGCCAATTCCAAAAAACCATGCAAAAACCTGCTGGAATTTTGGATCTCATGGTAAAGAAAATCCATGCTTACATACTTGGAAACCCGCCTTATTGTCTCTACATTGAATCCGGATCTCCGCAAAATGGATTCAAGTGCCTTACTGGTGAACCAGTAGAAATGTTCATCCGGGGTCAAATAACTCCAGTTACTGCCCATAATCCATCTCATCCAATTGCCAGCATCATGCGTTGCTATTATAAGAACGCCCCCTCTCTTCAAAAAATTTCCGGCATATTGAAGATATTCCACAGGATTTGTAGTATGCTCAATAAAATCAAACATGGTAACGCAATCAAAAAACTCTTTTTCAAACGGCAATTCATGCAGTGTTATCCCCGAATAAATCCTGCCATTCCACAGATCCTTTGCTCTGAGGGAAGCCTCTGTTGAAATATCGTTGCCATAAACCTCCAGCCCGCGCTCCCCTGCAATCCCGAGAGCGATGCCATCCGCACAGCCAACATCAAGAAGGGTGCCGCTCTGCGGAATATAATTATCCAGTATCCTGAACCACATTCTGAATGTCTCGGTCCTCAGACGAACCGCATGCTCGCGAAGCCTGTTTGAGTACACGCCGTCCCGGAAGTTGGAATCATAAAACATCTTAAGACTCTGAATATCCGGAACGGATGCAAGAAAAAAAACCCCGCAGTCATTGCATATAAAAACGGATTTGTTGTTTTTTTGGTAAAGCTCTTTAACGTTTAAAGAACTGCAGATTCTACAACCGTTCTTCATCTGCTTTACCTTTAGTTAATAAGATATCTGTGAAATTTTTTGCTATCTTCTCAATAACATCTTCTACCCCAATCTCTCTCATGCATAAATTATATCCGTTGCAGGCAGCTGTTTTTGCGTTGTAAACATTCAGACAGGGACTGCAGTAAATTCCCTTGTAAAATACAAGGTGCCTGCCATCAACAGGCCCATAGAGCCGGGGCGTCTCCGGTCCGAAAAAAGAAACCGTCGGTACACCAAGCGCAGAAGCAAGGTGAAGCGGCCCGCTGTCATTGGTTATAAACAGGGAGCAACTTTTAAAAATTATCACAAGATCCCGGAGCGTCAGCCTGCCGGATAAATTGAACAAATCATTTTTTGAAGAAAGATTATCAATAACACCGGCAACATATTCTGCGTCCGACCCGGCGCCTATAAATACCAGTTGAGCCCTGTACCTGTCTCTGAGGTGCTCCGCAAGCCTCAAGAATCTGTCCGCAGGCCACCGCCTCTCATAGCACAGCTCGCTGGCATTCACATTCAGAACTGCCACCGGATTACCATTAGGCCTGAAGTTCAATCTCCGGAACAGGGATTCTTTTTCGGATTCTGAAAAACCATTAATGGCTACATTTAAAACGGGGAGCTTCCGTTCAAAATTTCCCAATCCTGAGGCAAGCATTAAAAAAACCTCGGTTACATGCCTTGACTGATTGAAATACACACTATAATCAAGAAGATATTCTCTTACGGTCCCGCGCACATAGTAACCAATCCTCCATCTTGCCGCGCTCAAATAACTCATTGTCATTGAGAAATTAGAGAAAAACTCAAGGTCAATGACTGCGTCATATTCATCCCTTCTTAACTTAAGAATGGTGCAGAGGGTATCGTAAACAAAATGAAGGTATGTATCTGTTCGCAAAAAATAGCATCTATCCGCAACGCCAAGCAGAATCATAAGATCCCTGTTCTGTTCAAATGTCAGAAAACCTATGGTGGAATTTTGAAATTCCTTCCGTATGAGAGAAAGAAGTGGCGTAGCAAGGACGGTGCTTCCCATGCCGAAAAATTTCATCACAAGAATTTTGTTGAATCTGCCAGGTTTTTTTCTCTGGACAAAAAACCTTTTTGATTTTTCGTAAAACAGAATTAAAAAACTTAATGGCATTCCTGCATACCTGTCTATAGCCCTCATTGATGAAACCTTCATGCAAGCCTGCCTCGGAGTCTGTAACTTAACGCCATTCCGGTAGCAACAAACAATGTTTTGAAAAGCGTTTTGAAAGAGAGTTTGCTCCTGCCAGATCTTCTCTCGTAAAATGTGTAAGGCACTTCTTTAATTCTGATTCCGTTGCTGAGGCATTTCAGCAGGGCCTCCTGGACTATGGAAGGACCTTTGGAAGTTAACCTGCCTGGTTTCACTCCGGCAAGCGCTGACGCACTGAAGGCTCTGAATCCGGATGTGCAATCCCTGACAGCAATTCCAAGGACATTTTTTACATACAAGTTTGAAAAGCGGGAGAGTGCCCTCCTGAAAAAACCCCTTAGATCCCTGCCTCCATCAACAAACCTTGATGCGATCACCAGATCTGCGCCATCAAGACCGCTTACAAGCTCAGGTATGAATCCGGGGTCATGGGAAAAATCGGCAT
>DATBWZ010000134.1:0-13177 GCA_036514535.1 bacterium
TGAACTCTGATCCTGTCCTTTCAGGAGATAGGCATTGGTTGTTCCGACCGGGAGGGCGTTTATAGTCATTTGTGCGCCTTCAAAAGAGTTATGCATTGTATGACAACCCTCGCACTCTGCTACGCCACCCGAATGAAATGCCTTTGCGGTGCCACTGAGCCCGATTGTTATCAGGATAGCAGCAATCAAAATTACACTTACTTTTAATACTTTCATGTTTCCTCCTTCTTTTTAGTTTCTTTTTAAATTAATTTCTTGATTTTGTAAGTTTCTGGTGGTTGAAATGAAATTATCTTTGTTTGGGATCACCTCCTCATTATTTTGGTCTATGCGGTAATTTATATTGAAGACACTTATTCCTCTGTTTCTGCCCTGTGTTACATAAATCCTGCCTCTTCCGTCAATAGCCAAGTCCGTGGGTGCTATCAGATTCTTGTCCTTAAATCCACGGTAGCCAAATTCTGTCTGAAAATTGAAATCCTTATCAAAAACAATTATTACACATCGGAGAATGTCTGCCACATAGTAAAATCCTTTATCATCTGCTGTAATTCCACCGGTAACCCCGAATTTGCCCTGCGTGCTGCCACGCTTGCCAAAGGATATTATTTTCAGGTCAGGAAAGAGCAGATAGGCTCTTGCGATGACAGGAATCGTGAATGCAATATTCCCCTTGCTGTCAATGCTGAATCCTCCCAGTCCCGCGTCTTCCGCCTCTTCTTTGTCTTTATCAAAGCCAAGCAGCGCGGAAATATCATAGCCGTTTTTAAAAAGCCCATTTGTATCTGTTACTATTATCTTCATGGAAGCAAAATCGGCAAGGTAAAGAAATCCGTCCCTGTAAATAAGGCGGTTGGGGTGCATATCCGCATACTCAGTGGGAATATCCTTAAGTTCTATTTTGGATTTAGGGTCTCCCCTGAAATTGCACAGGGTGATTAGATAATTTTCTCCTTTATAGGAAAGGATTATTATATTGCCGTCGTTGTCCACCGTAAGATCATATATAGAGCCGAAATCCGTGCCCTCAAATCTGTAAATCTCCATCCCATTGTCATTGAATATCCTTACATAGCTCTGATAAGCAACATATATCTCGTTTTTCCCACTGTCTGCTGATAGTCTTGGCCAGCTATAATTAATAGTTCCTTTAAAATCCGAAAGATTATATAAATAGGATGCTGTTAACTTTTCTGCATAAAGGGATGTCGCTATAAATATCATGGAAAAAATAGCGAGTAAGGTTGAAGTTTTACTCCTGATATATGTTAGTTTATTCATCGTCTTCAATAAATAGCAAGATTTATGCCAATGATTTTTTTTAAAAAAACTACTTAATAATTAAATAAGTTGCGATATGAATATGAAAAATTCTGAATCCTAAATTGTGGGGGATAACTCGTTATTCTGTGTGATTTCACTCAATTAAAGAGTGCCTCTGTCAAAAATACGGTGACTTAGATGTTCTTTGTTAAAATTTTTAACTGGACAATTTTTATATGTTAAATTTTCCCTTCAGAAAATTCTTGTCATATATTAAAAAGTATAGTAGTATTTCAAAAGTATATTTAGGCGGATAGCTCAGCGGGAGAGCATTGCCCTTACAAGGCAAGGGTCGCAGGTTCAATCCCTGTTCCGCCTAATTTTAATTGTAGGAGCGAGATAATCTACCGACCACTCCGCAGAAGTACGAGAATTATGGGGTCGTGGTTCAGCCTGGTCCAGAATGCCGGCCTGTCACGCCGGAGATCGCGGGTTCAAATCCCGTCGACCCCGTTTTATTTTATACTTCATTTGTAACTATACTGACGTGTCTGCCTTGCAATGATATGACTTATACATATCCTTGACTTATACAACCTTTTGCAATAAAATAATAAACTTAAAATATGGCTTTTATTCGGAGATGAGGACAACAAATAATCTCTTATTTATGTCTAATCTAAATCCTGTATTTCTGGCGGTTATCGCAGGTATATTTATTTGGGCAATGAGCGCTTTTGGCGCATCGTTTGTTTTTTTGAGCAAGGAACCATCAAGAAAGCTATACGGCAGCATGCTTGGATTTGCCGGCGGAGTGATGATTGCCGCCAGTTACTGGTCATTGCTTGCGCCAGCTATTAAGATTGCAGGAGAATCGGGGCATTGGCCCTGGCTGCCAGCCGCCATCGGATTTTTGGCAGGAAGTTTTTTTATAATGCTTCTTGACAAATTGATACCACACCTGCATCTTGGTTTTCCCATTGAAGAGGCTGAAGGGATTAATGCCCGTCATGTGAGTCGCAGTATTTTGCTTATCTTAGCCATTACCATACACAATATTCCGGAAGGGCTCGCTGTGGGGGTTGCATTTGGCACCCTCTCTGCCCTGGATCTGCCCAGTACATTCACCGGAGCTGTGGCTGTTGCTCTGGGGATAGGTATTCAGGATGTGCCAGAGGGGCTTGCGGTGGCTATGCCGCTGAGAGGAATGGGGCTATCTAGGCTGAGGAGTTTCTGGTACGGGCAATTATCCGCAATAGTTGAGCCAGTTGCTGCCATTGTTGGCGCCCTTGCTGTTACAATAATTAATCCGCTTCTTCCCTACGCGCTATCCTTTGCTGCTGGCGCAATGATTTATGTTGTAATTGAAGAAGTTATACCGGAATCCCAGCGTGGCGGCAACACTGATCTTGCAACGATGAGCGCAATATTTGGATTTATAGTGATGATGATTCTTGATAATGCTGTTTGGCTAAAATGAGGGTAAATTGCCACATTGGTATAAATTTTTGCACATGTTTATAAAAAAATATATTAAATACATTAAGGTCAATCAGAAATTGAAAAAATATTACTTATATTTCAATTGATTAGGCGAAATTAGTTATGGTATGATTTTTGCGTCTTTATAATATTAAGAAGGGGTTTTGATGAAAGACATAAATTCAATATCTGAAAAAGGTTTTACAATACTCATCATTGATGACTCTCCTACCCTCAGGGGAGAGGTGATTGGTATTCTGAAATCTACAAGATTATTTTCAGAATTTTTGGAGGCAGAAAATCCTACCGAGGGGCTTAAACACCTTGTTAATAATAAGATTGACATCGTTCTCTGCGACCTTGTGATGCCGGGAATGGATGGATTTAAGTTTCTCGCTATGAAACTGTCAAGCCCTGAATTTACCGAGATTCCTGTTATTATGCTGACAAGCAAGGGAGAATTAAGGGATAAAATAAAGGGACTTGAAGATGGTGCAAGTGATTATCTGACAAAGCCGTTTAATCCAGGAGAACTGATTGCAAGGGTAAAGGCGCATCTGAGGATTAAAGTACTACAGGATGCCTTGAAGAAAACCAATGAGAAATTGATACAACTTTCCATTACCGATGTTCTCACCGGACTCTTCAACCGCAGGCACTTTATGGAGTTGCTGGATAAAGAATTTGAACGGGTGCAAAGATACGGAGCAAAACTGTCGTTCCTGATGATTGATGTTGATTTATTCAAGAGGATAAATGATGCCTACGGCCATCTTGCAGGCGATAGTGTCCTTAAGGAGATAGGCGGGTTGCTGAGTTTAGGATTGAGAAAGCATATAGATGTGCTTGGCAGGTATGGCGGTGAAGAGTTTGCAATGCTTCTGCCGGAGACTAATATGGATGGTGCAAAAACTCTTGCAGAGCGGTACAGGATCATGGTTGAAAAGGCATCGTTTAGGATACCAGGAGGTACTACGAAAATGACAATCTCAATAGGATGTTCGTCTGCTCCTGACCCATCAATTCAAACAGTGGAACAGTTTATTCAGTTTGCTGATGAGGCTCTTTACCGTGCCAAGAAATCGGGCAGAAACAAAGCGGAGGCCATGATGCCAACCCAGCCTCCACCCGAAAAGAAATTACCCCGCGGCTTGAAGAAATAACGCTCTATTTTTTTCTTACGAATAGCCAGCCTATGGAGAATACAACGGTGCCTGCAGCGCCAACTATCAATAGTTTTTTGGTCTCGGGTCCGCCAAAAAACAGAATAATCGCTTCAAATGTAATGAGTAAGCCGAATATCTGGAACAGGCGCCCCAAAAAGTAAATAAATGTTTTCATAATTGCGCCCTTTATTCTATATCCTTTTCGCCGAATACCTCGGCAGTGAATATCTCAATCCTGGTCTCCGGGTCCTTCCAGGCATCTGTTGGAAGTCCTGCCTTTATGCATGTATGGGCGAGGAATGTATCCCTGTCCCAGCCCTGTTCTACGGCTACCTGCGGGAGCAGCACCCCGCTCCGGAATCTGTTTGTGATGTATATACCGTGATTGCCCACTTCTATTTCATTCACATTCTTTGTTTCCTTTAGCGGGGATAAGACAGATATCTCAATGTCAATTTCATTCAGTTCGTGTTTTTTTAATGGCGGAAATCTTGGATCATTAAAAGCTGATGCTATAGCCATATCCTGAATAACCTCGCTAAGCGGCCTGTCCGAACTAAATGTGCCAATACATCCCCTTAGCTCATCGTGCTTGTGGATGGTTACAAATGCTCCCGCATTGATATTAATAGAAACAGATTCTCCGTTATTTTCTTCCATGCCGGACTTAAATTGCTTTTTAATGGTTTTTCTTGCAAGACGGAGAAGGTTGGTTTTAGATTTTTGGTCAATTGAAAAATCAGACATATTTTTTACCTCATTGTAAAATCTGGCCGGTTTTTATATTTAAAATAATCTTCAAGAATTTTAATATGGTCAAAGAGTATTGGCTCAGGATGATTGCATCTGTTTTTTTGCATTGTTACAATTTTATATTAAAATTTATATTATAGTCAAGATAAAGAAATCCGGGGATTAAAATTTATTGACTCCAAGGTGAAAATCTGGTAATAATTTTGCTATGGAAGATCAGAATATTACTCAGGAAAATTCAGGGGTTCATAAACACGGGAATGTTTACAAAAAACGCCGACATTCAACAATCAGGAAAGAAAATAAATTAACCCGCGTGATGAGACCCTCTTTTTTAATTTCTGGTGCGCTATCCATTCTATACAGTATAATTAGCGAAAACATTTTATTAGCATTTCTGGGTAGTTTCTTTGTACTGCTTAGCCTGGTTCTTGCTAAAACTGAAAACCCTATTTTTGAAAGGCTGAAAAAAGATCTCGGAAAATTCTTCGTGGAGTTGGTCGAAGAAATAAAAAATCAAAATAAGCACCTCAAATAAAAGGCATGCCGTCAGTTCTAAACATCGGAACATATATTCCTTCAAGAAGGCTTACAAAAGAGGCCTATTCCAATCTGCGAAAGCCTGGTTTTGCAGCAGAGCCGGCAATTGCGGGTTATGATGAGGATGCTGTCACACTCGCAGTCTCGGCGGGGGAACTGGCGCTTGACAATTTTGACAGGAATAAGGTAAGGCGTTTATTTTTTGCCACTGTTACGCCGCCATTTCTGGAGAGGGCCAATTCCTCTGTTATTGCATCCGCGCTTGACCTTCCTGAAAATATTACTACTGCCGATATTACATCATCGCTTCGTTCATCTCTCACAGCAATAAGGCTTGCGTGCGAATCTGCCGGAGCAGACGAGACCGGGCACTCACTGGTTGTCTGCGGCGATAAGAGAAGATGCGCGCCTGAAACACCGGAGGAGATGTCATTTGGTGATGCAGGTGCAGCGGTGCTTATCGGTTCCTCCGATGATGGAATTGCCGTTGTGGAGGGGGTGTATTCTTCATATTCAGGCTTTATGGATTTCTGGAGGATGGACGGCGAAAATACAGTGAATACAGGCGAGGCAAGGTATTCCATTGAATACGGCTTTCAGAAAATTACAATAAAAGCTATAAAGGAATTTTTGAAAATTAAAGGGCTTACTCCGGCCGATATCTCCAGGCTGATTTTGATTGCACCCGATGGAAAAGCCCACAGGGCTGTTTTCAAGAAAACAGGATTTGAAAGCGGCGCGGAAGAATCTGAGGAATTGTTCTTACGGATCGGATTCTGCGGAACCCCGGCTCCAATACTTCTATTAGCGTATTCCTTAAGTGGAATAATGGAGGGACAGCGTGTGCTGTTATGCGGATATGGCAGCGGGGTGGATCTTGTGTTATTGCGCGGGACGGGCAGGGGCGGTGAGGCAAAAAATAATCTTGATTTGCAGATAAGCAAAAAAAAACCGCTTAAGGACTACACGGAATTTTTAAAATTGAAAGGTTTTATGGAAACAGAGAAGATCAATCCGTTTACATCCATTCCTGTACTTGCAAGGGAAGATGGTGCGCTCTTAAGGCTGCATGGGACAAAATGCAGGGGCTGCGGGACAATTCAGTATCCCCCGAGGAGAATATGCTGGAGTTGCAGCAGTAAAGATAATATGGAGTCAATAAAATTAAACAGAAAGGGCAGGGTGTACACATATACAAAGGATTATGTGTATGCATCCCCGTTCCCGCCCACTGCAATGGCTGTAGTTGACCTGGACGGGGGCGGAAGGTTCTACTGCCAGATGACGGACTCAGATATGGAGAGTATCAAAATAGGCTCGGAGATCCGGTTGTGTTTCAGGCGACTTCACGAGGGCGGCGGATTTGTCCATTATTTCTGGAAGGCAATGCCGGTGTAATATGAGCATTTTTAACAAGGTTGCAATAATTGGTACCGGGACAACAAAGTTCGGCGAAAATTTTGATATGGATTACAAGGACCTGCTGATTGATGCATGCTATCAGGCTTTCAATGACGCCCGTGTTGAACCCCGAGATATTCAGGCTGGATGGCTCGGCACATACATGCCCTATGCGTGGGGTTTTGAAGGGAATGCGGGAAACACCGTTACCGAGACGCTGAATCTTGCTCCTGTTCCAATAACAAGGGTTGCGAACTATTGCGTTACAGGCATGGAGGCGATTAGAAATGCTGCCCTTGCTGTTGCATCTGGCGAATACGATGTTGTGCTTGCTGTGGGGGTTGAGAAGATGCGCGATGTGCCCTCAAGGGGAAGCCTTGTTGCCCAGCATGTTGAAAAGGGCCATCCTGTTTACTGCAAGGGCAGAACGGCTCCGGGAATGTTTGCCCTTTTAGCAACCCGCTATCTTTACGAGAACAGGCTTGACAGAAAGACCCTGTCAAGGGTCGCAGTGAAAAATCACAGGAATGGCGCAATGAATCCAAAAGCGCATTTTCAGAAGGAGATAAACATTGAACAGGCTCTGAATGCTCCCATGGTTGCAGAGCCGCTTGGGCTTTACGATTGCGCACCGACGACGGATGGTGCTGCGGCATGCATTCTGACTAGAGCGGAGATTGCAAGAAAATTCACCGATGATTTTGCGGTAATTAAGGGCATTGGCCTCTCCACCTGGGGAGGATATTTTACAATGCAGTTCAATCCGGAGTTTAATTTTTTGGAGTTCAAAAGCTCTCAGGAGGCGGCAAGGATTGCATACAGTCAGGCAGGAATTAAAAATCCGTCAGAAGAAATAGATGTCTTTGAATGTCATGATTGCTTTACGATAACGGAAATAATCAATTATGAAGACCTTATGCTTGCGGAGAGGGGCAGGGGCTGGATGCTAATTGAGGAGGGAAAAACTGCGCTTGAGGGGGATATTCCTGTAAATCCATCCGGAGGGCTTAAGTCATTCGGTCATCCAATAGGTGCTTCAGGGGTAAGAATGGTGAACGAAATTGCAGACCAGTTGCGCGGGAGGTGCGGCAAGCGGCAGGTGCGTAACGCGAGGACAGGCCTTGCTCACACCCTTGGCGGTCCAGGAGTGGTTAGTTGCGTAACAGTGCTGGAAAGAGGGGATTAGTCCTTTAATTTATTTTTTAATGAGTTTAATATCTGCAACGCTTCAATCGGGGTAATTGCCTCAGGGGCAATCTTTTTCAGCTCCTCAATTACCTCCAAATCCCTCCCTGAAAAAAATGTCATCTGACTGGCGGTTTGTCCACCTTCTTTTGTGTTTTTTGCAATTCTCGGCTTGCCTGCGCTGTCAAATTCTCCTTTCTCAAGATTTGCAAGGATCTCTTTTGCTCTCTCAACAACCTCCAGCGGCAATCCGGCTAATTTACCAACCTGGATGCCGAAACTCCTGCTTGCGCCTCCTGGCACCAGTTTTCTCAGGAAGATTATTTTCTCGTTCCATTCCCTGACTGAGATTGTGAAATTTTTAATCCTTGGTTTTGTTATTGCGAGTTCGGTTAATTCGTGATAATGGGTTGCGAAGAGGGTTTTTGCCCCGATCTTTTCATGTATGTATTCAGCAACTGCCCATGCAATGCTGATGCCGTCAAATGTTGCGGTGCCCCTGCCAATTTCATCAAGAAGTATCAGACTCCTTTCAGTCGCATGTCTCAGGATGTATGCTGTTTCGTTCATCTCCACCATAAAGGTTGACCTGCCCCTTGCAAGTTCATCCATGGCTCCTACCCTTGCGAATATTCTGTCCACAATCCCCATTGACACTTCTGCTGCAGGAACAAAAGACCCTGTGTGGGCAAGCAGCACTATCAGTCCAACCTGTCTTATAACTGTTGATTTTCCTGCCATATTGGGTCCCGTAATTATGAGAATCTGATTTTCTTCTGTGTCAATTTTTGCATCGTTTGGGACAAACCCGTTTTTTTGAATATGGCTCTCTATTACCGGATGCCTTCCATCTTTTATAACAATTTCATTTCTGTCTGTGAATCTTGGCCTGCAGTAATTCCTTTTTACTGCAACCGCTGCGCATGATGCAATAACATCAATGTTGGCCACCGCACCTGCAAGGTATTTTAGCGGAGCGGAGAACTCCGTTATCTTTTTGCGTATCTCGTCAAACAGCGTTGACTCAAGTTGAATAATTCTTTCATTTGCATTTACGATCTTTTCTTCAAATTCCTTCAATTCCTGAGTAATGAATCTCTCGGAATTAGCCAGGCTTTGTTTGCGGATATAGTCCTGTGGAACAAGGTGCAGGTTTGCTCTTGTTACATCAATGTAGTACCCGAATACACGGTTGTATCTTACTTTTAACGACCCTATTCCGGTCCTGGAGCGTTCTTTTACCTCAAGTTGAACCATCCATTTTTCACCTTCTCTGGATATACTTCGCAGTTCATCCAGTTCTTTGTTGAACCCCTGTTTTATTACACCGCAGTCTTTTATGGTTTGAGGAGGAGAATCCTCTATCGCATTTTTAAGATAATCAATAAGATCTGAATGATCCGCCATATCCTCTTTAAGTCTTGACATAAATGGAGAAGAGAAATCTCTGAGGCTTTTTTTGAGTTCCATGCAATTTTGCAGTGACTCGCGCAGGGAAACAAGTTCCCGCGGCGTTACCGAGCCGAGATGGGTTCTGGACAAAAGCCTTTCAATGTCGTTTATGCTGCAGAGGATTTCAATTATGCCTCTGCGTTCCAGAGGTTTGAGGCAGATCTCTTCAATTGCATCCTGCCGTTCCGTTATCTTGTGGCGATCCTGGAGCGGGAAAAGCAGCCATTTCTTGAGCTCCCTTGCTCCCATTGGCGTGGAAGTAAGATCAATGATCTCTATAAGGGATTCCTCCCTGGATCCCCTGGAGATATTGGAAAAGATCTCCAGATTCCGTCTGGTTGCCTCGTCAATAATCATTGAATCGCTGTTTGTGTAAGTTCTGGGGGAATTTATATTTTTTATATTTCCCTTCTGTGTATCAATTAAATACCCAAGAACAGCTCCGGCAGCAGATACAGCAAGGGGCATATTTTCAATGCCGAAACTATGAAGATTGGATATTTGAAAATGCTCAAGGAGCAAACCTTTAGCGCTTTTCAGTGTAAACCGGGCCGGATCTTGAATTGTTATCATTAGATCGTGAGATCCATCCTTAATTTTTTTAATGAGTGGAGAAGTTTCAAATCCGGCTGAAACCAGCAATTCCTTTGGCGATACCCTTCTTATTTCTTCAATTAACTCTGTTTCACCCCCGGCTAACTCTGCTGTGAAAAACTCTCCGGTTGATATATCGGCAAAAGAAACTCCAGCTGCGCTATTCGTAAGAGTAACAGCCATAAGGTAATTGTTTTCTCTTGGGTCAAGCACATCAATATCCGCTATTGTTCCCGGAGTCAGTACCCGGACCACGTCCCTTTTTACAATTCCCTTTGCCTTTGCGGGGTCCTCCAGTTGTTCGCAGATTGCCACCTTGAAGCCGGCGTCAAGCAATCGTTTCAAATAGATCTGCGCGGAATGATGCGGGACACCGCAGAGCGGGACATTGCTTTCTTTGTTTCTGGCGGTAAGAGTTATGTTTAAAATTTTTGACGCTACGACAGCATCATCAAGAAACATCTCATAGAAATCCCCAAGTCTGAAGAAGAGGATTGCGTCAGCATATTTATTCTTAAGTTCGCTGTACTGCCGCATTAAGGGAGTGAGATTTTCCAATCTTATATCTGGCATTTAAACTAAAATTAACACAGTGGACACCCCTTTGCAAGGGATTGTGATGATGTGGCAATGCGGAGTCTGAGGAAAAATTAGATTGCAGGGGAATGAAATGGCCGGATCTACCGCAATTCCTCTGTATATTCTGCCAGTATATTGTATAACGGTCTCAGCCACTTGTATTTCAGGAGGTTTGTCTTAACCTTTCTCAGCGTGCCGGGCAGATACTGAAGGTAGTCGGGATTTTTCTTTACCTGGTGTATATAATGGAACCTGCCCGCTGCCTTCAAATTTCTCTGTATGGATGCCAAGTCAAAGGTCTCGCGAAAATCTGCCGGGCGCCATTTTACCCCGAAATTTTCTCTTGCAACGGCAATGTAGTATTTAACCATTTCATCAATTATGTTTTCATCAAGGTCAATATATGAATCCCGCAGGAGTGACGCAAGGTCATAATGGGGAATGCCAAGGAGGGCATCCTGAAAATCTAAGATCCCAAGCGAAGAATCAATGACCATGAGGTTCCTGCTGTGATAATCGCGATGGGTTAGGACAGTCGGTTCCTGTGCAAGTATTCCGGATATTTTTTCAAAGTGTTTGTACAATTCCCTTCTGTATGCTTCTCTTATTTTGCCAGTTCTTTTTTCTATGCCGTATTCTATGAAATGGGCAAATTCCCACATAAGGAGTTTGTCGTCAAATGAATGCCAGAAGGCATAGCAATTTTTGTCTTTGTTTTTTATCCCATTGAACTGGAGATGCAGTAATTGTTCTATTGAGGTTCTGTAAATTTTTGAAACCTCGTCCCGGTTGGAATTGCTTACGATAGTGTGCATGAGCCTGTCTCCGAAGTCCTCAAGAAAGACAAATTCTGCATTTTTTGAATGGTGATAAACAACTGGAACCCTTGCGCCGATTTTGAATAAGAACCGTTGGATATTCAGGAAGGGGAGTTCAATAAATTTCTTTGAGACCTTTATAATCTCCTCGGATACAATGCCCCTGTCAACGGTGTTAACGGCCATCAGCACCATTGTGGGCTTTTCAAACCCTGTTACCTCAAGCCGGTAATAGACCCTGTTTGAAGCATCCCCCTTTAATCTGGCAATATTTTTAAGCGAAAAATTGCCACTGAATTTTTTTAACTCATCTTGTATATCTTTAGTTAATTTTTCGTTTATTTCTTGCATTGTTATAGCTAAATATCAAAAACATTTCTGAATTTTTTTAATCTTTCCAATATTGGTTTTAAGATGTTAATGCTTTTTGAGTTATCCCTGAAGGGGTCCATTATTTCAAAAACAAAGTTCCCTGTAAACCCGCCATTCCTTAAACTTTCCATAACTGCATGCCAGTCAATATTGCCATCGCCTGGGACTGCGTGCAGATCCGCCTCGCCGTTGTTATCCGATGCATGAATTTCAATCAGATTAGCCGCACATCTGTCAATTGCCGACGGTGCATCCTCAATCACATTGGCATGCCCTACATCCACACAGGCGCCATAAAGAGGTTTATTAATCACTTTTAAAATATTGATAATGCTTTCTGATGCTGTGGACTTGTGGATGCCTGATTCAAGCGCAAGTTTTATGCCGAGTCCATCGGCTAATCCCTCCAGTTCAGACAGGCTCTTCATAAGATTTTTGATGCATTCATCTGTTTTTTCTTCTTGTATGTCAGTATGAAGTACAAAGTTGAGGGGCTGAAAAATCTCTGCGGCCTTCAGGAGTTTTATCGTTTCTGATACGGCAGCCTTCCTGTTTTCCTCGTTGGTATCGGAAAGTTTTAACCATAGCCCCCTGGATCCGTCCCCCACAAAGCGATAGACCGGCGCGTGGAAGGATGTTACTTTTATGTTTTTTTCATAAAGGTGTTTTTTAATTTTTTTGACATAATCGGAATTGTGGTAATCAAAATGAGGCCTCATTCCCCATATCTCCAGGCAATTAAACCCGTAATCGCCGATAAGAGATACCGTCTCTTTATTGAGTTCGTGAAATACAAAAAGGTGCGTGGACAGCCCGGTGTTCATTTCTTTTTTGCTTTAAGAGAGATGATTACTTTGTAGAGCCTTTCCGCCAGTTTCTGCGGCGATGCCTCAATTCCCTTATTAACATAGGCAGCTGGTGAAAGTTTTTGCAATAATTCGCGGATGTGCTGATCTGCCTTTCTAACGGTGAAAAAAAGAATAGGGACTGGGGGAATATGCTGAAAATCCTTTTCTATATCCCTTACTGCCAGCGCCGTTTCAAATCCTCCGACCTTTGGCATATTTACATCAAGAACGATGAGGGCGATCTCCTCCATTTTCGTCATGCTGCTTATATATGCTTCAATTAATTCTTCGCCGTCTTCAAAAACGCCGACCTCTTTTGCTATGCCATTTTTTATAAAAATATCCTGTGTCAATTCCCTCAGGAATTTAGAATCCTCGGCAAGAAGCACTTTAGGGAAAATAATTTTTCTGTCTTCAATTAGTTCATTGAGAACAAGCCCGCAGGATGAGCATTTTGCTATCTCATCGCCTTTTTCAATAACCACAAATAATTCAACGTTCTCGCCGCAACTTGGGCAGAAAACCGTTTCCGCCATCAGGCTGATTCCCTTATCTCGGCGGAAAGTTTTTCAACGAATTTTGAATGGGAGGAAGATCCTACGGTTTTATTAGCCGTTTTTAAATCAGGAATGGATTTGCTGAGAAAGCCTTTTTTAATCCGCAGTATCCTTGAAATAGATTCATCTATTCTGGATTGAGGCATTGCGCCGGAGGATGCCGCTTT
>DATBWZ010000135.1:0-11619 GCA_036514535.1 bacterium
TAATAGCGATGAGCAATCCAGGCGGAGATCTAATATGGAGGGAATCTGTATTTCCTGCCACTCAACGGATTGGGCAGAGCGGTTTTTTGATAAGATGGAATCATCTATTATGGAGACAGACAAAATGACGCATTCGGCCACTCAATCCCTTGTCAAAGCATGGGATAAAGGCATTGCTGACAGGACAAATCCATTTGATGAACCTATTGAACAGAAATGGATAAAGCAATGGCTCTTTTATGCAACCTCGGTAAGATTTGCTTCGGCAATGTCTGGCCCGGATTATGCGACATTTAAAAATGGCTGGTGGAATTTAACCGAGAACCTTGGCGAAATCACGAAAGCATGTAAAATTAAATTAAAGAAAATTGAAGCCCCATAATACAGTTCTTCAGGAATTTCAACGTAATGAATAAAGTTCTGAGAGCCTACCGCAAAAAAAGGTTAGAAAAAGAAGGAATTGTTGGCAGGGAGTGGGGAGGCAAAGTTCCCGTATGCATTGTTTATCCTAATACCTACTATACTGGAATGTCAAATCTTGGGTTTCAGTGTGTGCATCATTTGTTTTCAGGAGAAATGGGAATAGTTGCGGAACGGGCTTTTCTGCCTGATAGAATGGAGGAGGTTCTTTTAACAGGCGCAAAAAGAAAACTATTTTCTTTGGAAAGCCAGCGCAGTCTTTCGGATTTTTATATGATTGCTTTTTCAATTTCTTATGAGAACGATTATCTTAATATCTTAAGGTTGCTGAATCTTGCCGGAATTCCGCGAAAGCGAAAGGACAGGGGAAACAGCTTCCCGCTTCTTATTGCGGGCGGTATATCTCCTACGCTGAATCCGGAGCCGCTGGCTGAGATTATGGACGCAATTTTTATTGGCGATGGGGATGAAGCGGTGCCTGAAATAGCCAAAGGACTCCGTTTATGTTATGAAAAAGGAAAATCAAAAGAATATTTATTAAAATATCTTGTGGAGATTGAGGGTATCTATATCCCTTCCTTCTACGAGGTTGAAAGAGGTCATGACGGTATTGCCATTGGTCTTAATCCGGTGAATGGTGCTCCGGCACGCGTAACACGAAGAATTACAAGGGATATTGATGCTTTTATTCCGCAGACGTTCATACATACTTCTGATACAGAATTCAGTAACATGAAACTGATTGAAATAGGCCGGGGATGCACGCGGAAGTGCAGATTCTGCGCTGCAGGTTTTGCCTATCTTCCGCCAAGGTTCAGGAGTTTGGATAGATTGAAAAAAACGGTTATGGGAGCAGATAACCGTATAAAAAAAATAGGGCTGCTGAGTACCCTGCCAACGGAGCATCCTGAGATTCAGGGCATCGTTGATTTTATAACAAAGAATAAATTAAAATTTTCCCTCTCGTCGGTCAGGATGGGTTCACTTACAGGGGCATTGGCTGATTCTCTGATGGAAGGATTTGAAAATACAGTAACCCTTGCGCCGGAAACCGGAAGCGAAAGACTGCGATTTGCCATAAACAAAGGAATAACAAACAGCGAAATAACAGCGCAGATTGAAATAATTCGTCAAAAGGGTATAAGCAATATCCGTTTGTATTTTATGTTTGGTTTGCCGACTGAGACTGACGAGGATGTTTGCACAATTGCAAATATGCTTTCTGATCTATCTAAGTCTTTTTCAAAGACGACATTCCATTCGAGCCTCACGCCCTTTGTGCCCAAGGCGCAAACGCCATTCCAGTGGGCTTCATTTGAAAGGGCCGGTATTTTGAGAAACAGAAAAAATTTGCTTCTGAACGAATTGCGGGGGATAAAAAATGTGACCATAAGTTTTAATTCTTCAAAAGCGTCTTTACTGGAAGCGATATTTTCAATGGGTGGCAGGACATTATCCGCCCATTTTGCGCATGCCAGTCCATCTGATTTGACTTACAGTTTTTTTAAAGATTCAGAAATGAAGGAACACATTCACAGTGAGAGGAGCGAAATGGATATGTTTCCATGGGATATAGTGGACTCAGGAATTAAAAAAGATTTTCTTTATAATGAATATAAAAAAACCTTCAGAGGCGGCTTAACGGCTCTGTGTAAACCGTCCGTATGCCGCCTCTGTGGTTTATGCTATTAGGTTTTATCTATTATAAATTTATCAATTTTTTCTTTCGCGTCAGGAGATACGTTTGAAAAAGTTAATCCGTATCCTTTTTTATTGCCTGCCTTTTCAATCCTCGCGATTTTGCCAGTTACAGATATTTCATCCTGGGATCCAGGAAGATAAAATTTCAAAAGGAGATCGGTATTAGGCTCTAAAGCCTTTTCACACATGATATAAATTCCGCTCTCGCTTATGTTTTCTGTCGTTCCATAGAAGATGTCCTTGCCTTTCTGCCCTTCCACTTCCACCTTTACAAAGATACGCGTGCTCTTCCTTGCGGGGATTCTCAGCAATTCAGCAGCCTTATTCAGAAGGTCGGTCTGTGTTATAGGTTTGGTAATGTATGCGTCGCAGCCCGCCTTCATGCAATTTTCAATATCTCTTTCTTTGCCACTTTTTGAAACTATAATTACGGGGATATCATTCATATTAGGACTGCTTTTTATCATTCTGCAGACTTTATCGCCCTGGATTCCCGGCATTATCAGGTCAAGAATCACCAAATCTGGTTTTTCCGTATGTATAATCTTCAGGGCTTCCTCCCCCGATTTTGCTGTAACTATAATGCAATTTCTTCTGCGAAAAAATGTCTCCTCCAGTTGCAGGAATACGCTAACATCGTCCACCAGCAACACCTTTTTTTGTTTTATTAAAGATTCCCTATCCAGCAATGTCCTCACCTCCATCTACGTTTATTATATTCCCTGTAATCCAATTGGTTCCTTCATGCGAAAGCGCAACGATAGCTTTAGCGGCATCTGACGGGGTCGTCATTCTGCCGGATGGATTGCGCTGGGAAGCAATTTCAATCATCTTTTCGTGGCCGGGAATTTTTCTAAGAGCAGGGGTATCAGTAACCCCGGCGCAAACAGCGTTAGCAGTAATGCCTTTCGGAGCAAGTTCAACGGCGAGTTGCCTGATGTAGGATTCAAGCGCGGATTTTGCTGCCGAGACCGCACCATAATCATGCCAGACACGGTGGCTGCCTGCGCTTGTCATTGCAAAAACCCTCCCGCCAGCGGACATTATTTTTTTGCTTACGATATCCTGAACCCAGTAAATAAGTGAATTTGCCATGACATCAAGAGTCATCTCTATCTGTGCGCGGCTGATAAATTCTTTTTCATTATCGGAGATGAACGGCCTTAACGTTCCGAATGCAATGGAGTGAACCAATATCCTCAGAGCGCTGTTTGTCGCTATGAGCGTTTTTTCAATGGATTCTATTACCCCTTTTCTCTTTATATCGTCCGCAGCGTTGACATTAAAAAACTGCACCGCCACGTTTTTTGATTTAATTAAATTAATAATAGAGTCAACCTTCGGTTGAGTGACCTTACGATCAAGGTGCACCCCGAATATGTTGTACCCCTCGGCAGCAAGCTCTAAAGAGATAGCTTCACCGAAACCGCTTGAAGAACCTAAAATTAGCGCCCAGGCTGAGCCCGTTTTCATAATTAATACCTCTAAAATTCTAATAATTATACCACAAAACATAATTATTATACCAGAAGTTTTTAAATAGTCAAATTTAGAAGCGATATTGCGTTGGTGAGCATTTATTCAGATATGGTTGACTTTTTTTGAAAAGTATGATAATAATAATAAATTATTATGGCGGTTGACAAAAATAAGATACTTGATACAGCCAATAAATTATATCAGAAAGGCGACTTTGAAAAAGCAATTCAGGGATACAGGGAATTTCTAAAATTAGACCCCAAAAACATCCAGGTTAGATTAAGAGTAGGAGATCTATTCCTCAAATTAAAGAAAAATGATGCTGCAATAGCGGAATATAATCTCGCAGCGGAGGGTTATACAAAATCAGGATTTTATCCGCGGGCGATAGCAGTTTACAAACAGATTCTGCGAATAAGCCCGGAGGTTATTGATGTATATGAAAAACTTGCAGATCTTTATAATAAAGTCGGACTTCAAAAGGATGAAGTAGAACAGTATAGGTATCTTATAAGTATTTATGAAAAAAAAGGCAATCTAAACGAATGCATAAAAATACTCAAAAAAATGTCGGAGATAGATCCGGGGAATCTTGTAGCAAAGATAAAGCTGGCGGAACTTTATTATAATAAGAAACAGCCTTCGGAGGGTGCGCTGATCTTTCAGTCAATATACGATTTTCTTGCGCATCATAAAAAGGAAGACGATATGGTTACCATTTTGGAAAGATGGCTTGTTGTTGATCCTCATAATTCTGATGCTGTCAAATCGCTCTCCAAAATTTATCTTAAGAACAAACAGCCGCAAAAACTCCTGCTTAAACTCCAGGCCCCTTTGAAAGACGGCATAAAAGATCCAGAAATTTTTCAGTATCTTGCCGAGAGTTATATGCAGTTAAACAAAAGTGATAAGGCTAAGCCTGTTTACAAAGAATTAGCAAAGATTTATCTTTCCAAAAATAACAAACAGAAGGCAAGAGAGGCATATCAAAAGGTTCTTGGGTTAGATCCTCAAGACGCTGAGGCTCTAAGGTTTGCAAAGCCGTCTGCAACTCAGGATGTTGAGATAGAAATTTTGCCTGAAGAAGAGGAAGAAACAAGACCATCTCCTGTTTCGCCATCCCGTGTATTTAAACCAGGGAAGCAACCCCCGCCAGTTGGTGGCGATAGGCAAAACACTGTAAAGAAGATGTTAATTTCAGCGGAAATATTTATGAAATACGGGGTAAAAGACAAAGCCATTGAACAGTATTTACAGGTTTTAAAGTACGATCCCAAAAATATTCAGGTTCTGGCTATTCTCAAAGATCTTTATTATTCTTCAGGGAAAATTTCCGATACTGTGAAATGCCTGGTAACACTTTCGGAAATATCCCAGGAAAACGGAGAGCTTGAAGAAGCAATAAGGCATCTTGAGGAGGCTCATACCTGCGAGCCTTCTAACAAGAGAGTACTTAAACTTTTGAACGCAATTTCGCCTCAATCTATTGCTGAACCCGGAGATATGGCCGAATCAGAGCATAAGGATGAGGCGTTGCTGAATGAGCTTATTGAGGCAGAAGAACATGTTGCAAAACCGGATCACGATATAAGACAGCCTCTGGAGGAGCCGAAAGAGTCTGGATTTATGGATGAAGGTTTTGCGGATCTGATGGAAGAGCCCGTGCTCAAAGAGGAAAAGAAACCGGTTCCCGCAGTAGAAGAAGACGGGATTCAGGATCTCTTTGACGAGGTGGAATTTTATATTCAGCAGGGTATTGCTGAGGAAGCGAGGAAGATTCTAAGGGAGATACTTTTAAAGCGTCCGGATGATCAAAAAGCTAAGAAACGATTAAAGGAACTTGAATTGCTTGAAATGCCTGTGCAAGAGAAGGAAAGCGCTGTATTTGAGCCTGTAATGGATGCAACAACGGCTGCAGGAACAGGGGAGTCCGAACACTTTGATCTTGCTCGGGAACTTGAGGATGAACTTGCGGAGGAGGCTGAGTCCGGAGAACTTGATCAGACGATAATGGCTCAGGTTCCAAGCCAGGTTAGCGCAGAAGATGTCCTGGCGCAGTTTAAGGATAAATTAGGAAGTATTGTTTCCAAAGAAGATGCGGAAACTCATTTTAATCTTGGAATTGCATATAAAGAGATGGGATTGATGGATGAGTCAATTGCAGAGTTTGAACTATCATCTACATCTCCGCAAAAGGTTATTGACAGCCAGAATATGCTCGGGCTTTGTTATAGGGAAAAAGGGAATTTGCAGCTTTCGGTTGAATCTTTTAAAAAGGCACTTAATGCGCCTGATATAACTAACGATATAACGAAGAGCGTGCTTTATGAACTTTCTAAAACATATGAAGATATGGGTAAAATGAAACTCGCACAGGAAATTCTTGCTAAGGTTGTGTCAATGGATGAAACTTTCAGGGATGCCGGGGATAGACTAAACGCGCTGAAATCCGGGTATCATCCCGAGGTGCGGGAAGATGATGATAAAGGCAAGGGCAAAAAAGTTACATATATCTAAATTATGGAGATTAAAACATGAGTTGTCTTGAATATTACGGATTAAAGATGGAGCCTTTTTCCAATGCTCCTGATACCCGTTTCTACTATAATAGCGCCCAACATTCCAAGGCTCTGACGCGATTGATGTTTGCTGTAGAGACTATGAAAGGCTTAGCTGTTTTGATAGGTGATATCGGGATGGGAAAGACAACTCTTGCAAGAAGAATGCTTGACAATCTCCCTGAAGAAGAGTATGAGGCATCTCTCCTTGTTATTATTCATCAGGGTATAACTGCAGACTGGCTCCTGAGACGGATTGCAATACAACTTGGGGTTGAAAAACCGACCACTGATAAAATTTCCCTTCTTACCCAGCTGTATGACCGGCTGATGATCCTCTATGAAAAGAAAAAGAAGGCTGTTGTTCTGATTGATGAGGCCCAGATGCTGAGGAGCAAAGAGTTGATGGAGGAATTCAGGGGATTTCTTAACCTGGAAACGCCGGAGAGAAAACTTATAACATTTGTGTTTTTGGGTCTTCCGGACATTGAAGAAACGCTGAAACTTGATGAACCGCTTGCACAGCGGGTTGCATTGAAATACAGGTTAGAGCCGTTTAATGAAGAATCAACAGAGGCTTACATAAATCACCGTCTGCGGGTCTCAGGCGCGCAGAGGGAACTTTTTACAAAAAAGGCAATACATAATATCCATCTCTATTCAAAAGGCCTGCCCAGAACAATAAATACACTTTGCGATAATTCTATTTTTGAGGGTTTTTTGCTAAAAGCAAATACCATAGATGAAAACATTGTCCAAAACATAGCTATTGATCTTGGTTATGTCCAAAGGGATAAACGCAAATTAGAG
Source organism: bacterium (assembly GCA_036514535.1). Lineage (GTDB taxonomy): Bacteria > JAMCPX01 > JAMCPX01 > DATBWZ01 > DATBWZ01 > DATBWZ01. Next base: position 6,969 of record DATBWZ010000135.1, read on the forward strand.
ACTACTGATGAAAAATCTGAATATGGACAACGGCAACAGAATATTTTGCCGTCCCGGGAAGGAAGACCTCCTGAAGCGAAATCTGCATTACAAACAGAACAAAAGAGGGAAGTTAAGAAGATTGATGATACCGGGGACGAAGAAATAGATTTGATTCTTGGCAAAATTAACGAAAGAAAGTAAAAATCTACACCTTTTTAACTACTAACCGGTAAATGTTTTCTTCTTTTACCATTTCAAGGATTTCATGCCCGTCGTTTTTCAGGCTGGATGGAACATTGCGGATCGGTTCGCCATCGTCCAGATATATTGTGATAATGCTTCCTTTATCCAGGGGCTCTAAAAATAATTTTGCCTTAACATAATTGTAGGGGCAGGCTATGCCCTTTAAGTCCAGAAGATGTGTTGATTGAATTTTATTCTCTTCCTGCTTGATCTCGGACGGAAATCTGAAATTTGGATCCATCTGTTTATACAGGGTTTTTACAGTTAAATAAAATTCTTCTGCTGAACTTAAAATGTCCGTTTTTTCATTATCGCTTAAACCGTTCAGGATCTTTCCGTAAATTTCAACTATTTTGAGCCAGCGTTTGTCAACAATTCCCTTATTAACAAATTCATTGATAAAGGACTCAATAACCTCGCTGTCACTTTTGGGTTCAAGCCCCTTGACTACCTGTAATGCGCGTGCAGTGTAAATAAGGGAATCTTTTAAATAGTTCGTGCGGGCACCGGGTTCTTTTGCAAGAGCAAGGTTCTTGTCAGCTTCAGTTAAATCTGCTTCTATCAGGTCCAGTACGCCTGCACCGCATTCTCCGGGCCCGATTCCTGCCAGCGAAAAATCCTCTGTTTTACCCCAGTCTTTGTAATAATCCGAATTCTGATCGTAATCCGGTATATACGAATGCTTGTTTATCAATTCCCGCATGATTGCAATTCCTTCTTTCTGAAGGAATTCATATACAGTAGGATGATTATTCACTTTATCCTGAACGTTATAAAAATATTCCCGTAGCAGAGAAGGAATCGCTCTGGCCGGAACGACGCCCACTTCCTGAGAAAACCTGGTAATGTTTTCGCCTGTTCTGCCGCCCAGCAGGATTTTGTAAAGGGGGACCGGGCGGAGGGATACTTTTCTCGTAAGTCCTGAAAGCCCGATTATGCCCAGTACATGCTGTCCGCAGTTATTCGGACATCCGCTTATCTTTAAGTTAAATACCTTCAGATTTTCCATCTTCAGATGATTTTGCTTCAATTCATCTGAAATAGCCCTTGCAAGCGCCGGTGAATTGCAGATGCCGAGGTTGCATGTTGCCGCCCCTTTGCATACCACCAGTTTCAGCGCTGCTGCCGGATTGAAAAAGCCCGGATCGGGAAGAATCTCTTTCAGCCTGTTAAACAAAAGGGGGATTTTTTGTCCCGGAATATTGCAAAGGAGAAGATTCTGATTTTGTGTAGTTCTGAATTCAATATCTTGAACGATCTCCTCCAAACTCGCTATTTCTTCCAAAGATCTGTCTGTTATGTCTCCCTGGGGTATATGCAATTCAATAAGGTAATATCCTGGATGCTTTTGGGGTGAGACGCAATTCTTTAGAAAATCTCCAAAATTTTTGTCGGTTAATCTGCGCTCGTTTAAATTCATTTGCTCCAGTGGCATCAGTTCCTTGCGCTCCACTTCCCTCAATGCCGCATATTCGCTTTCCTGCAGCATGTTTAACTCCCGCTCATATAATTCCCTGAACCTGGCAAAACCAATATCCTGAATAAGAAACCTTAACCTGTTTCTGTGCCTGTTAAGTCTGTCGCCGTGTTTGTTATAGGTGAGCATAACGGCTTTTATCACATATGGGACCCTGTCTGCGGTTATAAAATCCTCCAGAACTTGGCCAATAGCAGAAAATGCTCCCATTCCTCCTCCGCAATAAACCTTGAATCCCTCAGCGCTCTCTCTTTCGGTTGCTATTAAGCCTACATCGTTTACAAGAGCGTATGCGCAGTCTGTGCTGCATCCCGAAAAGGCTATTTTAAATTTTCGTGGCAGTTTTCCTGCCGAGATCGGGTCTTTCAGGAGATATTCGGTTATTCCGACTGCGTATCTTCTGATATCAAAAATCTCATCCTTGCAAAGCCCTGAGAGGTAGCAGGCGCTGATATTCCGCACGGTGTTTCCGCCGCCGCCAATGGTTGATAAATCGTAATCTTTCAGGTATTCCAGGATCTTTATGCTGTCCTCATAGGAGATTCCATGCAGTTGGATGTCCTGCCTGTCAGTGATGTGTATGCGCAGATTGAATCTCCCTGCAAGATTTGCCAGCGCCTTCAGCTGAGAAGATATGACACCTCCGGCAGGGATGCGGACCCTTCCCATTAACTGCGCCGATGCCCGCTGGGAGTAAAACCCAAAAGGGACCCTGATTCCTTTGAATCTGTTTGGCGAAATTTTCCCTTCTAAATACTCATTCAGGGCATCACGATATTTATCAATCATGTTTATTAAATCTTTTGGCAGTTTAAACATTACCATCTCCTTTTTACCAAAAAAATTATAAATTAAAAAGTTAAGAGAGGCAACTAAAAAACTCTTTTAAAAGAATGACAATGTTTATTGTAACGTTCTAATATTAGAAAATGCGAAATACCAAAAAAATATCTGGGGGTGTCAGTCATGGGCGGATTAAATAATGCTCAGCAGGCATATCTGAAAGGGAAATTTGGTTATCGCGCAACTTTTGACATAAGGGAGCGCAAACTTTATGGCAACGACATTGCGGCAATGCCGGGTTTATTCAGACCGCTTATTGGGAATACAATCCCGGATGCAGTCGTTCACCCCGAAAACGAGGCAGAACTTATTGAACTTGTGCGCTGGGCATCCGCAAATAGAATTCCGCTTACTCCGCGGGGCAAGGCAACCCCGAAGATGTAGTTCCTTTGATTATGCAACCCCTTATAGATTATTTGAAAGGAAAGAAAAGACAGTATAATCTTAACGCTTTCACCTCTTAGAAAATTTTTAAAAACTGCAAAATATTTTTCAAATTCCCGATAAATAATATATATGAGGATTCCCTGTTTATGCATGTTGTTTTTTCTATCCTGCTATCAGATAATAAAACCTCAGGATAAGGCGTTGCTTTGCAATGACAGGGGGCTGGAGTTGCTTGGGGCAAGCAAGTTTAAGGATGCAATTGAACAATTTACTTATGCTGTTGAGATAAGCCCTGAATTCGCCGGAGGATGGAACAATCTTGGCCTTGCCTATTTTTATTCGGGAGATAATGAAAAAGCTGTTGCTGCTCTGAAAAAGGCACTTGAATGCGACTATAAATTTCCGGAGGCGCGGAATAATCTCGGAGTGGTACTGAAGAATTTAGGCAGCACAGAGGAAGCAAAGACCGAATTTAAGCGCGCAACAAAACTGAATAAGGATTATGCAGACCCGTATTTTCACCTTGGTGTTATTAATGGAGAGGAGAATAAATGGGAGAAGGCCAGGGAATATTTTGAGAATGCTTTGGACAGGGAGCCGGATTTTGTTGAGGCAGGGAAAAATCTGGGGATAACCTATATAAGGCTGGGAATGATTGAGAATGCGATTACAAGGTTGAGGCTTACATTGGCGGAGGCAGACAGCGATGATCTGCATGATGCTCTTGGATATGCATTATTTTTAAAGGGTGATTTTGCGTCTGCGCTGGAAGAGTTTGACAGGGCAATAGCCGTTGACAGCAATAACCAGGCATATCGTTTGCACAGAGGCATTGTTTTGATTGAGATTGGAAGGATGGGGGAAGCGCAGCAGGAGTTTTTGAAAGCCAGGAATTCAGTCGGTGGCATGGATTCGCCGGTTATTTTGCTTTCCCTTATTAAACTGCGCAGCGGTGACAGGGAAGGAGCCAGAGCCTTCCTTACAGAACTTAAAGTCAATATTTTATTGGATGGAATTAAAGGTGACAGGCTTACATTGGAATATGCAAAAAGGCTTATTGGCGAGTTGGATAAATGAAGGATAATTCTATTACAAAAAGATTTCAGCGTATTCTCGGGGTGCTCCGTAGTTCGGATGGGGATGGGTTGATAAAAATATCCATAGCACTTGATAAAGGCGACAAAGATTTTAAATACCCGCTTAAAGATTTGGTTGTTTCAATAGGCAGGGGCAGGGAGAACGATATTATGATTGATGACAAATCTGTTTCAAGAACCCATGCAAGGATCAGGGAAAACAATGGTAAAATATTCATAATTGATGAAAACAGCACTAATGGGATAATAGTAGATGGAAAAAGAATAGATGGCAATTATGAGACAGATCTGCCCGTAGTTTTTAAAATTGGAAATGTTAGTGGTTCAATTATTCCCGTTGCCGGAGAAAATTTTTTGGAAGATAACACTAAAAATAAACTGAATGCAAAATATGCCCTCATCGCGGTTATTACAGGTATTCTTGCTATTACCGCCGGAATTGTTCTTGTTATAATGGTCTTATAGCAAGTATTTCATTATTCGCAGAAAGCAAGAATCATTTTGGGACGGTATAGCGATATGCCATTTCTCTGAGCGCCGAAATTCTCTTGACAACAGGCGGATGGGAAGAGAATATTTCAGCAACTATTCCCTCTTTGTTATTCAGTCTTCTGCCCAGAGG
>DATBWZ010000136.1:0-2139 GCA_036514535.1 bacterium
TGCGCGCCCGAGGCTAACCTATCACTGCCGCGTAAAATCGCGAGCCGGGGCTATAATGTCATCCCGGCTGATATGCTGCCCTTATTGGATGTGAGCCGACATTCCAGTGATGTCTGGCATTACACACAGCAGGTAATGAATGCTGTGGCTCATGTAAAAGCATCACGGAATCTTTACATATGCCTTGTTTCCTGCTTTTCCTGCGGCCCGGATGCCAGCATGTATCACCTGGTCAGAGAAAAACTCGCAGGACAGGTATTTTGCTATCTTGAAATTGATTCGCACACCGCTCATGCAGGCTTTGAGACCCGTGTCGGGGCATTTCTGGATATAATAGAAGAACGCCGCCGCACGAACAGATATGCCTCTGTCAATGTTCAGGGTGATAAAAAAAACTTTACATCCCAAAAGGCCGTAATTCATGGATAGTCCCCTGGTCAGACAATCGCGGTTGTCTGATGATTACACCTTTGCTATAGACAGCGATGGAAACAGGGTGGAATTGGATGATCCAAGGGTTGTGCATGTCTGGCCCATCGGTACCAATACTTATATCTCGCGACTGATAGGCGCTTTTTTTAAAAAACGGGGATGGAAATTTAGAATTAACGGCACAACCACACCTGAGGTGCTCAGATATGCAAGAGAATTATGCTCAGGAAGGGAATGTTTGCCGTGTGCATCAATAACAGGTTCTACATATACGGATCTCATTAAAAACAGGGGGGAAGACGAAATATCAATCTACTATAATCTTGACCAGGATGGCTCCTGCCAGTACGGGGCATGGCCCGTAGTATGGGAGACATTTGCCAGAAGGCTGAATGTTAAAAATGTAATTTATCTTGCCGGATTAGGAATGAAAAACAACTATGCGGGGCAGGGGGCATTGTTTGCTTCTGAGCTTGCCTCTGCTATATCGGTGGGTGATTTGCTTGATGAGGCGAGAAATACATTATACTGCCTCGCTGTTGACGAAAATTCCGCACTGAAAAAATTTGATGACGAAACCGACAGAATCATTAACAGTGCAGAACAAGGAAAGATGGCACTCGCCGCCGCCATAAAAAACTGGGCGCGCAGAATGAGCAAGATTCCGCTCAGATGCAGCCTTGACCGCACACCGAGGGTTCTTCTTTTTGGTGGGCTTAATGTAACATTTGTCCATGAGCCCATCACGCGTTTCTTCCTGGAGCGCGGGATTATTGCCAAGGTTGTTGATTTTGGTGAGGGCGTAACATGGCTCACATCCGAACCACTGATAAGATATGGTTTTAAAAGGGGCATACTTTCGCCCGAAAAAATATTCAGTATCCCATCCCTTGTTCTCTCAATTGTTAATCCGTGGAACGATCGGAGAGCAGCATTTGAAGCCTTGAAGTCAAGGGTTCTCTTGTCCGGGTTTGATTTTTACGCAAAGCGGTATCGCAACATAATGAAAAAATCCGGACTGCTCTACGATATTGCTGCGCCGTTTTACGCTATTCTAAAAGAAGGCAGCAAGATTGCCTCTCTCGCAGGATACACAGAAACACCCATTACCGTTGGTAGATTCGTGCACTCTGTAAATGGAGGGATATTTGACGGATTAGTTAATATCGGGTGCTTTAACTGCCAGCCCGCGATGAATTCCCAGGCTTTGCTCAGATCCCTGTCCGGTACCATAGATATTCCGTATGCTGCAATTGATTGCGAAGGTCCCTGGATATCTGCAAATCAGCACCGGCTACTGGACGCTGTTGCTATCCAGTCAAAAAGGGTTCGCGCAGATAAATATTAGTGCCAGAGCAAAAAAATTCCTGATTTACTAATGGCTAAACGAGCCAATAACGCACGGCTTAATATAGATTGTTAGGAGTTATTTGGTGTCAGGAGTTACATCTTATTATAGCACCTGATAAAAAACATTAATTTTTTCTCTTGACATTCTACGCTATGTAGTATAAATTAGCAAATATGAAACTCGGGATTCCTTTTATATCCTCATTCAGGCCTGGAAGGGAGGGTATTCATCAGGTTCTTGGAGACCTGGAGTCGGGAATTATGGAGACCTTATGGATCAGTGTCAATGGCTTGACCGGCAGGCAGCTTTGCGAAAGCCTTCAGAAGAAAAAGCATCTTGCGTATACCACAGTGCTG
>DATBWZ010000137.1:0-13936 GCA_036514535.1 bacterium
CCCGCCGGCGATTATCAGCTTCATGCTCTGCCCCCACTTGAAGACAGGTTCAACAAAATCCCGGCGCAAGCACAGGAAACAATCATTGAGGAGCCGCCATAACTTACAAAAGGAAGCGTCAGCCCTTTAGTAGGAAGAGTACCGAGCCCCACACACATATTGATTGCCGCTTCTATCAGGATCAGCATGACTATTCCTGTACCAAGATAAACAAGAAAGTAATCATCAACAGATTTAACAGCGCAATAACCGCGCCAGGCAAAGATTACAAAGAGCATAACGGTGAAAAGTATCCCTATGAACCCAACTTCCTCTCCTATGTTAGAAAATATGAAATCTGTATGGGCCGCGGGCAGATAAAACAATTTCTGTCTTCCGTTTCCAAGCCCTCTGCCCCAAAAACCTCCGGAACCAAAAGCAATAAATGACTGCACAAGCTGAAATCCTGCGCCCGTCAGATCCTGCCATGGATTAAGGAACGCTATAAGCCTCCGCATCCTGTACCCAGCGTGTATCACTTCATAAATCACAAGAGGCAATGCAAGGACAAATATTCCCAGAAGATGATGTAATCTGGCTCCGCCTATGTAAAGCATACAGAAGGCAAGAATCCCAATAAGCAAAGCATTCCCAAAATCCGGTTCAGTTTTAATAAGGAGAAAAAAGATCCCTATCACAATCAAATGCGGTAGAACTCCTATTGAAAAGTCTTTCATTTTTTCGCCCTTTCTTGCCATGGAGTAGGCCAGATAAAGAATTATTGAAATCTTGGCAAATTCTGACGGCTGAATGTTAAACGATCCGAGGTCCAACCACCTTGTTGCACCGCCAACCGTCAGTCCAAGGCTGGTAAAGAGAGCGATCAACATGGCCACGGAGCCAATCAGCGCCGGATAGGCAAGATATTTCAAAAACCGGGCGTCAATCCTTGAAAAAACATAAAGGATCAGAATTCCTGCTACCGCAAAAACGGCTTGTTTCTTAAGAAAGAAAAATTCATCATTGAATTTTTTCAATGAGTAGAATGAACTTGCACTGTAAACCATAACAATACCAAAACCTATAAGAAGAAGGACAGCTGCAAGAAGGACTGCGTCAATCTTTGAATCACGCTGGGCCATGCTATTCAAGTTTCCTTACAATATCAGCAAATACTTCGCCCCGATCCTCATAACCGGAAAACATATCAAAACTTGAACAACCAGGGGAAAGAATGACCGCATCCCCGGCCCTGGCAATCTGCATTGCAAGTTTGATTGCTTCATCCATACTTTTTGCAAGATGTATCTCCGCTGCACCCTGGAGTGCAGCTGCCATTTTATCCCTGGCTTCACCCAGGAGGATAACGGCCCTCACACGGCCTTTCATGCTCCTCTGGAGCGGGCTATAATCCCCGCCTTTATCCCTTCCCCCTGCAATAAGCACAATCTGTTCCTCAAAAGATTCAATGGAACGAACTGCTGACATCACATTGGTTGCCTTGGAATCATCATAAAACTTAACCCCTCTGACATCTTTGACAAACTCCTGCCGGTGGGGCAGGCCTTTAAAATTCTTAACCGTCTCAAGTATAGGCTTTTCTTCGCAACCGCATATCTGCGCTGTAATTACTGCAGCCATTATATTTTCAAGGTTGTGCCTGCCCCTGAGTTTGAGACCCCCGATATCCATTTCGTTCGCTATTTCTCCCACAACATATTTAATCTTATTACCACTGAGATAGGCGCCCCTTCTTAATTTTTCTTTAAGGCTGAAATAAAAGAGGTGGGACTTCACATCTTTCCGCACATCCCTAATTGAAGGATCATCTGCATTCAGAATGGCATAATCGGATTTCTTTTGATTCATGAATATCTTCTTTTTTGCGTTTAGATATGATTTGAAATCGGGGTATCTGTCAAGGTGATCGTCTGTTATGTTTAGAATTGCAGCAACAAAAGGTCTGAACTTTTCAATCCACTCTAATTGATAACTGCTGATCTCCAGAAGCGCGTAATCAAAGCGCTGTGCCGAACCGGACATTTCAATAAAAGGCGTTCCGATATTTCCGCCAACAAAAACCCTTTTTTTGCTCGCGTTGAATATCTCTGCGAGCAGGGCGACAGTTGTGCTTTTTCCATTTGTTCCGGTTATTGCTATGACCGGGGCAGAGATATGCTGAAATGCAAGCTCAATTTCCGAAAGCACCTGCACTCCTCTATCTCTTGCTTCCGACAGCAAAGCGAGATCAGATGCCACTCCAGGGCTCGGAATTATAAGTTCAGCCCACTTGAAGATATCGCCCCTGTGCCCATCAGCCTCAATCCTTGCACCAAGAGAAAGGAGGTCTTTTGCTTTTTCGCCCAGATCTATAAAGCTCTTTGTATCCGTAATAACTACCTGCGATCCCTTTTTGAGCAAAAACCTTGCTGTGGAATAACCAGTTTTTCCAAGCCCTACGACAACAACCTTCCTGCCCTTAAGGTCCATCATCACCTCAGTTTAAGTGTGCTCAGCGCAAGCAGCGCAAGTATAATTGAGACAATCCAAAATCTTACTGTCACCTTTGGCTCTTCCCAGCCCTTTATCTCAAAATGGTGATGGATGGGAGCCATCAGAAATATCCTCTCTTTTTTCCATTTATAAAACAGAACCTGAAAGATCACAGATACCGTTTCCAGAATAAATATGCCCCCGACAATTACCAGGAGCAATTCCTGTTTTGAGAGTATAGCCACCGAACCGATAGCCGCGCCAAGGGAAAGTGACCCAACATCGCCCATAAATACCTGAGCAGGATATGTGTTGTACCACAGGAATCCCAAACCGGCGCCGGCAATAGCTCCGCAGAAAACAGCCAACTCGCCGGAACCTGGAATGTATTGTATCTGAAGATACTGAGAAAACTTCATATGTCCTGCCACATAGGTAAAAATAAAATATGTTGCCGCCGTAGTTATTATGGGACCGACAGCAAGGCCATCCAATCCGTCGGTAAGATTCACAGCGTTGGATGCAGCAACTATTACAAATGCAACAAAGAAAATATAAAGAATCCCTAAATTAATTATAGTCTTCTTGAAAAACGGGATAGAAACAACCGGATCAAAATCCGCTTTATAGTACAGAACAAATCCGAAGATACCCGCAAGAATTGATTGCATCAAAAACTTATGCCATCCTCTTAAGCCTCTGGAGTTCGCTCGTTTAATTTTAAGATAATCATCAAGAAACCCAATTCCACCGAATCCGATTGTAATTATCAGACACATCCAAACGTATGAATTTTCCAGGTTTGCCCATAAAAGGGTTGACAAGCCAACCGCCACCAGAATCAGGCTCCCTCCCATAGTTGGAATTCCCTTCTTTTTGATATGCGTACTGGGCCCGTCATACCTTATCTCCTGACCTATATGCTTTTCGCTCATTACCCTTATAAACCATGGACCAAAAAACAGGCAAACAAGCAGCGCCGTCAATGTTCCGCCGATTGATCTGAAGGTTATATATTTGAATACATTGAAAATTATGTAGTTTTCTGAAAGCGGATACAGTAAATGATATAACATTATTCCTTCTCCAGAAGATCTATAATTCTTTCCATTTGAACGGCCCTTGATCCTTTAACATAAACCAGATCGCCTCTTCTGATAGTTTTTTTAAGTATATCTGCAGCATTTTCAATGCTTCCTGCGATAGAAACCGCGGTTTTGTCCATGCCAGCATTAAGAGCGCCTTCAGCAATAAATTTGCCTAATGTTCCGATGGTTATCAGCCTGTCTATTTCAAGTTCAGCAAGCAATCGCCCGATCTTCTTATGCAACCTGCAAGCGGAAGAACCAAGTTCAAGCATATCGCCGAGAATAGCTATCCGGCGTTTCGCCCTGAGCCTGTTAATCTCCCTAAGTCCCGTATCCATAGAAGACGGATTCGCATTATATGAATCATTGATAAGCTCTGCTCCGGGGTTAATCTTTATCGTCTCCCACCTGTTTTTCGCAGGGCTGAACTTTCTCAAACCATTATCTATATCCCTGAAACTTAATCCGAAGAACATCCCTAATGTAATAGCGCCAAGGGCATTGTATATATTGTGTTGTCCTGAAATTCCAATGCAGAAGCGGCTGGAAACCTTCCCTGCCTTGACGAGGAATTGCATCTTCCCTTTTCCTATTTCTTCAGCATAAGTACACCTGACATCGCAACCACTGCTGAAACCAAAAGAAACCAGTCTGCCTTTGAACCCTTTAAGACCTCTTCGCAGAAGAGCATCATCGCCGTTATAAATAAGGGTCTTATTTGTGAGATGCCGGGCAAGCCCCGACTTCTCTTTCAGCACACCATTAAGGTTTTTAAAATATTCCAAGTGTGCTGCTCCAATATTTGTGATTAGCCCAACATCCGGGCTGGTTATCTCCGAAAGACGATCAATCTCCCCAAACCTGCTTGTTCCTAATTCAATAACAGCTACCTCATGCCGGCTGTCAAGCCTGAAGAGCATCTGCGGGACACCAATAAGATTGTTCAGATTCCCTTCTGTGGAAAGCACGCTGAACTTTTCGGATAACACAGCGGCGGTCATCTCCTTGGTTGTAGTCTTTCCGTTGCTTCCGGTTATGCAAACAACTTTCACCGGAAACCTCGCCCGCCAGGCTGCGGCAAGGTCGCCCAGGACTTTAAGGGTATCCCTTACGCGTATGACTATCCCCCTGGGCGGCGCTCCTTTATGGCGCCTGGATGTAATGGCTGCAACCGCGCCACTGTTTAAAGCTTCCCCAATAAAATTATTTCCGTCAAAATTCTTTCCCTTAAGAGCAACAAAAAGACATCCCTTCGTCAATGTCCTCGTATCAGTGGAAATACCGGATATTCTCATCTTATCAACCCTGCCATATATTCTTCCACCAGATATCTCCGTTATTTCTTCAATAGAAAACCCGGTGTTTATGGTGCGCCCCCTATCTCTCTCAAATATACCTCTACCTCTTCCCTGTCACTGAAATGAAGCCTTTTATTTCCTATAATCTGATAGTCCTCATGCCCCTTTCCTGCTATCAAAATGGAATCCCCTTCCCTCGCAATCCTGATTGCAAGCCGGATGGCATCGCTTCTGTCAGGTATAACAAGGTACGCTTTTTTCCCTGCAGCAAGGGCATTCTCGCTTTCAGCCTTGAGCAAACCGCGGAGCCCCTGCTCAATTTCATAAATTATGGATTCAGGCTGTTCTGACCTCGGATTATCAGATGTAATGATTGTATAATTAGAAAGGGCTCCTGAAATTCCACCCATAAGTGGTCTTTTTCCTTTATCCCTGTCGCCGCCGCACCCGAATACAGTAATAATCCTCCCCGCGGTAATTCTTCTGACCGAATTAAGCGCATTCTTCAATGCATCCGGCGTATGGGCATAATCTATCAATATTCTGATGCCCAGAGAATTTGCTATTGGTTCCAGCCTTCCCGGAATACTCCTTACATTGCTTATTCCGGATTTTATTGATTCCGTATCAATGCCAATCGCGGACGCCAAAGCAACACAAGCAGCTGCATTATAGACATTATGCTCCCCAAAGAGATTGACAATAAACTCTTCCCTTTTGCCATCAATCAGAACATAAACAATGGAGCCACCGGGGCTAATCTCCGCATCAAGTATGCGGACTTCCGCTCTCGGGTCTCTGCCATAACACCTCATTCTTATTCCCGGCGCGGGGTTAATCCTCCGGCCGAATTCATCATCAATATTTATTACCGCAATCCGGTCGCCCTTTCTGCTGAATTGCAGACATTCAGTAAAAAACCTCTCCTTTGCCCTGAAATAAGATTCCATAGTCGTGTGATAATCAAGATGGTCATGCGTAAGATTGGTAAAAATTCCAGCGTCAAAATTAATTCCCCAGACCCTCTCCAGGTCAATTGCATGAGAGGAAACCTCCATTACGGATGCCTTTACATTGCTTTCTAACATCTTAAGCAGGTAATGGTTAAGTATCTTTGCATCCGGGGTCGTCAGTTCCGCAGGAAAGAGCTTTCCGGAAAAAATAACGCCTGTAGTGCCCATTATCCCGGCATTAATTCCTGCTTCTCTAAGTATTGATCCAAGGAGATATGTAATAGTAGTTTTTCCGTTTGTACCCGTAACGCCAATAACAAGCATTTTCATTGAGGGATTATCTGTTATTCGTGATACTGCAATTCCAAAGGCTTTCCTTACATCTTTTACCTCAATTTGCGGCACACTGTCCTCCTTAATTCTGTCAACAACACCGGCAAGCGCGCCTTTTTTTACAGCATCTGCAAGAAAACTTCTTCCGTCAAATTTCAATCCTTTCATCGCAAAGAACAGGGATTTTTTTATAATACTCCGTGAATTAGCTGTTACATCCGCGACTGCTTCATCTCCGTTCAAACCGTAAATTCTCAAAATCTCTCCATCCAGCAATTCATTTACCTTCATTTTTCAATCAAGCGGTTCAAACCTCACCAGGCATTCCTGCCCGTCCCGGATGAGAGTCCCGGGACCTGGTCTCTGATCAACAACAAATCCGCTGCCTATAAGATTTGCCTTAAGCCCCCGCTTCATAACCAAATCCAGCACCTCCCTGTAGGTCAGCCCGGTCAGGTTTGGCATGTGGTCTGACCCATAGTAAGAAGGTTTATAAACGCCGCCGCTCGTCGGAACAATCAGATTATCCGCAGCATCAACAAAGAGGTTCTCAATGTCCGGCGTTGGAACTTTTTCTCTCTCTGCATTAAGCATTGATAGCACCCTGGTTCCGATGTTTTTGAATACAGGAGCAGCAACAACGCCGCCATAAGATGTTCCCTCGGGCTCATCAATGAGTACAAGAAGCGTAAAAAGAGGGTTTTTAGCCGGAGCAAATCCTATAAAATAACTTGTGAATTTCTCTGAGGAATACCTGCCTGTTTTCGTATCTACCTTCTGTGCTGTCCCTGTCTTCCCTCCACTTCCAAATCCATCAATAAATGCCGCCGGTCCGGTTCCCTCTGTAACTACTTTAACCATTATGTCCCTGATAAATCTTGTCGTTTTCGCAGAAACAACCCTATTAGTCACTTCAGGAGTATAGTTATAAACAGTTTGTCCATTAGCCCTGATCTCTTGGACGATTGCCGGTTTTATAAATTCGCCATCGTTCACAACAGAGTTGAATGCTGCAATAAGTTGAATCGGGGTAGTGGATATGCCCTGCCCAAATCCTAAAATCATATTATCAACCTCTGTCAATTTATTAAGCCCTTTTACAATGCCCTTTCCATCCCCTGGCAAACTAATACCGCTTTTTGTCCCAAAACCAAACGCATTTACATATTTGAGAAATTTCTCCTTACCAAGCCGCTTGGCAATCTTGCTGGCACATATGTTGCTTGAAAATTTAAAAACCTCTTCCGCATTAAGCACAGAAAATTTTTTAACATCGTGGATAACAATATCTGAAGCAATACTGTATTCCCCGTTTTCGCAGTAAAACACATCGTTCTTATAAATTGCCCCTTCTTCATACGCCGCAGCAAAGAGAAAAGTCTTGAAGGTTGAGCCCGGTTCATATATATCGGTAACAGCGCTATTTCTCCATACATCAGGACTATACTGACTGAAAGCGTTTGGATTGAATCCCGGATATTGAGACATAGCGAGAACCTTTCCGGTTTTTACATCCATCAGAATAGAAACCCCCTTTTTTGCTCTGCTTGACTCAACTGCGTTCCGCAGTTCCTCCTCTACTATATATTGCATGCCTTTGTTGATTGTAAGGTAGATATCGCCGCCGGAAACCGAAATATCCGAGGGCTCTGTAATTATTGTCCGCCCGTATGCATCCCTTTCCGCAAAAAGATACCCCTGCTGTCCTTTCAGGTAATCATCGTAGTAATATTCCACGCCCTCAAGGCCTTCACCATCAAGCCCGGTAAACCCAAGAAGCACCGAGGCAAGTTCCTTATTGGGATAATATCTTTTAAACTCCCATACCACACCGATACCATCAAAAGCCATTTGAGCTATTTTTTCCGCATTCTCAGGAGATGTCTGTCTCTTCAACCAGAGGAATTGCTTGTTTGAGCGCAACGCCTTTTCAAGGGTTGCCCTGTCAATTTCAAGGTGGGGCGAAAGGGCTTTTGAAACCGCCCTGATATCCTTTATCTGCGGTGGCTGAGCGAATATGGACCCGACCCTTACACTGACTGCCAGGCCATTTCCACCAGCATCATAGATAGTCCCCCTTCTGGGTATCAGAGTGAATACTCTTTGGTTCTGTTTATCAGACAATATTTTGTATGTTTTTGAGTCTATTATCTGAAATTCTGCGGCCCTGTACACTATACCTATCAGAACAAGAATTAAAAAACAGAGAATAATCTTCAGTCTGAAAATAGAGCGGCTGCGGGTGAATGTTTTTTTACCTGATATCTTCAACGCTGATCTCCACCATTTGTTTGCTGGTTGGATATGTTAATTCCATTTTTTTCGCAAGGAGTTCAATCCGCAAAGGGGATTTCAATGCTGATATTTCAAGGTTGAGGTTCTTGCTCTCTTCTATCGCCAGCTTTTTATTCTCCTGTGCTTTTGAAATTTTATAGCCCACATCTACAACTTCTGTCCTTAGCCATACAAAATAAAAACCTGTTGCTACAAGCACTATAATCCCGATAAGCATATCAAGGATAGATTTGCCCTCCTTCATTTCTGCTTCCTGCCTGCTCTCAATTTGGCGCTCCTTGCTCTGGGATTTACTCTTACCTCCTCTACAGAGGGAGTAATAACCTTCTTTGTAAGAATCTCAAAAACTCCAGTGCTTTGCCATTCGCGAAAAGTATTTTTTACTATTCTATCTTCAAGGGAATGAAAAGAGATTACTGTAATCCTGCCGCCAACCTTAAGCAATCCAAGGGCTCCAGAAAGAAATCTTCGCAGGTTTTCCAATTCCATGTTAACAGCAATCCTTATTGCTTGAAAGACACGGGTAGCCGGATGGATCTTTGCTCTACGGCTATAGGGAGGAACCGACATTTTAACCAATTCGGCAAGGTCTTTTGTAGTCTTTACCGGCAGTTTTTTCCTCTCGTCCACAATTTTCCTGGCTATTTTCTCTGAATGCCGCTCCTCGCCAAATTCCCTGAAGATTTTAGAAAGCCTTTCAATGTTCCAGAAATTCACAACTTCATAGGCGGTCAGAACATTTGCCTGCCCCATCCTCATGTCCAGCGGACCATTCCGCACGAAACTGAATCCACGTTCAGCGTTATTAAGCTGCAATGACGAAACACCGAGGTCAAGAAGAATACCATCAACATATTGAATGCCATGCATGCTGAGTATCTCACCTGCATTAACATAGTTTCCGCAGATTGCATCATACCGTCCCGCAAATTCTTCAAGTTCAGCCTTTGCAATTTCTATTGCCCTTTCATCAAGATCAATACCGATCACCTTTCCCCCGGGAGAACTGTTTTCAAGTATTGCCCTTGTATGTCCGCCACAGCCAAGAGTACAATCAAGATAAAGCCCGTTGCTCTCAGGAGAGAGGTACATCACAACTTCCTTCCTAAGAACAGATTCATGCACGCTTTCAATCCCCTCCCCCGCGGTGTACCCTGTAGAAGTTCAAATACCGAGTTCAGCAAGAGCATCCCTGTGTCCGTCTATCGTCTCAAGTATTCTCTTTTCGGCCTCCATCCAGTTCTTTTTGCTCCACAATTCAAATCTGGTAGATATGCCTATAAAAACCACATCCTTATCAAACCCTGCGTGCAATCTCAGATCCGGAGGCACAAGAACCCTGCCCTGCTTGTCTATAGAACACTCTTGGGCGCCACCTATATAAAATCTTTGAAACGCCTTTATATCTCTTCTCAACTGCGGAAGCCCCATTATCTTTTGCGTCAGTTCCTGCCAGATAGAAACAGGATAAACATCTACACATCCCTCACCTTTGGTCATAACAATTTTATCCCCAAAACGGTTTTCAATAGCATCTCTGAACCTGGCAGGAATACTAACCCTGCCCTTGCCGTCCATCGTATGCTCAACAGTTCCTAAAAACATCAATCTCTCAGATTCCTCTTTCATGTTTTCCCACTTTATACCATTTTATGGGTAAACTATACCACTTTTAAAAAACTTGTCAAGTGAAAAATTGCACTCGGACAGACAAACATCTTTAAATATCTGAAGGATAACTTTATATAGTGTGGTGGGATAAAAATTAACTATGTATAGTGGACCAGTTAACTGTTACTTTTGTCTATATCCTGTGATTAAATCTCGTTTGCCGCATTGTCTGAATTGAATAAAATTCCCGGATTTAAACTATGCCGTATGTTTTAATTTTTTTTGTTTTTTCCATCTAACTTTAATTTCTTAACCTCTTCAATAAATGCCTCAACCTTTTTGTTTACCTCAGCAGGCACATCCATAAATTGGACACCCATTCCAGGGTTATGCAGCGTAGTTTTTGCTTCTTCCTCGTCCAAAATATACACAACCCTTCCGGGAAGTTCTATTTGACTTGAATCAGGCAGGACAAAAATAATATTAACCCTGGCATCAAAAGGCAGCGGGTTATTGGTTTTGATAAATATGCCGCCCTTGCTTATGTCCTCCGTATACCTCTGTATGAACCCATCAATGGTCTTAAATGTTAATTTTATCTCAGCGCGGACCCTTTCATGCTCCCGCTTTTCCTCAAATTCTATGGTCTCCTTCTCTTTCATTTTTTCTATGAACTCTTCAAGTTTTTTGCTAAGTTCCGTAGGTACATCCACAAATTGAATACCTATTCCGGGACTGCGGCCCAGCACCTTAGCATCATCCTCCTTCAGTATGTACACAACCCTGCCTGCAAGATCAATCTTATTTGTATCAGGCAGAACAAGCGTCACCATAACATTAGTTTCATAAGGAAGAGGATTTATGGTTTTGATAAATATGCCGCCTTTGCTTATGTCCTCCGTATATTTTTTTATAAAATCTTTGGGGGTCTTAAATTTTACTACTATTTCAGCGCGGACCCTTTCATGCTCCCGCTTTTCCCCAAATATGCCGAGGCGTTTCTCTATTTCACGCTGAACAATATTGAGATCAAACGGCATGGCAAATTTTTGCTCGGTAACAGCGGAAATTTTCTGCAATAATTCCTCCCGTTCTTTTTCGTGAAGGCCCATAAATTCCACCGCCTTGAGATTCAATCTGTGAATCCAGGTATTAAACCAGTTAAGGTATGAAGGCAGGAACTTCTGAAATTCAAACCTGAAGAGGAAATAACACACATTCTTTTGTGCTGAAAAAAACAGGGAGACATCGCCTAAACTATTCGGATGAAACCTGCTTATTGCCAATCTTAAAAAATTAAAAACCTCCCTGGTATCCTTGGAATAACTGTCGGACAACAAAAGCAGGTCAAAATATTTCATCCCTTATCCTTCATTTTGATAGGGGCGTTATTTAAATAACGCCCCCACAACAGCAGGTATAGGCCAGATCCTGTATTCGGCGGCCATTCGTCTAATGCGGCTTACCCGGTAACGCAGCGCTGTTCTCACAGCGCACTTGCCAGGGCTGCTCAGCGCTACCCTATTCAGCCTTGCTCCTGGCGGGGCTTGCCCTGCCACGGGTGTTGCCACCACGAGCGGTGAGCTCTTACCTCACCTTTTCACCCTTGCCCCACATTCGCTAAAGCTTCGGCGGGCAAGCCCACCGAAACATATAGTGCGTAGGCGGGGCGGTATTTTTTCTGTGGCGCTTTCCGTCACAAGGGAATATTGTCCCTTGTGCCCGCGATTTCTCGCGGCACCATGCCCTGCGGAGTCCGGACCTTCCTCCCTCCGCCAAAAGCGGAGAGCGACCGCCTGCCTGCTGTATACAGCCTCATCTATCAATATCTCTGTCCTGCCCACAACCTTATGCTCCAGCATCAATTGCCATATTTGCGAGCAGATCAGCATCCCTGTTACTCTCCCGCGGAATATGCGTGTATATTATTTTATCAAATCCGCTGGATAAAGTCATCACCTTCCGAAACATTTTAATTATCTCCGGATGCTTCACCCTGTAATCTCCATTCATCTGCTTCACAAGAAGTTCAGAGTCGGAATAGACCTTCACACTCTTAACATCAATTTTTTTGGCATATTGCAATCCGAGAAGGAGAGCATTGTATTCTGCTATATTATTAGTTGCAATTCCAAGATACTTGGTAAGCTTTTTCAGAATTATTCCGTCGGAATTTTTAATAATAGCGCCGGCGCCGGCATAACCAGGATTGCCTCTGGAAGCGCCATCTATGTGTATAATTATTGAAATTTGATTCTTCGCGCCCTTTCTGAATTCAGAAGAGTCTGCCGTTTTTGTCCTTGCTATTGACATCTTTTATCTCCCCATCAATCACATCTATTTCTTTCTTTGTAATTTTTCCTTCTTTATCCTTCACAAGCAATTCTATTTTTCTCTCTGCGTCTTCCAGTCTCTCATTCAGATATCTCACGAGTCTAACGCCTGCATCAAACTGCTTGAGGGCATCTTCAAGTGGAATATTCCCCATTTCAAGTTTTTCAACAATCTTATCCAGTTTTTTAAGCGCTTCTTCAAAATTTATATCTGTGTCGGTCTTCTTCACCTTATACCTCCCTGTTATATACCTATGGACCAGTTATACCGCGTTCCTGCCTGCCACTGTCCAGATTAAGATTGAGCATACTCTGTGGATCAATTTTTGCGTTAAGCAGCCTGAATCCAAAATGCAGATGGGGTCCTGAAACCCGTCCGGTAGCACCCACATAACCAATGGGCGTTCCTTTTTCAAGAAGATCTCCAACCTTGACTAAAACCTTTGACAGATGAAAAAACATTGAATAGAGGCCCAAACCATGATCAATAACGACAGAATTGCCACTGAAAAAGAGGTCGCCCTCAAAGATAACCTTCCCCCTGTTGACTGCCATAACAGGTGTGCCCTCTGCAGCAATAATATCCATACCGGTATGAGGGTTCCTTTCTTCACCATTTATAATTCTTCGCAATCCGAATCTGCTGCCGGGCGCGCCTCCAACAGGAAGCATAAACATCCCATTCCACAGCTTCTCGGGTGAAACAAGATTCCAGATATTGTCAAGGACCTCTTTCTCCTTTTCAACCCGCATCAGATCCTTCTCGCTAAGAAAGACCTTATCAGGAGGCAGGGTCAGCATCTCCGCTGGGAATTCATAATCCTCAACAATTATTTCCTTGTTTATTTTCCCTTTTCCATCTGCAAATACCGCATTCATTTTTCCCCGAACGTGGAGATCAAGCCCCCAGAGAGCCATTGCTTCGCCATTTGATAAATAGACCAGGGGAATATCGTTTCCACCTATATTAAGTTTAGCGGCCGTCCCATTTATTCCTTTGATTATAATAATTACAGCGCTGCCAGGAATTAGTTTCTCCGAAGGTAAAACCTGCATCTCCAGCGAAATAACGCTGGATATTGACAGAACCCAGAAGAAAGCAAAAAAAAATGCTGTCAGCTTTTTATTTCCCTTACCGTGCAACCTATTTCTCCCTGTTTTAATCTTACCCTCACACCGTCGCCCACCGTTGTCCTGTCAGCATTCTTAAGCACTTCTCCGGTGCTCTCCATGAATGTTATACTATACCCCCTTTCCAGCACAGCAAGCGGATTAAGGGCATTAAGATTATCTGCCTTAGCAGAAATCATTGTTTTTTTTAATTCAACGGTTCTTTTTATCCCGTTCAAAATTCTCTCCGAAATATCATCCAGCCCTTCTTTAAGTTCCTCTATCCTCTTCCTTGGATCCAGCAAGCGGTGCGTCAGCAGTTCAATCCTTGAATGAAGATTCTGAAGATGATTCGCGTACGCTATATTAAATCGCCGGCTCAACTCCTTAACCCTTAAACGGAGGTCTTCCCTGTTTTTCACCACAAGTTCGGCAGCAGCCGA
>DATBWZ010000138.1:0-33689 GCA_036514535.1 bacterium
ATGCTATTGGGGATGGATGAATCCCGACCGCCACAAGGCCAGCCGGATGGGCAATATCCGCCATAATCTTTGCGCCGACCTCGTCGGCAATCTCCCTGAATGGCTTAAACTCAATCGCTCTGGGATATGCGCTTGCACCTATAACAATCAATTTTGGCTTGTGCAGCTTTGCAAGGTCTCTTACCTGGTCCATATCAATCCGATGTGTGTCCTTTCTGACACCGTAAGGAACAACCTTATAAAGCCTGCCGGAAAAATTGACAGCGCTGCCATGGGAGAGGTGCCCGCCATGCGCAAGGTTCATTCCGAGAAATGTATCACCCGGTTCAAGTGTGGAGAAATAGACAGCCATGTTTGCCTGTGTCCCGGAATGGGGCTGCACATTCACAAAATCAGCATTAAACAGTTTTTTTGCCCTTTCCTGCGCAAGCCTCTCGGCTACATCAACATATTCACACCCGCCGTAATATCTTTTGCCCGGATACCCCTCGGCATACTTATTGGTCATAACATTGCCCATTGCCTCAAGGACAGCCTCGCTCACATAGTTTTCCGACGCAATGAGTTCAAGGCCGAACTCCTGCCTCTCTGTCTCCTTCCGGATTAACTCAAAGATTTCCGGGTCAATATTGCTCAACAACGACATCGCGCACCTCTTTTGCAGAAAAAGGTATCATAATTTTTTAATTTAATCAAATACAATTTATCCTGCAGGCGGCCCCGCTATCTCAGCAGTAACAAATCTATAATTTGCACTCTGGTAAATCTAAATGTCACTTTTTAAATAAATAACAGTATCTTTTACAAACCGAAACGAGCATAAGCATTACCGGTACTTCAATCAAAACACCGACTACCGTTGCTAACGCTGCGCCCGAAGACAATCCAAAAAGCGTGGTTGCTGTTGCAATTGCGACCTCAAAATGATTTGAAGCGCCAATCATAGCAGCAGGGGCAGCATCTTGATAGGAAAGTTTTAGGAATATAGACAGGCCAAATCCCAGAGTAAAAATAAATATCGTCTGAATGAAAAGTGGAATAGCAATCCATAATATCGTCAGAGGATACACCATTATAATTTCCCCCTTAAACGAGAACAAAAGCACTAATGTGGCAAGAAGTGCGAATATGCTAATCGGTGTGAGCCGGTGCAAAAACTTAGTGTTAAACCAATCCAAGCCTTTGGATTTGATAATCCACTTCCGTGAAAAGTATCCTGCAATCAATGGCAAAGCTACATAAATCATTACTGAAAGCAATATTGTCTGCCATGGTATGGGCATCGCATTCACACCGAGTAAAAATCCTCCAAGGGGCGCATAAAGTACAAGCATTGATAGAGAGTTTATGGCAACCATGACTAAAGTAAGTCCGTCATTACCTTCTGCCAGATAACTCCACATCAATACCATAGCCGTGCAGGGGGCAATTCCCAGCAGGATAGCGCCCGAGATGTAACTTCTCCACAACTCAACTTCTTGCCCTGTCTTAATAATCTCGGTCCCAGGCAAGAACCCCTTGAACAGGTATCCCAAAAAGAATGAGGCAAACAGATACATAGTAAACGGCTTGATTGCCCAGTTGATGAATAATGTTAAAGCTACAGGCTTAGGCGTTTTTACGGCTTTTACTACTTCCGCAAAATCTATCTTCACCATTATTGGATACATCATAAAAAATAGACAGATAGCAATGGGAATGGATACATTATATATTGAAAGAGCATCCAATTTGACTGCAACCTCAGGCGCTACCTTTCCCAAAAAAATGCCTGCACCAATGCAAAGCAAGACCCAGAGTGTCAGGTATTTCTCAAAAACAGACAGTTTTCTTTTCTCAGGCATTTTTATTCTCCGTCCTTCAAGTCAATGGCGTATAACGTTCCCAGCGTAGCCGGCATAGTAGAAACGAAGGCAATTTGGGTGAGAGCAGTACTATCCAATAGATTTCTGATCTTGACCGGGCTTTTTGTGTGATGAGCTACCCCCATTTGTTGTGTCGTTAATAATTGGAGTATTGCATGATTTCTGTATTAATTCTATAAAATTTATTATGCCCGATTATATAAAGCATTGCTGATAAATCGGGGGCATATCAAATCGTTCATCCTTTCAGAAGATCTTATTCTATCCTATTTTTATCACTCTGTTAATGGAGTGCGGTATACACACGCAAAACGCTACTCTAATTATAAGTGGCGCATTTTCCGGGGGATATGTCCTATCTGTTAAAAAAATTATTTTTTTCAATTTTTCCTTGCAATTAATTATTAAAAGTCGTATCATTGTAAAATAAGGATGGAATATGGCAAAAATAGACCCGATAACAATTGAAAAAACCACGCCTGAAATCAAAAAGGTTCTTGACAAACTGCATGAGTACTATGGAAATGTTCCCCTGACATACAGGGTAATTGTCCGCCGACCGCAGATTGCCAGCAGTCTGCTCCAGTTGAAAAAGACCGTTATGGATTCAGGCAGGCTTGACAGGAAACTGAAGGAAATGATCTGCTTTGTGGTTTCATCCGTGAACAAATGCGGTTCATGCGCTGATTCACACATTGAAAATTTGAAAAAGATCGGCACATCCGAAGTGGAGATTAACTCTCTGATGGATCTTGACTTCACAAGACTGGATGAAGAAACTGCAGCAGCGCTGGAATTTGCGCATAAATCCGCATCGGAAACGCCTGAAATTTCCGCTGAGATGTTCAAAAAACTTAAAGAGATGTACAACGATACAGAGATCGTTGAGTTACTCAGCGCAATAGGACTAAGCAAACTCTTTAACACCCTCAATACACTGCTGGAACTACCGTCATATTAATTTAAAATTCCACGGGTATAATTAATATGTACCCGAATATTATTCCAAAATCATTGTGAATTTAGTAACCTCTCTAAAATAAAAGATTTTTTGTTGCTTCAGCATCACGAAGCTACGATAATTATTTTAAAAAAACACGATAAATTTATGTGCAACAGATATATCTCACTCTTTTATGCTTCCTGCTCCCTGCCGGTATAATCGCGGGAACATGCTCTCCCCTGTCATTCCAGTGGACATCTATTTTAAGTTTAATCACCATAATAACCGGATTCATTGCAACCCATTTTAAAAAAACCTTTTTCTCATTATGCGCCCTATATATGCTCGTATTTCTAACAGGGATCTCATCCATAAAATTATTGATTGAAAAATCAGAGAATACTCCGGACATATTCGGCAATGAGCCGGCGCTCGTTCTCGCTGAAACAGTGTCGTTCCCTGAATCCAACAATGGGATCACCTCTTTCACGGCGCGGATAGATTCAGTTCACAAGCAGGGGAAAATCATACGCGCAAAATTTACGGTCCTAATATTTATCCCCGGGGAAAACACAGATATAGGGTTTTATGATTTAATACTTGCAAAAATCAAGTGCTCGGAGCCGGCAGAATACGGCGTTCCCGGCGTTGCGTCAATGAAAAAACGCCTCCGTCTGGAGGGAATGCGCTTTGTCTGCACGGCTACGGACAAACAAGACCTGATAAAACTCAGAAAAGATGATGGGCGGATAATAAGCTTTATCAATCATCTCAGGAGGCATCTTGGCAAGGCTGTTTCGTCTGCATTCAGAAAACAAGAGTCAGGGTTTATCCTTGCTGCAACACTCGGCATAAAAGAAGGGCTTGATAAAAAAACGCTGCAGGATTTCAGAAAATCAGGCACCGCTCATATCCTTGCAATCTCCGGCATGCATGTAGGAATTATCGCCGGTTTTTTCTATTTTCTCTTTCGCTTTATGCTTAAAATAAACACAAAATTACTTATCTATTGCAACATCAGAAGGATTGCGGCGCTCTTGACAATGCCCTTTCTCCTCCTTTTCTGCGTTGTTTCAGGGATGAGCCCATCTGTTCAGCGGGCATTCATTATGGCCGCCCTTTGCCTTTCCGCAATTGCATTCTTGCGCAAACCTGTAATTCTCTATATCGCCTGCACTGCGTGTGTAGTGATGCTGCTGATAAATCCGGCGTGGCTTTTTGATATTTCCTTTCAGCTTTCCTTTGCCGCTGTGTTTTCAATAATATTAATAGTTCCAAAATTCACGGATTACATCCATGGCGGACGAACCGCCATTTACTTAAAAACCTCCGCAATTACATCCATTGCCGGTTTTCTCGGAACTGCGCCCCTAATATCGTTTTATTTTAAATTCCTGCCCCCGTGGTTCATACCGGCGAATATTGCTGTCCTGCTTCTGTTGAGCCCACTCATTCCCCTCTCGGTTATTTATTTCTTATTTCTATGGATCCCTGCCGCAATAAACCCATTGCCCCCGGTAATCTCCGCCCTTGCATACCTTATTCTAAAAACCGCCGGCTTTTTCGCCTCGCTTCCATATTCACAGATTGCTGTTCCGCCGCCGGACATACCCCAATTTGCATCGTATTATGCCGTGTTTTTGATCATGGTTCAGCGCATTACTGTGATGAGGAAATTTCTCATTGCTATACTAATCATGTCAGCCCTGCTCGCAACAGAAAACCTTTCCACAACCGGAAAAAACGGCAATCTCAGCGTAACATTTATTGATGCGGGACAGGGAGATTCAGCCCTCATAGAACTCCCGCAGGGCAAGAAAATGCTCGTGGACTGCGGCGGCAAAACCCCGTATCGCGACAATGGAGAGCGAATCATTGCCCCGTATTTATTCCGGAAAAAAATCAAGAGAATAGATTATCTGGTGCTTACCCATCCACAGAGCGATCATATTGGTGGACTGAACTACCTTCTGGACCATTTCAGTATAGGAGAAGTATGGATCCCTGATATTAAAGAAAAATTCACGGACCTGGAAGGAAGGAACATAAAGATCGTAAAATGGCATTCTGATAATTATACAAATATAGACAATGTGTCATTTATGTTTTTCAATCCTGCGAATGACGAGTCTGTATCCGTAAATGATAGTTCACTCGTGTTCTCTCTTGTTTACGGGAAAACATCCTTCCTCTTCACCGGGGACATAGAAGAAGAAACTGAGAGCAAATTATCATTAAGATCAATAAAAAGCGCTGTTCTCAAGGTTCCGCATCATGGAAGCTGCACATCAAGTTCGGAAAAATTTCTGAACGCAGTAAGCCCGGAAATTGCAGTAATCTCCGCCGGCAGGAATAATCCGTTCCGGCACCCCTGCAGCAAGGCAGTGGAACGGTTGAAAAAACACACAAAGGTCATCCTTGCAACTCCAATTGATGGAAGTATATTTATTGAATCTGACGGGGAGATGGTATGTTACACTACTTATTATAATAAAGGAAATTCCTCCTGTTCCGAAAACAGCCCTTGACCCTCGGTCCTGGTCCGGAAGGCTACACTACTTTCTTTGGGACGGCACAATACCTTCTGTTTAATCCTTTGACTAACGCCCTGTAATCTGATATAAATTCTAAACGATATGAATGCAAAAAAAACAAGAATTTCTACATTACAGCCTCCGGCAGGGTTTAAGGACATACTGCCTGACATCTCAAATATCTGGCAATTTACAGAACAAGTATGCAGGGAAATCTTTGATAATTCTGGTTATAAGGAGATAAGAACACCAATACTTGAAAAAACGCAGTTGTTTGAAAGGAGCATCGGCAACGAAACGGATATTGTCCAGAAGGAAATGTACACATTCACTGACCGCAGCGGAGACACTCTTAGTATGCGACCGGAAGGGACCGCCCCGGCAGTGAGGGCTTATATTGAGCACTCTTTAGGATTAACAGAACAGATTTTCAAGATCTACTACATTGGCCAAATGTTCCGCCATGAACGCCCCCAGAAAGGGAGGCTTAGACAGTTCCATCAGATAGGCGCGGAGATATTCAATGTAAAAGAACCCGCAGCTGAGGTGGAATTGTTAATCATTCTCAATGGAATTTTTGATAAGCTAAATGTAAAAAATAAAAGAGTCCAGTTAAATTCTGTTGGCTGTCCCGACTGCAGGCCTGAGTATCTCAATAAACTCAGGATATTTCTTGAAAGCAGCCACGCAAAACTATGCAATAACTGCCAGCGGAGAATGAACACAAACCCGCTGCGGGTGCTTGATTGCAAAGAGGAAGAGTGTATTCCTATTATTAAAACAGCGCCGGTGATTATGGATTATCTGTGCTCTCTATGTTCAGAGCACTTTAAAAAATTACAAGCACTCTTGAAGGAAACCGGTATCGCATTTGAAATAAATACAAAACTCGTGAGGGGGCTGGATTATTACACCAGATCTGCTTTTGAAATAATTTCTGAAACCGGCGGCAGCCAAAATGCTATAGCAGCCGGAGGACGGTATGATAATCTCGTTGAAAGCATGGGTGGAGAACCCACGCCTGCAGCAGGATTTGCAATAGGCGTTGAACGCTTGATTGACATTGCAGATATAAAAAATAAATTCCTCAACCCGTTGCTTTTCGTTTTAAGTTTGGGAGCTGCCGCTTCCGCCGCAGGGTTGAAGATCGCCTCCAATCTCAGGGAGCGTGGAATTTATGTTGAATTTGGATACAACGAACGGAGCCTCAAATCCCAGTTACGAAGAGCAAACAAACTTGGAGCCAGGTTCGTGCTAATCATAGGGGAAAATGAAATGAAATCCGGAGCAGTGACCCTCAAAAACATGGAAGCAGGAACACAGGAGAGCATATCCCTGAAGGATATCAATCATCTTGCTGAATTGGTAATTTCAAGTAAAAAATGATGAGTTGCATTAACTACGCGTCGGTTATAAACTTCCGCATTGAAGCCAAACACCATTGTCTATGGCTCGGCGTGGCCAGCGCAATATTATTCTAATAGTTCAGTTCAACTTTACAGAGACAACCTTGGATACGCCTGGTTCCTCCATTGTTATTCCGTAAAGGACATCGGCAACTTCCATGCTAAGTTTATTATGAGTAATCATAATAAATTGAATATCTTTGTTCAGTTCTTTTATCATGGCAAGAAACCTTCTCAGGTTTGCCTCGTCAAGTGGCGCGTCTGCCTCATCAAGAATGCAGAACGGCGATGGTTTTATCAGAAAGAATGAGAAGACAAGGGCTATGCCTGTCAGTGCCTTTTCGCCGCCTGACAAAAGACTGATATTCTGGAGCCTTTTACCAGGAGGTTGAGCAAGGATCTCTATTCCGCTTTCAAGAACTTCGTGCTCATCGGTGAGGTAAAGCTCCGCTCTGCCTCCATCGAAGAACCTCGGGAAAACCTCCTTGAATTTAACATTGATAGCATTGAATGCCTCCATGAATCTCTCCCTGGATGTCTTATTTATTTTTGTAATCGCATTTTTCAGATCTTCCAGAGATTTAACAAGATCATCGCGCTGGGACATCATAAACTGGCATCTCTCGTTTAATTCCCTGAATTCATCAGCTGCAACAAGGTTAATATCACCCATCTCATTTATTTTATCCTGGAGTTCGCCAACTTTTTTCTCAAGATCTTCCTGTGATTCCTCAACAGCAGCATTCTGAAAATCATCAAAATCCTTTTGGCATTTGTCCAGAGCGGAAGACCTTATATACTCCAAGCCACTGCGTTTTTCAGAGGTTGAAATATTTAGATTAAAAATCTTTTCCCTTGTTTGGTCAAGGGATGAACGCTTCTGGGTATATTCCCTGTCAAGAGATATATTGTACTCGCTCAGTTTTTCAAATTCCGCTCTGGCATCATTTAAACTTTTTTCAAGAAGGAGGCTGTCATTGACAACATTTTTCAGCGCCAGGTCTTTTTCCTTTAATTCCGCTTCGGCATTCTTTATAAAGTTCTCTTTTTCTTCAGTCTCTTTCTTTCTGGAAGACAGCGAATGCAGAATATCGGCCATATCTTTTTCCCCGGAATTTATAAACAGAAGCGTGGATTTGAGCCTTTCCTCATGGGCGGCAAACTCTGTTTTTGCCCCGGTCAGAGCGGAATTTAACTGGGCTATTCTTGCTTCTGCAGATCGCTTGTCTTCCTCTGATTTCTTAAGGCAAGTCTCTGCTTCGCGGATTTTACCCTCAACATCTTCAAATCCCCGGACTTTTTCTGCATATTCTTTTTTTAATTCCTCTATTTCAGAAACTATAAAATCCCTCTCAACCAGTTGTAATTCCAACTGGCGTTTAAATTCTTCAATATCATCTTCAAATGATCTGATTTCGTTATGGATGTTAATTGCAAGGATCTCTTTATCCCTGAGTTCACTTTCTTTATTTTTAATTCCTGTTTCGCCTTCCGAGATATTAGACTCCAGAGCAGTAATTTCATTCTTCAAGGTTTCTATTTTAGCGTCTCCTTCCCTGATCTCGTCCTCCATTAAAGAGAGTTCGCGCCTTTTTCTTAATCGTCCCGCCTCAAGTTCTTCTTTGCTTCCGCCGGAAAATACGCCGGTTGAACAAAAGATATCCCCCTCAAGCGTTACAATCGCCACGGAGCCGCCGTCAATCTTCCAGAGTCGCTTCGCTGTCTCTGCATCCTCAACTACCAGGACATTTTTTAACAAAAATCTGGCAATCTTTTCATACCCATTCTCTACTTTTACTACATCAGTCAGTCTTACAACCTTTTCCGGAGCAAATCTCTCTGCCGGAGGTTCAACGGACGAATCAAAGAGATTTTCTGAAGCAAGAAATGCCGCTCTTCCTTTTGATGCTGTTCTAAGAAAATCTATGGCATCAAATCCATCCGCAGTATTATTCACGACAATATGCCCCATAACCTCTCCGAGCACAGCCTCAAGAGCAACCTCAAACTTCGGGTCTACATTGAAAATCTCAGCAACAACCCTGTATATCCCGCGCTTACCATCATCTGCGCCTGATCTTGACATCAATGCCTTTACACCCTGTTTAAACTCCTCATAACTTTCAACAATCTCTTTCTGGGACTTGTACCGGGATTTCAATTCAAGAAGCCTGTTGTTCATATTTACCATAACAGACGAACGCTCATCAAGCGTATTTTTTAATCCTTCTATATTGAGATTTTCACCTTTTATGGATGCTTTCAGCAAATTCAATGCTTTTTCCTCTGTCAGCAGCCTTTCTCTGACTGTAGAGAGGCTTGCTTCCGTGGTGCCGAAATTCTGCCTTAACTCCATATTGTTTGACTGGAGTTTATCAATCCGCTTCGCTCTTTCGTCAACATCCTTCTGCAGGCTCAACAACTCATTTTTAATATTAGATTTTGAAGACAGCAGGTCTGTCAGGACAATCCTTGATTCCTCTGTTTCTTTTCCAAGACGGTTGTTCTCATTCTGCAAAAGTCCGAATTCGTTATCCAGCAACTGAACCTTTTCCTTCCACTGACCCAACGATGTCTCAATCTTCGCCTTCTCAATTCCGAGGTAATTGAGCCTTTCCATCAATTCCTTCTGTTTTTGCTCCAGCCCTGACAACTCAAGCAGGATCCTCTCCCTGTCAGCGCCTGAGGTCTTTATATCTTTTCTAAGCATGTTTAACTCATTATCCCTTTGCTGAATATCCGATTGCAGGTTGAAATATTTATTATTCAATTCATTGTATTTTTTCTCCGCCTCAAGAATGGATATTTTAGTCTCTTCAATCCTCGCCGACAGGGCCGAAATCTCGCTCAGCGCCGCTGCTTCAATCTCCTTTAACAAAGATAGTTCCTTCTCCTGCAGAGAGACCTCTCCGTGAACCCTTCTCCACTGAAGAAGCAGGAATTTAAATTCTGATTCTCTTAATTCTTCGCGCATCGCTTTAAACCGCTCAGCCTTTTTTGCCTGTCTGTCAAGGGAATTTATCTGCCTCTTTATCTCCCTGACTATGTCATCCACCCGCTGAAGATTCTGCTGTGTTCTCTCCATATTCGCAATGGCTTCCTTCTTGCGGAGTCTGTACTTCATAATTCCCGCGGCATCTTCAAAGAGAAGCCTTCTTTCATCCGGTTTTACCATTATAATCTTTTCAACCATTCCCTGATCAATGATAGAATAAGCCTTTGTGCCAATTCCTGTATCAAGGAATAGATCAATCACATCGCGCCAACGGACAGGCACCTTGTTGATAAAATACTCGCTTTCGCCGGTTTTGAAGAACCGCCTGGTAACCATAATCTCGGGATAATCGGCATAGGCAGCCGGTAATCCGCCTCCATTCTTTGTAAACGTAATAGATACCTCAGCCATTCCCGATGGCTTCCTTGATTCACTTCCTGTGAATACAACATCATCCATGTCTTCGCCGCGGAGCATCCTGGCCCTCTGTTCACCCATGCACCATCTCATTGAATCAACAATGTTGCTCTTTCCGGTGCCATTAGGGCCTACGACACAGATTATTCCTCTCTCCAGATTAAAATGCGTCTTGTCTACAAATGACTTAAATCCTAATAATTCTAATCCTTTGAGTTTCATCAAGCCCCCCTTTAATAATTACAAAATACCACAATATATAGTGTTGTCAACAGAAAAATTAACAATGAATAGAGCAGGGCTGAGCAATACATTATCCCTTTAAATGAACTATCAACATAAACAATTGGCTGGTGGCAAGTGGTTTAAACTGACATTTTTTGAGCAGATGGCTAATGTTGGAAGTGACGCCTCAAAACAAGTTAACCTACTTCATAAGTTTCTTTAGATATCCTCTGAATTCGGGAAACGAGATAGCAATCCATTCAGATCCCTCAATGGACGTTTCTCCCTTTGCCACCATGCCTGCAACGGCAAGAGCCATTCCCACCCTGTGGTCTCTGTAGGAGTCACATACTGCGCCCTTGAGTTGTCCTCCTCGGATTTTCATGCCATCTGGCAATTCCTGTATATCCACACCCATTTTCCTCAATTCCGTTACCATTGCTGTAATCCTGTCGCTCTCTTTTTTCCTTAATTCTTCTGCGGTTCTGATAACTGTCTCCCCCTCTGCAACTGCCCCTGCCACTGCAATAACAGGTATCTCATCAATAACCATGGGAATCTCGTTTCCTTCAATAGTGGTTCCTTTTAGGCGGGAATATTTGACAATCAAGGTGCCGGAGGGCTCGCAGTCTTCTTTTTTATCTTCTATTTCAATATCAGCGCCCATTCTTTTCAATATCTCAACTATGCCGGTTCTGAATGGATTCAAACCAACATTCCTGAGGATCAATTCAGAACCTTTTACGATTGTGCCGGCAACAATAAAAAAAGCGGCAGAAGAAATATCTCCTGGAATATGTATTTCACGGGATTCCAGCCTTCCGCCTCCGGTTATTGAGACAGATTTTCCATCGCTCTGAATATCAATACCCATAAATTTCAGCATGCGTTCCGTATGATCCCTGCTGGGCGCCGGTTGCGTAACAGACGTCCTTCCATCCGCAAAGAGTCCCGCAAGCAGGATCGCTGACTTGACCTGCGCACTGGCAACAGGGCTCGCAATGTCCGCGCCGGTGAGCCGTTTTCCATTAATTGAGAGGGGCAGATAGGCTCCGTTTTTCCTTCCGTTAATGTCAGCCCCCATTTCCCGCAGAGGCTTCACGACTCTTTCCATCGGCCTGTTCTTCAACGAATCATCACCGGTAATCACCGAAAAGAAATTCTGTCCGGCAAGAAGGCCTGTAAGCAATCTGGCTGTTGTGCCGGAGTTCCCGGCGTATATAACATCTCCCGGTTCTTTGAGCCCGTTAAGACCCCTTCCGGATACAAAAACAGTCTTTCCTTTTTCAATTTCCGCCCCCAGCATTTTCATTGTATTCAATGTCCGCAAAACATCATCTCCGCTGCAGAGATTAACTATTTTAGATCTTCCACCGGCAATAGAGGAGAATATAATCGCCCGATGAGAGATGGACTTATCTCCGGGAAAAACAAACTCTGCCTTCAGATTCCTGACTGGTTTTATTTTAAATTTAGCCATTGGGGGGTATCATTTTCTTTTTGAATTCCCTTATGCCACTGAGAAATTCCATTATTTCATTATCTTTATTATCCGTTATTGCGTCTGAAAGCCCTTTTAATTCTTTCTGAAAAATCTTTATTGACCTCAACACCTTTTTTTTGTTGCTTAGAAAAATATCCCTCCACATTTCCGGCGAACTGGCAGCAATCCTTGTGTAATCCCTGAGTCCGCCCCCGGCAAGATCAATTGCTTTTTGTCCTCCGGCGATCTTCACAGCGCTCACAAGACAATAGGCAACTGCATGCGGCAGATGGCTTACCAGCCCAAGGATGCTGTCGTGTTCATCCGGGAGCATTTCCACCACCCTGCAGCCGATAAACTTCCAGAATTCCCTGACCGCTTTTATAGCCGCAGGGCTGTTCTCTGCCAATGGAGTAAGAATGCACATTCTCCCGTTGAACAGCTCCGGATCAGCGGATAGAGCGCCGCTCTTCTCTGTCCCTGCAATCGGATGCGCAGGAACAAAATTGCTTCCGAAACCTGCCCTTTGCGCTACAGAAGCTATTATTCCTTTCACGCTTCCGGCATCCGTAATGTAAACATTGCCGGGAAAAAAATTTCTCAGCCGTTTTGTCCATTCAGAAATGCTTCTTACTGGTGTGCAGAGAACCACCAGATCTGATTCCCTTAAAAAAGCGCCCGGCTCCATCTCCATCACATCTATACACCCAATGCGTAAGGCATCCTCCAGATTTTTCCTGCTCCTGCCAAGCCCTACAATTTTTTCCCCAAAGCCCCTCTTTTTAAGGGCAATCCCTACAGAAGCTCCGATATGCCCTGCTCCAATAATCGCAACCTGTTTGAAATTCAGAGACATTCAGTTTAATCTCTTCAAAATATCCTTAAGTTCTTTTACAAAACGCCTGTTTTCCGCTGGCAGCCCGATTGTGAGACGAATGTAGTTTTTCAATGAATACTCACCCATTGAACGGACAATAATCCCCCTTTTCAAAAGTTCCTTAAAAGCAATCTCTCCGTCACAAGGAAGTTCTATAAGGATAAAATTTGCCTGGCTGTCAATAGTATTCAATCCGAGTTTACTTGCGCTATCCTTTATAAATTTCATTCCGGCGTTATTATTTTTTATTGTTTTTCTCAGGTGCTTTTTATCGTCTAACGCCGCAGACGCAGCAATCTGCGCAAGATGGTTTACATTGAAGGGCTGCCGGATTCTGTTTAAACAATCAATAAGGCTTTCGTCGCTAATTCCGTATCCGATTCTCAATCCTGCAAGCCCGTAAGCCTTTGAAAATGTCCTCATTATAAGCACAGGCTTCAATCTATCCATGAATTCAAGTTCGCCTGGATAATCTCTGTTGGTCACAAATTCCCTGTATGCCTCATCAAAGATACAGATGCTCTTTTCGGGCAAGCTATTCAAAAGCCTTCTTATATCGCGGCTTGCCACTATAGTCCCGGTAGGGTTATTGGGATTGCCTATGATGATAAGTTTAGTGCGATCCGTAATTGTTTTCAGCATTTTATCAATATCGTATAAAAATCCCTTCAGGGGAACGGAAATAACCTTTCCTCCGGTAAGGGTAGTCGTTGTTTTGTAAACTACAAAGGATGGATCACCGATAATAACCTCGTCTCCCGATCTTATAAACGCTCTGACAACGAGCTCAATTATTTCATTGGAGCCATTTCCGATAATAAAATTCTCCGGCTTCAAACCAGACCTTTCAGACAGCTTCTTTTTCAGTTCAAAGCAATTCCCGTCCGGATACAGGTAAATTTTCTTCAGTGAGGATTTTAATGCCTTAAGAGCAAGGGGTGACGGGCCAAAGGGATTTTCATTGGATGCCATCTTCGTAATATTTCTGATACCCAGATCCCTTTTCAATTCATCAATGGGCTTTCCCGGTCTGTAGGGGGATATCCTGCCGAGTTCAGGAATTGCCAATCCGGATATTATTCTTTTTAATCCATCCTTCATCTTGATCTGGGATAGGAACCGAGAACCTTCAAAGACAAACAAATCCTGACAAGTTCGGAAATGGTTTTTTTGACAACCTTCTGGCTGACATGCCCGTCAAAGTCAATAAAAAACAGATACTCCCATGCTTTTTTTTTAATCGGCCTGGATTCAATTTTAGAAAGGTTTATTTTATATTTTGAAAAAGCACCAAGCGCATAGTAGAGAGATCCAGATTCATCAGGCAATGAAATTATTACTGATGTCTTGTCTTTGCCTGTAAGTCCGGCGCTGGATTTTCCAAGTATTATAAATCTTGTGTAGTTGCTTGTCCCATCCTCTATCCTGGAGTTGATTATACTGAGACCATATATCTCAGCAGATTTAGCGCTGGCTATTGCGGCAGATGAAGGATTCTCAGCCGCCCTTCTTGCAGCCTCCGATGTGCTTTCAACTTCCATAAGATTCACACCCGGCATATTTCTATCCAGCCAGAGCCTGCACTGGGCGAGTGCCTGAGCATGCGAATAAATCTTCTTGATCCCGGATAAATCCGTATCCTTTCCGATAAGATTCAGCGCAATCTCCTGATATATCTCACCGCATAATTTGATGTTGCTGTCAACAAGCATATCAAGAGTGAGTCCTACCGTCCCTTCATTGGAATTTTCAATGGGGACCACGCCAAGCTCACATTCCTGTTTCTCCGTTAATTCAAAAACATCCTGAATACGCCTTGCAGGCATATAGTTGCAATTTTCTCCGAAATACTTGAGTGCAGCTAAATGCGTAAAACTGCCTTCAGGCCCAAGGTAAGCAACTTTGAATGGTTTTTCAAATGACCTTGAAAGGGAAAATATTTCCTTGAAAACAGGCTCAAATTTCCCGGGTCTGGTATCCTTGCTGTTAAGCCGTGCAATTTTTGAGAGAATGTTTTCTTCCCTGGCAGGGTCAAAAGATTCTATTCCTTTTTTTTCCTTTAGTTTACCGATTTTTTTCACAAAAGAGATCCTTTTGTTCAGAAGAGACAGAATCTTTTCGTCAATTGCGTCTATTTCTCCTCTTAAGGTTTTAATCCTGCCCGACATTAAAATTAACTATACTATTTTTTCTGCAGAAATCAATAAAATTGGAATAAAAAAGGGCGAACACAGCGGTTCGCCCTTTTGAATTTATTTGTTAAAAACCGTTTACTGAGAAATTATTGTAAATTCAACCCTGCGGTTTTTTGCTCTTCCCTCGGGAGTAGCATTGTCAGCAAGAGGCATGCTTTCTCCGTATCCTCTTGCCTCAAGCCGGTTGGGATCAATGCCCTGACCTATAAGGTACTTCACCACTGATTCCGCTCTCGCCTGCGAAAGCCTCAGGTTATAATCATCGGCCCCAACGCTGTCTGTGTGTCCTTCAACCCTGATTCTCAGTTCTGGATTCTGTTTAAATACCTCTGCAACCTCATTGAGGATCTGGTAGGAAATAGAGAGAATCACCGCCTTGCCGGTTTCATAATGTATGGTCTCTGTAATTACAACCTTCTTTTTCTCAATATACACCCTGGTCTTTTTCTCTGGCATTGGCGGCGGAGGTGGCGGAGGTGCAGATTCCGGTTCAAGGACAAAATCAACCCTGGTTTTAAATCCATGTTTAATAGTTATCTGTTTGGACTGAGATTTGAATCCCTGAACTACCCCTATCACAGTATAGTCGCCTGGCGGCAATTTGACAAAAAACTCTCCGGTCTCCAAATTTGAGGCGCCTGGCTGTATTTCCGGAGCATTGAAGGAAATCACTGCAGCCAGTGGTTTTCCGGCAGCATCGGTAACCTTTCCGTAAACAGCACCTACCAGCATTTCCTTCTGAAGCATAAAATCATGGGTTATTGTCTCCCCTGGAACAACCGTAACCTTAACAGTCTGGGTCTGGTACCCATGTTTTTGGACAACTAATTCCACCTCGCCGGCAGATAGCTCGGGAGTTGCGTATATCCCTGTTTCCGGATCGGACGAAAGATTTGTTAATTCCGTATTTTTCATTTCAATTACTGCTTCTCCAAGCGCTGTCTGAGTTGCGGCATCCGTTATCATCCCGCTAATCTTTCCCTTAGCCGGCGTTGGCGGTGGAAGCGGGGCTGAAACCTCCTTTATCATCTGGACAGCAACTCCGGGCAAAAATGACCATGAGAATCCCACCATTGCATTCCATTGCGGTTCTGCCAATCTTACCTTTTCATTTTTTATATCTGCTGTATCCTTAACAGCAAGGGGCATCGTAAACGTTTTGCTCAATCCAAGGTCGCACGCAATGTCAACAGCCACTCCCCTGACAGGCGTAAACCTGAGACCGGGAGTAATTCTCTGGGGGCTCCTGTTGTATGACAGATCTACCGGATTATTATTGTTTGTATCAAAGATCTGGTTTGTGCTGTATTCAACAAAAGCAGAGATCTCATCTACGGGAATTTCAATTGCTGCAGCGCCAATAATCTGATCGTCGTGAAGTATTCCGATCGCGTATTCTTGAATGGATATGTATGGAGATCCGGAAGTATAATCGGCTTCCATTCTTAATGGCAGGTATAACCTATCCGAATGATCCTTGTAAAAACCAGCATTGAAGTGGAATCTTAATGGAACATCATGTGCAGCATCCAGATCAAGCGTCCATAGCAATCTTCCGCCAAAGCTTGCGGCATCAACCTGGTATCCTACCCGGTCAAGATTCCGCGGAAGCCTGGCAAAGACATCCACCCCCACCCCAAGCCCGGCATCGGACATATAGCCCAATTTAAGCCCGGGTTCAATGGCGCCAAAGGATTCATAAAAGGAATCCGTGCCGGTATAAATATTTCTAAATTGAGTTGCCGCTCCATCAATAGACATGGAAAACTCAGCCCAATCAGCAAGTCCAAAAGCGAACGCGGTGCTAAATCTGTGTCTTTTTACAACATCTTCAGTATTGGATGCCAAGAAATCTTTTGTCTGGAAATAGCTGACATTGTAATTAACACTGAATCCGCCCTGAATCATGCTGCGAACCGATATTGCCCGCAGCACCCCGGTCTTTCCATTAAGTGATGGCGCAAAAGGCGCAGCATCAAGATTGAGTTTTAGAACAAACAACATCAAAACACCCAAAGATAATTTCTTAAGCATCCTGTTCCTCCTTACGATATTTTTATTTATTCTATCAAGGATATAAAAAAACGCAAGAAATTTCAGTTGCTTTAGTCTATCCACTTCGGAATTACAAAGATCTCCCGTGCAATTTCCTCATCCATTGCTACCGAAGTTTCTCCTATCTTTATTACTGCCGACGGGAACTTTTGTATGAATTTCAGCTCTTTGCCCGGAACAACATTGAGGGAAAACAGCTTGTCAAGTTTAGTTTTTGTATCCGACGTAATGAAGACAATCTTTGCTGTTTCTCCAGGGTTTATATCCCATAATCTCTGCACCACCGGAAGAACCTTTTTTTCAAACTTATTACAGCATTTGCCCTGAGGTATTTTTTTCCCGTGTGGGCATGCAGGCGGATGGCTCAAAAATGAGCAAACCCTGTCCACGACATCCTCATCAAGGATGTGCTCAAAGGTACACCCCACTTCCTCTATAATGTCGTCCTTGATATTAAAAAGATCCACGAATAATACCTCTGCAAGCCTGTGCCGGCGAATTACCTTTTGTGCCTGTGCCAGACCTGTATCTGTCAATACTATATTCCCCCCCTTATCCTCTGTCCATCCTCTGCGTTTTATTTCCTCCAGAGCATTGATAGAATCACCATTCATCTTCACCTTATCTTCTGCTCCGAAATTCTTTAATTCTTCAATATAAACCCAGAGCGTCTCAAGGACCTCGTGTATTTCCCTTTCTATTTTCTCATTCATAAAAACCTCCGGCTAACCTTTCAAACGGCTGATTGTTTTTTTTATAAAGTTCACAATTGCCGACTCTGTTGTGAAACTGTAATTGCATTTAGGACAACAGATAACATTGCAATCCCTGTTAAAGGGGCACCTGACGCAAACAATTTCACTTTCGTTAAAAACATACCCGCAGAGTGGGCATTTGTACTTTTTTTCATTCGGATCATTCATTATCCCGTTCCGTGTTGCATCATATTTGTATTCCTGCGTATTTCAGAACAGCGTTAAGAATTGCTCCAACAAAAAATGCAAAGGGGAATATAAATAATGTCATGCCAGCAGCTGTTTTCCAACCCCTTTCTTTAATAATAATCAAAAGATTTGCAATGCAGGGCACAAAAAGGGTTATTGTAACAAGGCTGACAACAATCTGATTTGGAGTAAGCAAACCCTGTTCGGCAAGAACAAAAAGCCCTGCCGCTCCATAATCCCTTCGCAGAAATCCTATTACAAACGCTCCCGTTGTCTGCGCAGGCAAATTCAGCAGCCCCTGGACAACAGGAGAGGCTAATTTTTCTATCGTGCCGAGCAATCCGGTTCTGTCCATTATAAAAAGCAGAAATGTTCCTGCAATAAAAAGAGGAACCGCTTCCTTTATATACCATTCAAGTCTTGAGATTGTTTTTATCATAATATTGCTAAACTGAGGAATTCTTACTGGAGGAACCTCAAGAATAAAATCCGAATTTTTGCCAGGGATTATTTTTGATGCCAAATACCCTACAACTAGAATAACTCCAACTACCACCCCGCTCCAAATAAGAGTGGCTGTAAGAGAAAGCCCTCCAAGCATTCCAAGTATCACCCCTAACTGGGCAGAACAGGGAACACCAAGCGCGAGTAAGAGAGTTACAATTATTTTCTCTTTTTTGGAACCCAGTATCCGTGCTGTAATGGTCGCCATAGTATCGCATCCCAGCCCGAGGATCATCGGCAGAACTGCTTTGCCGTTCAATCCCAATACCCTGAATACCCTGTTAAGCATAACCGCAAGCCTTGGGAGATAACCGGAATCCTCAAGAATCCCAAAGGCAATGAAGAATGTCCCCACAATGGGAAAAACTATTGCAATAGAATAAGTAAGCGCCATCGTTATAATACCGTAAGGTCCTATGATGAGGTCGTGTATAAAAACCAATACCCTCTCCGAAGATGTAACGGCTTGACCGGCTATCACAGAATATTCCGTCAGGATTATACCAGCATCAAGCATGTGCGTATGTTTAAATGGAATAACCGCGTCAACAGCCCTGATGATAAGTGGATTAAGGTGCTTAGCAAAAACAGTATTCTCAAGAAAGTCTACAATAACCTGTGCACCCAAAACCCCCACAAAGTAATAAATCCCGGCTAACACGCCTAAAAGCACCGGCAATCCCCAGACAGGATGCATAATAAATTCGCCCGCGCGATCCATGAAATTTATTTTATTAATTGGAACAACTGCAATTACATCAGAGACAAGTTTCTGGATATTTTTCTGCTTGGATCTGTTAATGACATATCCCAGAGGCAGGGAAGAGTTTTTCTGCACTATGCTTCTTATATCGTCTATGCTTTTAATCACATTTTCCGGTAATTTCCTGTGCAACCATTCGCTTAATGTTTCATCTCCGGCAAGGAGCATTAACGCAATTCCGTACCGTCCTTTTAATTCCGGAGGCAGCAATTCGGCAATCTTTCTGGCGCCGGCATCAACCTCGGGTGGGTATTCAATCCGGAAGGATGAAGTTGACCCCTGAATCCCATTGCGCATAATTTCTTCAAAACCGGCCTTTCTTGTTGCAACGGTAGGATAAACCCTTATACCAAGAGCATCTTCCAGCAGTTTTGAATCCACAGAAATGCCAAGATTTTTTGCCTCATCAGTCATGTTAAGGATTAAATAAAATGGCCTTTCAATCTCTGCCAGCTGGGACGATATTAAAAGCGCCCTTTCTAGGTTCTTGGCATCTGCAACCTGGAGTATAACCCCGTCCTGTGTATTCATAATTATGTCCCGCGTAACCCTTTCATCCTCTGACATTGGAAGAAGGCTGTTGACGCCGGGAGTATCTATTACAATATGCTTTGTTCCGAGAAGAACCCCGTTGCCTTCCGAAATCTCCACAGTTGTGCCAGGGTAGTTTGAGACGGTAACGTATTTGCCTGTTAAGATACTGAAAATAAGACTTTTCCCCACATTGGGATTTCCAACAAGCAGACATCTGGGGGTGTCAATATTCTTCTCTACAAAAAATTTTCCTGAATGATCATGCATTTTCTCTGTCTCCCTTCCAGCATTTTCTGCAATAACCAAAAATCTGCATTTTGTGGGATACTATATTAAAATTAAACCGCTTGGCAATTTGCTCCTGCAATTGTTCTATTTTCAGCTCTAAAAATTCCTCAATGGAACCGCATTTGAGACAAACAATGTGATCGTGATGTTCTGGCTTACTGCCGCTGTTCTCATATCTTTTTATCCCATCGCCAAAATCTATTTCTTTTGCTATTCCTCCCTCTTTCATGATTTTCAGCGTCCTGTACACAGTTGCGTACCCAATTCCGGGGAACTTTTTTCTTAACTGCAGGAACAAATCTTCAGTATTGATGTGTCTCTTGACCTTTAAGAATGCCGTAACAATTACTTTTCTCTGTCCGGTAAACCTCAGTCCCTTTGAGTGAAAAATGTTTTTTATCAGATCTATTTTTTTATCGTTACTCATATGAACATGATAATCATTTTCAATATAGCGCGGCAGAAAAAAAGTGTCAAGTGTTTTTTTTAATTTTATGGCTGGATCAGATGGATCAGTTGATTGACCTGAAATAAAAGATTTGTTCCATCAACAGGCTTTTCCATACAGGCATTTGCCCCATGTTTTTTCAA
The DNA here is from genome assembly GCA_036514535.1 of bacterium. Taxonomy (GTDB): domain Bacteria; phylum JAMCPX01; class JAMCPX01; order DATBWZ01; family DATBWZ01; genus DATBWZ01. The sequence goes on from DATBWZ010000138.1 coordinate 20,620, forward strand.
TTTCTGGCATTTTTCATCATCAAGGTTACCGGAAACCATTATAACAGGAATATCGCTTTTTATTTGCTTTATCCTGCCAAGCACCTCAAATCCATCAAGGGCTGGCATCTGAACATCAAGTATTACCAAATCCGGAAGCTGTCCCCCCATCCATTCAAGAGCTGAATTCCCGTCACCGAAAACAAAAGTATTGAATTTATCCCTGTTAAAATACCTGCTAATTGATTTAGCTACGAGAAAATCATCATCTATAATCATGACTGTTTTCTTTTCAACCATGAAATCCTCACTACTATTTGATAAAAAACCTAACATATCTGAATGAACCTGTCAAGATTTAATAGCATTATGTCATACCTGATTTTCAACCACACTTTATGTTTATAAACTATTTACTTTTGAGCTGATTGATAACCTTTTGAAATTCTGAAACAGGCTGAGCGCCTACCAGTTTCGCTCCGTTTATAAAAAATGTAGGGGTTCCGCTTACACCCCTCGCTTTCCCATCTTCCAGATCTTTCTCAATAATATTCTGCTTTTCTCCTGATTCCAGGCATTTTACAAATTTTTCCCCGTCCAGGCCTATTTTAAAAGCAGCCCCTTTTATTGCTTCAATATCCAGGCGGCTTTGATTTGCGAATAACTCATTATGCATCTCCCAGAACTTACCCTGATCTCTTGCACACTCTGCCGCGATTGCCGCCTGCGTTGCAAAATTATGAAAACGAAGAGGGAAATGCCTGAATCTGATCTCAAGCCGGTCGCCATATTCTTTTTTTAATTCTTTTAAGGTAGGCTGGACTCTTTCACAGAAGGGACACTGAAAATCGCTGAACTCCTCAATCAAAATCGTTGTTTTTTCTTTATCTATTTTCTCTGATTTGCAGTTCACAGTTAAAAACAGCACTGCTGTCAATCCTATTAATATGACTCTCGCTGATCTAATATTCATACGTGACACCCCCTTCTTTCTGAAATTATATTAAGTTATTCAAAGATGTCAAAAGAAAATGGAGGGCGAATTGATTCGGAATTAAATGTAACCCGGAGCGGTAAATTCAGAATTGGGGACTCATATTAAGGTAACCCGGAAGGAGAAGGTTAATTATGAGCCCCCCAATATCCATACCGTCTGTTCAATGAAACCTAAATTATGATTTAACCCTTTGGGGATACCTTTTCAGAGGCGGCATCAGGAGTCTCCTTGAAAAAAATATTATCCACAGCACACTTCCCTGCACCGGAAATAAACAACGCAAGGGTTGCGCCAATTAAAACAAGATTATATTCAATTCCATGCCCCTGTGTCGGTGGATTACAATACCAGTTTAGAAATAATCCGTTATTCCAGTGGACAAGGTATGTGGCAACAACCATATTAAGAAAAAGTCCCAGCGATGCAAGTCTCGTCAGGGCTCCGGCTATAAGCGCTATTCCGCCGAGAAATTCCGTAAGGGCTACAACTACTGTCAGAAAAGCCGGAATGCCAAGATATTGCTGAAAATTTTGAATGGTCATTGCAAGCCCGCCCCCACCCAATACCGGGAATAATTTCTGCGCTCCGTGCGCAATAAAGATTATACCCACAGCGATCCTAAGAGGCAGGAGACCATAACCTGAAACACCCGAAAAGATTTTGTTGAACATAAATTACCTCCCTTTGTTTATTTTTTTTAGTTCATCTAAAAACATTTTAATAACTCTGTTATTCAAGGAAAAATAATTAAATTGCATATGCTTACGCACTTTTAAAAGATCAGAATTAACGAGAACCTTCAGGTGATGGGAGATCGTTGGCTGGGAAAGGTGCATTAGCCTTTTTATCTTCATGCACGATAATTCCTGTTTTTTTATGAGCGCTTTTATAATCTTTAGCCGTGCCGGATTTTCAAGAGCCCCAAAGATTACGATCAGTTTTTGCGCCTTCATTGATATATTTAAATATATCAATGTTTCTATATAATGTCAAGCGTTTTTACGAGCCCGGCTCTTAAAAACAGCGTTCTGGTTGCCCCATTCATAAAATTTAAAATTATGTTGACAGAAGTTTTCTATGGGGTATATTATTCAAATGAAAATGATTGACAATTCAATCAACGCAAATGAACGGAGAACCACCGGTTACTGAAATAAAAAAAATCAAATAACCATAAAAGGAGGTTGTTATGAGAGAAGCAGTAATAGTTGAAGCGGTTAGATCTCCCGTCGGGAGAAAAAAGGGTAAACTGGCAAACTATCATCCTGTGGACCTTGGCGCTCATGCTTTGAAGGCATTGGTCAAAAAGGCAAAAATCGATCCGAAAGAGATTGACGATGTCTATTTTGGCTGTGTATCCCAGGCTGGGGCACAGGCATTGAATATTGGAAGGAACTGCGTCCTGGCGGCAGGCTTTCCTATTGATGTGCCTGCAACTACAATGGACAGGCAATGCGGTTCAAGCCTTACGGCAATTAATTCAGCAGCCATGTCCATTATGGCTGGAGTAAACGAATGTGCTATTGGCGCCGGCGCCGAAAGCATGGACATGGTGCCTATGGGATCCAATTTCATGAACGGACCTGGTATGCCGGGCACTCCTGAACTAATGGAAAAATATCCTGTCACTTCTCAACATAACTCAGCAGAAATGCTCGCCAAGAAATGGGGAATAACCAGGCAGGAGGCGGATGAATTCAGCCTCAGAAGCCATCAGAGAGCAGCAAAAGCAATCAAGGAAGGAAGGTTCAAAAGCCAGATAGCGACAATGGAATTGAAAAAAGAAGACGGTACCACTGAAATTTTTGATACCGACGAGGGGGTAAGGGCGGATACGTCCATGGAAAAATTATCATCCCTTATGCCGGTAACAGGTCCTGAGGGGCTCGTAACTGCTGGCAATGCAAGCCAGATCAGCGATGGTGCCGGCGCGGTGCTTATTATGTCCAGCGAAAAGGCAAAGAAACTCGGACTTAAACCACGGGCTCGAATCGTTGCAATGGATGTAGTCGGAGATGACCCTGTCATGATGCTCTCAGGTCCCATCCCTGCCACCAGGAAGATACTCCAGAAGGCAGGTCTCAGGATTACCGATATTGATGTTACCGAAATCAATGAGGCATTCGCTGTAGTACCCATTGCATGGGGAAAAGAAATAAAACCAAACTGGGAAAAGGTGAATCCAAACGGAGGCGCTGTTGCGCTTGGACACCCGCTCGGAGCAACCGGCGCAATTCTTGTCACCAAAACCCTATACGAGCTTGAGCGCACCGGCGGCAGATACGGGATGATAACCCTATGCACCGGCGGGGGTATGGCTCCGATTACAATAATAGAAAGACTCGACGGTAAGTCATAAGCAATCAGTAACAAAAAGTCAATATTAATACATACTACAAGGCAATCTCTTTATGAGATTGCCTTGTTATTCGTATTATTGCAACAATGATTTCCCAAAATAGTTAGATCGCTGAATTAGTAATAGTTGATAAAAAGTAAAATTAAACTTGATTTAAAGATATATTTTGTGGTATAACTATAACAGTATTATAAAAAATAAAGCGTTTTTTTGATGAACGGATAGCTAACGGTGAAGATCTAACATATGCATAAGTGTTTGGCGTGCAATACTGTTTCCTCATTAATCTCAGGTGAAATAGGCGTCTGTCCGGAATGTATCAGAAAAAATAAGGGAAATGCCATGTCCATTGCAGGTAAAATCCAAAAGTGGAGCCGGGTAACATTCAACCTTCCGGAAACTCCGCCAAAGGCAGCCAGCGGGATTCCGTGCAACTTATGCGTTAATGAATGCATTATACCTAAAAATGAAAGAGGGTATTGCGGTGCAATAAAAAACATCAACGGAAAACTGCCAAAAGCAAAAGAGACCAAAGGTTACCTGTCATGGTATCACGAACCCCTTCCTACGAATTGCGTTGCCGACTGGGTATGCGCCGGGGGAACAGGGACAGGGTACCCCAAATACTCACACTACGCCGGCGCTGAAACCGGGTATAAAAGCCTTGCCGCATTTTTTCATACATGTACATTCAATTGCCTCTTCTGCCAGAACTGGCACTACAAGCGCGAGACACTAAAAGGGAAAGAGCGGACAATCCATGAATTTACCGCTGATGTTGACAAAAAAACCTCATGCATCTGCTTTTTTGGTGGCGATCCAGCGCCGCAGTTGCCCTTTGCAATAAGGGCTTCCAGAGAGGCATTGAAAAAGAAAAATGGCAAAATACTGAGAATATGCTGGGAGACAAACGGTTCAATGGTTACCGAACTCATGGATAAAATGGTTGAACTATCCTTGACTTCGGGTGGATGCTTAAAATTTGATCTGAAAACATGGGATGAAAATCTTCATATAGCGTTAACAGGGGTCACAAATAAAAAAACCAAGGAAAATTTCATAAGGGTTGGAGAGAAAATTAAGGACAGACCTGTTCCACCGCTTCTCGTTGCCAGCACCCTGCTTATTCCTGGTTATATAGACGAAAAAGAGATTAAAAACATTTCAAGATTTATAGCCTCAGTAAATCCTGAGATACCTTACAATCTGCTTGCCTTTTATCCTAATTTCTATATGTCGGATATGCCATTAACCCGCAGGAGATTTGCCGAAAACTGCCTTCAGATTGCAAAGAAAGAAGGCTTAAAAAATGTCATAATCGGCAATACCCATATGCTTGTATAAATTCCACAGGATATTACAATCTACCCATACCCAATATCCTCATAGAGACAGACAATAAAAATATCCCTGCAAGCGAAAACATGATTATAAAATCCGACGGCTTAATCTTTATCTCAAGATAAGACGTCCTTTTGTGGGCGCTTGAAAACCCCCTCGCTTCAAGAGCAATCGTTAGTTGCGTAACATTGCGCATGCCGTACAAAAAAGAAGGAATCAACAAAGGGATATAATTCCTTAGCCTGCGGATGACGGAACCGCCCCTAAGGTCAAGTCCGCGCGACTCCTGCGCATCAACAATGCCAGCCCCTGCGCCAAGAAAAACGGGGAGCAGCCTTACTGCGGCCATAAGTGAAAACGCTATTCTGAAAGGGACTCCGAGGTTTTTTAAGCCATATCCAATTTCTTCAATTCTTGTAGTATAAATCAGCACCATGCCGGCAAGGAGCATCCCTGTAAGCCTCATGACAGCAGAGGCGCTGTACATTAATCCATTTTCAGTTACAGAAATGCCGGCAAATTCTACAACCTTCGCTCCCTCTTTTATAAAAATACTCCACAACAGAAAACTCATGATTGCAAAAGCAAGAATTACCCACCACATCTTCATAATATTCTTTGCGGTCCCGGATATGATAACAAGAACAAACAAAAAAACAAATTCAGGCAAAATAAAAAGCGGAGCGTTAAACACAAGAAATTGCGCAAAAATCAGGATCAGGGATACAATCTTTGCTGTTGGATGGACTCTGTGAATAAATGTATTTTTATCTGCATATAATTCTATGTTTATCACAGCAGCAGCCTCACCATCTCGTCCGTGTTCAGTAAAGGAATGCCAAATTTCATGCCAAGCCGGGTTATTAGCGGCGCCTCAAGCGATAGATTCCCGAGCAGTTCATATTGCGAAAAGAATTTCCTCACTGGCCCATTGTATCTTATTTCTCCGTCCTTCATTGCAACAGCAGTTTTTGCATATTCAGCGACTATATTCATAGCGTGAGTTATTATAATAACAGTCTTTCCGCTTTCATTTAATTTTCTGAGCATCTCCATCGTCCTGATTCTCCCGGAATAATCCAAGCCGGTGGTCGGTTCGTCAAGTATTATTATCTCCGGGGAAGCTGAGAGCGCTGAGGCAACCGCAACCTTTTCCCTCTCGCCTCTTGTGAGCATAAAGGGATCCGCATTTTCCTGTCCCATGAGTCCTACTGTTTCAATGGCAGCGGCAGACTTCTGTCTGACAATCTGCTCAGCCATTCCAAAATTCTTCGGAGCAAATGCAACCTCGTCGTACACGGTCTCACAAAATATCTGGTGGTCTGGATTCTGGAACACATATCCTACTCTAAGTCCTATTTCGCTCCTTTTCAATTTGCGAACATCATCCCCGAAGATTCGCACTATTCCTTCTGCAGGCTCAAGCAACCTGTTGATATGCTTCGCAAGCGTTGTCTTTCCGCTCCCGTTCTGCCCGACAATTGCAACAAAATCACCCTTCGCAATAGAAAGATTTATGTTCTTTACAGCAGCAATGCCATTATTATAAATATGGCTGACATTTTGAAATTCAATCACCGGCTCTCCTAAAATCCTGCTGCTGCCACCGGATACTTTTGCGAAATCAGCCCTGTCAGGCACCAATTTAATCTTCTCAAGAACTTTGTATGCATCCTCAATCTCTAACGGCATCTCTTTAACCCCAAGTCTCTCAAAGAGTTCGGCAACCGGATGCGGCATAATTCCCAGTGCTCTCATATCAGAAGGTTTTTTTAAAACATCCGGGGTGTAATTATAATTGGCAAGCCTTCCTTTAGAAAAGACTGCGCAACTATCTGTCCCTGCTATGTCCTCAACCTCATGCTCTACAATAATTATGGTCTTACCCTTTTTTTTCATCTCCTTAAGCACCTCAAGGATCTTTTTTCTGCCCGCAGGGTCAAGGTCGGTCATGGACTCATCAAGAACGAGAATATCCGGTTCCAGCGCAAGCACAGACGCAATTGCAAGCCTCTGCTTCTGTCCTCCGGAAAGGGTCGCAGGGTTGCGCAATTCCAGCCCAGTAAGACCAGCAATTTCAAGTACTTCGCCAACGCGCTTTTTCATTAAATCCCTGCTGCACCCTGCACTCTCCATACCAAAAGATATCTCCAGATCCACCCTGGTGGAAAAAATCTGCGACTCAAAATCCTGGAAAACCACTCCCACCATCCTTCCCATTTCGGAAACCGATCTTCCGCTTATATCATCGTTATTAATAACCACACTGCCTGAAAATTCCCCCTTCAGGAATTCAGGGATCAGCCTGTTAAGGACAAGGCAGAATGTGGACTTGCCAGCCCTGTTTGGTCCAGCAACCCAAATAAACTCTCCCCTGTTAATTTTTAAATTGATATTTTCCAATGCGCCGGCATGGGAGCCTGCGTAAGCAAAGTTGAGGTCTTCAATGGAAATGGCGACTGGCATGACGTTTAAATTATAACCTTTTATATCCCAGAATTATTGAGTTCAAAATTTTATTCTCTCTCCAATTGCGCCTCATTTTCACTGGAATAATTCCATGGGAAGTATTGGTTAGAAAAACAGCGTCCGAACTAATAAGTTCTTTTTTTTTGAAATACCCCTCAACAATTTTTATTCTCTTTTGCCTTGCTATTTTCATGACAACAGAACGGGTAATCCCCGGAAGGATTCCCAGCGCTGTTGCGGGGGTAAACAGTTTTCGCTCCTTAACGAAAAATATATTGCTTGATGCTCCCTCGGCAACATATCCGTCCCTCGTGACAAAAACCGACTCAAAGGCTCCTTTTTGCCTCGCATAAATTTTAGCAAGGACTGCCGGCTGGTAGCTCATTGATTTCACCGTAAGACTGCGTCTTGTACTGCCAAAGAGATTCTCATCCAAAAATACAATTTTTACCCCCTCTTTTAAAATAACATCTGTATCCGGCACAGACCTGGTCGTAATAAGCAATGTAGGCCTGGATATTAAGGCGCTGTCAACCCAGGGCAGCCTCCCGGCAGTATTTCCACGGGTTACGGATATTCTCAAAACAGCATCTTTTAAATTATTCTTCTTAAGAACAGAAGAAATTGCGCCAGGCAGGACCGCGGTGTCAAATCTTATACCCGCATTATGAAGGCTCTTTTTCAATCTTTTAATATGTCCCAAAAACATAAATGCCTTCCCATTGCAAATCCTAATTGTTTCGTACACACCATCTCCGTAAAGAAATCCGGAATCTAAAATATTTACAAAAGCCTGGTTTTCAGGAATCGTCCGTCCGTTAAGGCAGCAATAATTCATCTTCATTTTTCAATCTCCTTATTGTTTCTTCCAAAACCTTCAGTTTTGTTTCTGTCTCCATGTATTCCTGCACAGGGTCAGAATCATACACAATTGCCCCTCCAACCGGATAATATGCCCTGTTGCCACGTATAATCATTGTTCTGATAGCAATGTTCATATCCATGCTGCCATCTGCAGAAATATACCCGATGGAACCTGTATAAATTCCGCGGTTATATCCCTCCACCTCATCAATAATCTGCATTGCCTTTATTTTGGGCGTACCGGTGACAGATCCCCCTGGAAAACAAGACTTCAGAATATCTATAACATCCAGCCCGTTTTTAACCCTCCCGGATATTCTTGACACCATGTGATGAACAGTCTTAAAAGATCTAACCGCAAACAGATCATCAACTTTTACGCTGCCGTATTCGCAAACCCTGCCAAGATCGTTTCTTAAAAGGTCAACAATCATCAGATGTTCCGCATTGTCCTTAATGCTGGTTCTTAACAACCCCTTTAAACGGCGATCCTCTTTCTTGTTTTCGCTACGGGGCATTGTCCCCTTTATCGGAAATGTCTCAAGCATTCTGCCCCGTTTTCTTAAAAATCTCTCCGGTGAAACAGAAATGACATTGATATCTCCTAAATTTAAAAATACTCCAAACTGCGGCGAAGCAACCTCCCGAAGATTTACATAGAATCTCCATGGATCACCCTTGAAACGATATTCTACCCTGTGCGAAAGGTTTACCTGATAGACCTCGCCCTCGCAAATATACTCCTTAATCTTTGCAATCTTTGCCGAATATTCCCGCAATGGCATCTTAAAAACATTGGTAATTTCAGGCCTACAACAAACATCGCCTATTTTATTAGATTTATAACTTAACACGCTTGTTTTATTGAATATTTTAATTCTTGATTTTTCGGTAGTTTTAAAATTACGAAAGAACATCAGGGCTATATCCGGGACATCGCTTTTAAATTCGTTTTGTCGCAGTGATGGCTCAATGGTTTTTGCTGCATTATACCCTATGTATCCTGCAACGCCCCCGTCCTTTTCTTTGGTTATCTTTCGCAGCTCCCTTAAAAGCCGGCGGATCTCATCCCATGGATCTGCCCTGTAATTGATCCATTTTCCGTCAGAATATATTTCGCACCTGTTATTACGGTAACAGAATACAGCAAAAGGATTATGCCCCCAAAGGATGTATCTGCTCCTGGCCCTGTCTATCAGAAATGAATAATTACTTGAGTCATTAAACCCCAAGTTGACCTTTTATCCTGTTGTATTAACTATTTCTTACGCGTTTTTTCTGACAAAGAAGCCTTTGGTTTGTTTCCTTTTGCCTTCGGCACAGAGGCTTTTCTTCTCAATTTCAGCCGCGTTTCTCTTCTTTTTCGCCTTCTTCTGATTTCTCTTTTCCGTTCTCTCATTTATTCCTCCAGTTTTTATTTCTGAATTTAGTCATATTATATTTTAAGTTCTTTTTTAATTCCATAAAATTAACACGGTACGGAATTTTAATTTTTTGTTCAATATTTCAAATCCCGTTATAAAATGGAAAGTATGGCAAACTTCAAACTTGTCACCGAATACGGCTCCAAAGGCGACCAGCCGCAGGCCATTGAAAAATTAATCAAAAATCTGAAGGAAAAAGTGAAGCACCAGGTTCTACTGGGAGTCACTGGTTCAGGCAAGACATTTACAATGGCAAATGTAATAGCAACAATGAACATTCCAACCCTCGTGGTCGCCCATAATAAAACTCTCGCTGCCCAGCTTTACGGGGAATTCAAACAACTTTTTCCTGAAAATGCGGTTGAATATTTTGTGAGTTATTATGATTACTATCAACCGGAAGCGTATGTTCCTGCAAGGGACCTTTACATAGAAAAGGAAGCAACAATAAATGACGAAATAGACAAGATGCGCCATGCAGCAACATATGCGTTGTTTGAGCGCAATGATGTTATTATAGTTGCATCGGTCTCCTGCATTTACGGATTGGGTTCGCCAGAGGCATATCACGGAATGCTGATAGTGCTTGAGATCGGAATGGAAATAGAAAGGAACAGCCTTCTGCGCAAACTCGTCGAAATCCAATATCAGCGAAACGACTATGACTTTCACAGAGGGACATTCAGGGTTCGCGGAGACACAGTAGAAATCTTTCCTGTCTATGAAGACAGGCTCGCTTTAAGAATTGAATTCTTCGGAGATACGATTGACGGAATTCACGAAATTGACCCATTAACCGGTAAAATCCTGAGGTCTCTTGAAAAGACACCGGTGTATCCCGGCAGCCATTATGTCACTCCTGAGGATAGAATTAAAAAGACAATAAATACAATCAGGGAAGAACTCTATGCCAGGCTGCGGGAATTTAAAAAACAGGGAAAACTCATAGAGGCTCAGCGGCTTGAACAGAGAACAAATTATGATCTGGAAATGCTGGAGACAATGGGATACTGTACCGGCATAGAAAACTATTCCAGACACCTGACAGGCAGGCTACCAGGACAGCCCCCCCCTACTCTGATGGATTATTTTCCGCGAAATTTTCTCTTGTTCGTTGACGAAAGCCACATGACCATCCCGCAACTTAACGGCATGTACCGCGGGGATCGCTCCAGGAAAGAGACCCTGATGGAATACGGCTTCAGATTGCCATCTGCCTTAGACAACAGGCCTTTGATGTTTGAAGAATTTGAGAACATGCTGAACCAGGCAATATATGTCTCAGCCACTCCTTCTGAATATGAAATTAAAAAGAGCAATAATCTTGTTGTAGAGCAGATAATCCGGCCCACAGGCTTGATTGATCCTGATGTTGCTGTAAAACCAGCTACACACCAGGTTGATGATTTAATGGAGGAGATAAGAAAGACGGTTCAACATAAAGAGCGTGTACTTGTTACAACGCTGACAAAGAGGAGCGCTGAAGACCTTAAAGAATACTATGAAGGATTAAACATACGGGTAAAGTATCTGCATTCTGATGTAGAGACCCTTGAGCGAATGGAGATTCTAAAAGAACTCAGGGAGGGAAAATTTGATGTTCTGATCGGAATTAATCTGCTGAGAGAGGGTCTTGATTTACCAGAGGTTTCGCTTGTCGCAATTCTTGATGCAGATAAGGAGGGTTTTCTGCGCTCAGCGCGCGCGCTCATTCAGACATTCGGAAGAGCAGCCAGAAATGTCAATGGAAGGGTTGTTATGTATGCGGATACTGTTACTGAATCAATGAAAAGAGCAATCGATGAAACAAATAGAAGACGTAAAATCCAGGCGGAGTATAACAAAAAACATAAGATAACTCCTGAAACAATCAAAAAATCTATTTTTGATATAAGAAGTTCAATCTACGAAATGGATTACTGCACTGTGCCTGTTGCAGGAGAAACTGAGACGGAATACATACCTGTGGAGAGAATTCCGGAAACAATAAAAAAACTAAAGAAACAGATGCTGGCCGCAGCAAAAAAACTGGAGTTTGAGAAGGCAGCGGAATTGAGGGAGAGAATCAAAAAACTGCAGGAAATGGAACTGACAGCGAGGTGAGGTGTCCCACCTTATGTGATGAAAATGACAGGTTCTTCGTTAGTAGCATAGCCTGTGCGGAATAAAACATAGCGTAGTATGCCCTTGAAATTGAAGACTCGTAATCTTCTTCTTTAAGGAGTAGTTCGGCACTCTTGAGATACTTTTTCGCCAATTATGGCTTGACAAGGCAGATTAACTTTTATATTATTTTTGATTATGGAGGTATACCATGAAGTCAAGTAAAAATCTATTTGCAATAGGCATTTCTTTATTTATTGTTATATCCCTGTGTCCGGCTTTACTTTATGCGGATACTACCGTTGAACGCTTTACCAAGTCCGGAGGATTTGCCGGGATAGGAGCAAGTGAATCAAATTCGGCAACCAAGATCAGCGGGTTGAAGAAACGGGATATCACAAAAACTAAACTCATAGGGTCGCTTGGCAAATTTGTAACCAAAATGGCAGGCGATATGGAAACGGATTCAATCACTGATATCAATAAGGACGCAATCTGGACGCTGAACCATAAAAATAAAACCTATACAGAGAATAAAATCTCCGCGGCTAAGGAAATGATGGAAGGCCATGGAGAAAAAGAAGAAGCAGAAAAAGAACAGGAAAAACCTAAAGTTAAGGTTATAAAAAACGAGTTTTCTGTAAAAGAAACCGGAGAAAAGAAAAAAATCAATGGATATGATTGCACCGAATATATTCTTACATGGCTTGTGGAAACAGAAAATATTGAAACAAAAGAACGCGCAAAGAATATTATGACAAACGAACAATGGAATACACCGGAAACAAAGGAGATCAAAGCGCTTCAAAAAGAGGAAACAGAATTCCAGCAAGCATATATGAAAAAGATGGGAATGGATATGCCGCCTGAAGAAGCGCAGAAATTTGGGCTCGGAATGATGTCGGGCATGCTCGGTGCTGATGAAAAATCCATGCAGGAAAACATGAAGAAACTCCAGAAAGAACTGTCAAAGATAAAAGGCTATTCAATAACAACATCAGTGAAATGGGAGAACGAATCAACTGCGCCAAAACAGGACGCAAAAAAAGCCCCCGAACCTGAAGAGGAAGAAGCAGAAGATGTAGATGTCTCTCAGGGCATCGGCGGCATAATGGGCGGCCTTGCCAAAAAAGCAGCAAAGAAAAAAATGGCAGAAAAGAAAAAAGAAAAGGAAGCACAGAGAGGTAATGCGGTTTTTGAGTTCTATTCTGAGATAAAGAAGATATCAACCTCATCCGTTAATTCAGGTGAATTGGAGATACCCCCGGATTACAAACTGACAAAATAAACATCAAAGATCAGAATATTTTCATCTCTTTCTTCATCTTGACTTGCTAATTTTTTCTGACCATAATCAGATTATGCAGAATAAGCCTCATTATAAATTTTTCATCATGCACGAGGCAAAAATTTTACGGGCGATTGCTTCCGGATTGATTCCTCCTGGCGGGGCATTGAAATCAGGCGCTGATGAAATTGATATTGCCGGGGGGGTTGATAATTATGTTTCAAAATTCAATTTAACCAACAGGGC
>DATBWZ010000139.1:0-17148 GCA_036514535.1 bacterium
AACAGTAAAATTGTTTTGTCAAATAGTTTTGACATAACAGGATAATATAATTATAATTATAAATTAAAATTCGGGGCGTAGCGCAGCCTGGTTTAGCGCACCTGCCTTGGGCGCAGGGGGCCGGAGGTTCAAATCCTCTCGCCCCGATAAAGATTGCAATCCTTCGGGATGGCGAGATTTTTTTATTTAACGAAGTGTTGTTTATCCAGCGCCTGTAGCTCAACTGGACAGAGCAACGGCCTTCTAAGCCGTAGGTTGGGCGTTCGAGTCGCCCCAGGCGCGAATGAAAATGGCAGGTGTTTTCTGCATCCCCGGATTTTATGAGGGCAAAGCAACAGCCCAACCTGGGGGATATGGAAGCAAAAATTTATTTTGGTGAGCGTAGCTCAACTGGTTAGAGTACCGGACTGTGGCTCCGGGCGTTGGGGGTTCAAATCCCCTCGCTCACCCCTCTACTCTCCTGTTACAAAACTGGATAGGAATGGTGAAAATTGGAGTTTGTCATTAGGATCCTGATCCGTGAGCGGGTTTTGGTTTAAATCCTCAATTCTGCTGTTTATTGCAACTGTGTATTGCATAAGTTGCGAAAGTTTTCTTGACGGAATGAATGTGACCTCTCTGCTGTCCGGGGAAAACAAATAGGTTCCTTTTTCCTGACCGTCACGGTTTGAAAGGATAAAACTAAGTTCGGATACCGATTCTGTATTTACAGGCTCTGAAAAACGTGCAATTATTCCGGAATCCCGCCTGACATCTTTTTCTCCAGGCGCAGGAATAATGGAGATCACTGTTGGTCCGGTAATGTCAGAATAATTGTAATCGGCTTTCTGCAGGGGTATATCATTTTCAAAGCCGCAGGTTGTCATAAGTGAAATTAGGAAAATAAACAGGACAATCTTCATCATGAACCCCCGTTTTTATTATAGTTTGAGATAAAATTTGAGAAGAAACCGTTTGTCATGCTGTCAAGATACGAGGTAAGTTCCTCAATCCTGTTTTTCAATTCAAAATCCTTAATGCCGTCCCCTGTCTGCGTAATTTTTAACTCCACAATGTTTCGCCTCCTTTCAAAATAAACCCTTCGCACCTCATTGAGTGTCCTGTTTTTGAAATCCTGGATTTCCTCCGCTTCGTTGCTTACGGATAGTTCAGCATTATTGAATACAAGGTCGCTTAAATTCCATGAAAGTTTTATTCCGTAAGATACCCCCGTGCTGCGTGATTCTTTCAGTTCTGAATCCTCAGGCCCTATATAATATCTGCCGGATGTTGATGATGTGTAGATTGTATCCTTTAAGTAAAGATCATAATCCTTGTCCACACCCGATGATACATCAATGTCCACCGTTGGGAGCAGGGCTTTTATTCTTGATGCTCTCCTCCATCTCCTTATAATGCCTGGGTCAATCATCTGTGCCCGGAGTGCGGCCCTTTCCAGATCCTCAAGGGGCGGTTCACCATGAAACAGATTATTAATTTCCCCGCTGTTTATCAGCAGGTCGGCATGTCTGGTATCGGAAAAAAGAAAAACACCTCTTGATGTCAGCAGGTATAGATCGGACCCATTGCCAAATTTAAGCACTCTTAACTCGCCTGGCGGAAGCCCCGAATTGCTTGTCAGCCACTTTTTCCAGTCTCCACGGGAAGAATGAATTGACCTTCCGGACAGCGCCAGAATCCATTCAGGATTGCCTCCATCTGCATCAACATGGATTATCCCTTCGCCGATACCCATATTTCTGAATTCTTTTTCTTTCAATTTTACCCTTATTAGCCCTTCGTCGGTGGCAATGTATAAAACATCATCAAAGGCGCGGGACAGCGTAATGAAATTTATTTTTGCCGCGCTTTTCGTTGCCCCTGTATAGATAATCTTTATCTCCTTTCCGTTCTTTGAGATTTTGTACAGCCCCCTTTCTGTTCCGGCGAATATTATTCCTGGTTGAAATGGAGCTGCTTTGAGTGAGGTGATTTTTTCCAAAGATGGAAGCCTTAATGCGATCGGCTGTTTTCCTTTAATCAGCATCCAGAGTCCGGATTTTGTACCGACAAACAGTGTTCTGTCAGTCTGCGATAGTTCAATAGCTATTATCTCGTCATCTGCGGGCCTTGAAAAGATCTCGGTCCAGTGGGATAAATCCGGTTTTCCGGAATATACTCCATGCTTTGTTGATATATATATATTCTCCTCATTGTTTTCCGCAAGGGCATCAACAACATTGCCTTTTTTATCTGCTGTAAATATCTTTTTCCATTCTGTCAGGGGATCCTTCAGAAAGTAAACCCCGTCTCCTGCAGTTAGCAGGATGCTGTTTGTGTAAACACGGATATTTTTAAAATCAGCAGAATCAATTCCCTCTGAAATATCCTTCCATCCTGCGGAACCAATTGTTATGTCGCTGATGCTGATAAACAGCAGAGCTAATTGCATGCTTTTTAATATTCCCACTTTGGTTGCCTCCTTTTGCCCTTATTTATATATATCGTGAGGTTATTAAAATAATTGTGGTTGACTCCAGAATTCCCTTTATTTTTTGAGCGGGAAATAGTATGATAACAATAAATGACGGATTCAGATGAAGGGAATATAGCAAGGTTTCTTGAGGAGTATGAAGGAATTGCGTCCAGGACTGACGATCCGCTCCAGAGATCTCAGATATACCATCAGTGTGGCCTGATCCTGCAAACAGACGGAAGTGCCGAAAAGGCGCTGGATTTTTTCCTTAAGGCAAGCCGTGATGACAGCGGCAGTCTCCCGATTCTTAAATCTATACGGGAGTGCAGCCGGAGATTAAAGAAATGGGGCACGTTGGTAGAATATGCTGAAAAAGAGGTCTCTCTTTCAGATGGAGAGTTAAAAAAAAGGGTAATTGCAGAAACTGTTGAAATTCTGGAATCAGGGGGAGAGATAAGGCATGGGTATGAATTTCTTAAAAAATATAAAGAGGATCAGCGTTCTTCAGGAGAGTTCCAGAAAATTTTCCTCAGGCTTGCAAAGAAAAACGACGGGGAAAAAAGATGGGCAGAATTGGCAGAGGAATTTATAAGAGATGGCCATTATAACCCAGGGGTATATTACGATATAGCATCCTTCTATTATTTTACAGGTGAAACCGCAAAAGCAATTCCTGTTCTGCGGCGTATTCTTGAAAAAGATGATAAAAACCTTCCTGTTTTGAAGCTTTTAATTGATGCCTGTATTCATTTGGGGGATTTTGATTCGCTCCAGGATCTGTTTGGAATGCCGGCACTGGACGGTAATTTTAAAATGCCACTTTTGTTTTATTCTGCGTTCCAGTTTTGGTACAAGGGGGAGCAGGCAAAGGCTTTAAAATTAATTGAAGAATATCTAAAAACAACAGACAGTATAACTGCCATTGAATTAAGACGGATAATGGATGATAATTTTACTGTTTCCATGGAATTATTGCAGCAGTTAGCACTTCGGATAAATGACAAATTTTTCATAAAATATCTTGCATACAGTACAATCCGGACACTTTCTGACAGTCCGGAGAATAAGGATATATTTTCCTTTTTCCAGAGACTGCTTGATATAGATCAGGAAGATGTCGTTGCCCTCAGGCAGCTGGAGAAATATATTGATATTGAAACGCAGCCCGAGGGGGTGATCCATACTCTTGAGGCTGAATCAAAAATGCTGAAAGACCGGTGGCTTCTTACCGGGCTCATAATAATGCTTGCGCAAATTTATATTGACTCCGGACAAATACAGCAGGCAAGGGATGTCCTCGCCACTGCCCGTGCTCTTGATCCACAGAATTTTGAGGTCATGAAGCTTCAGGAGAAAACCCTTCTTTTGATGCAGGATTGGCATGGGCTTATTGATGTCTTTGAAGCGGAAGCCGGGGTTGTGCAGGATCCAAAAGAGGTGCTCTATATCTACTTCAGGATTGGAGAACTTTTTGAGATGAACCTTGTAGATGATATTAATGCTGGTTCATACTATGAAAAGGTTCTGGCGCTCTCGCCCAATTACCTTCCTGCGCTGAGGGCTATCAGGCGTATTTATACGAGGCAGGAGAAGTGGCATGACCTTTTGGATATTATAAGGAGGGAGATTGAAATAACCAGCGATGGGAGTGTCCTTCTTGAATTGATGCTTGAAAGGGCAAGAATTTTAGAAAGGTTTTTAAATGATGCCGAATCAGCGCAGAATGTTTACTCGGAAGCGCTTGATTCGTTTCCCGGCAATACTATTGCCATTGGAGCTCTCAAAAGAATTTACAGGAAAGCGGGGAAATGGGATAAACTCCGGGATATTATGCTGAAGGAAGTAGGGTACATTACCGAACCGGTAATCAGGGCGGATATATGGCATGAAATAGGGTGTTTGCTCGAGAAAGAATCCGGCGATAATGACGAGGCATTAAACTGCTACTACCAGTGCCTCAAGGAATACGGGGGCTATACGCCTGCTTATTCTGCTATAGAATCGCTGTTAAGGAATAGTGGCCGGGATGCAGCTTTGAAGGATTTCTACAATAGTATGCTGAACAGAATTTCTGATAATGAGGCGAAGATCAGCATTCTCCTGAAGTTATCGCAAATTTATTCTGAAAATCAGGATGAACTTCAGAAAATATATGATTCTGCCCTTGAACTCTCGCCGCATAATCCCCTTCTTCTGGATATACTCCAACACTTTTTTGAGAAACGGGGTAATTATAGCCGCATGCTTGACATACTTGACCGGAAGATGAAGATTGCCAGTGATGAAAAAACCAGAGCCCTTCATCTTATCAAAAAGGCTTTGATACAGGAAAAGCGTTTTGGAGATATAGATGCTGCAATTGATTCTTTTGAAAAAGCGGTTGCGGGAGCGCCGAATCTTTACGACGGATGGGAAAATCTTATAAGGATTTATGAAAATAAGGACAATTACACGGATCTTGCCGGAGTTTTAAAACGGTACGCCGATATAGTTGATTCTTCGGAAAAGAAAAAGGAACTGTTCCTTATGCTTGCTAATATCTCTTATACGACATTGAATGATTCTCAATCAGCAATAAATTGTTACAAAGAAATTATAAAACAAGGCAATGCAGATACGGATACACTGAAAAGACTATGTGAAATCCTTGAGGGGACCGGAAGGTTTAACGAGGCCGCAGATGTGCAATTTAAAATAGTTGAATCCCTTACTGATAAATCTGAGGTCGTAACAGAGTTAAAAGGACTTTCGCAGCTTTTGGAAAAGACCGGGAAAAAGGATGAAGCTGTTGTCCATCTCAAAAAAGCGTTTGAGATATCAAAAAACGATATAGGGCTTTTGCTTGACCTTGAAAGGCTGCTTCACGACCTCGGGGAATGGCAGGAACTCTATAATATTTACAAACATCATCTGACACTCAAGATTTCTGGCGTTCCGAAGCTTCGGATTCATAAAGATGCAGGAAAAATTGCATGGGATAGGCTGAATAATCCTGAGGATGCAATCATAAATTTAAACGAGGCCTTAAAAATAGATAATAAAGACATAGAATCACTGCGTATCCTTGACCTGGTCTATACTTCTGCCGGTAATAAGGAAAAGATTTCGGAGATACTGGAGAATCTTTCTGAAATTATAACAGATGCTGACGAAAAGTCTGCAGCGCTGAAAAGGCTCGGCAAGATTTATGCTGAGGCTCAAAAATACCAGGACGGAATCAGAATTTTTGAAACCTTGAAACGGATAAAGCCGGAAGACCTTGAGGGTCTTTATGCCTTGGATTCGTTATACTCAAATGCAGGGAAATGGGATAAGGCGTACGAGGTGGACGGAGAGATTCTCAATTTTATAAGCAAAAGAGAGGAAATTGCGGAGATAAATTACAAAATGGGTTGTGCGCAGGAGCAGCTTGGCAATTCAAAAACTGCGATGGAGCACTTCAACCGGGCGCTTGGAAATCTTCCGGGGCATATTGCCTCTCTCAAGGCAAAGATCAGGATTCTAAGAGAAAAGAAAAATTATCCGCTCCTTTCAAAATCATTAATTGAGATTGCTAAATACCTCCAGGATATGGAGGAAAAATCAATAATTCTTATGGAAGCAGGCAATGTACTGCTTGAAAAGTTAAAACTAGAAGAAGAATCTCTTAGCACATTTACAGAAGCGTTTTCTGCAAATAAGGACAACTATGATGCAGCCATTATCCTTACGAAGATTTATTCCGGCAGGAAAAACTGGGAAAAAGCGCTTAAATATTCAAGGGATTCTTATGATATTGTAAACAAAAAGGTAGAGGGAAGAGAAAAAGCGGAGTTTCTATTCAGGATGGCTTTTGCGCTTGAACAACTTAAGGAGGAAGATGAGGCTTTTCAGGTCTATGGTCTCGCCTCCGCTATTGTTGAAGATTATGTGGCCCCTATTCTGGGATCTGCAAGGCTGTTTCTGAAGAGGGAGAAGTGGTCGTCAGCTACCGAGTTACTACTTAAGGTTAAATCTCTGGTGGAGAATACAGCGGATAAAGATGCACTTTTTTATGCGCTATATAATCTCGGCGTAGCCAGTTATCAAGTTGAGGATTTGCCCCGCAGCATTGAATATCTTGAATCTGCAAAAAGAATAAAGATGCTGGATCCGGATATTCTTGAAGAACTTGCAGGGGTTTATGAGTTAATGAGGAACTGGCAGAAATGCGCTCAGAATCTGGAGGAGTGGCTGATTCTGGGAATAATGGAAAAGAGGGAATTGATGCTCCTCAGGCTTGGCAAGCTGTACAGCGAAAGCCTAAATAAGCCTGAAAGGGCAATGGAATGTTTCCGTGATGCAGTAAAGGTAAAACCAGACTTCACCAAGGGCTATGAGGCGCTGATAGACTTCCTCGTTCTTATGGAAAAGTGGGAGGAGGCAGTTTCCTCAATTCAGGATCTTCTTAAATACGAAACCGAAAAAAAATTGAGGACAGCCTTGCTCTTAAAGGAATCCACGCTTCTGTATGAAAAACTCAATAAACCAGCCAAGGCTGTGGAAATAGCAAAGCAGATAACGGAGGATACAGATGCGAAGCTTGATGGCTATCATCTTCTTGCAAGAATTTATTCACACCAGAATGATTGGCAGTCTGCCATCGGGGTATATTCCAAAATATTTGACCTTGGCAGTCCGAAGGAGAAAAAAATATCACTGATGGAACGCGGGAAAATTCTAAAGGATAAGCTTAGAAATCCCAAGGCTGCAATAGATGATTTTCGCGGTGTTTTAAAATATGAACCGGCCAATCTTGATGCCCGCCTTGCCCTCGCAGAGATTTTTGAAAAAGATGGAACGACAATGAAGGAAGCTATAAGGGAATACCAGGCTATAATAAACAATGACTACGGACGACTTGAGACATTCAGGAGCCTCGGTAGGATTTACGAGGGACTGAGGGAATATGATAGAGCGTATTGCATATATACAATCCTGAATGTGTTCGGAGCCGCCAACGATCTGGAAAAGGTTTTTCTTAATTCAATTGCCCCAAAAACTGTCAAAAAACCACTGGTCCCGGTTACCGATGAAATAAAAGAAAAATTTATCATCCATCAGAATGAAAATAACATAATGAGGGAATTTTTCAAGGCTGTAGGCGGGGATCTTGATGGTCTATACCCTGCGGATCTTGATAAATACGGGGTGACTAAAAAAGACCTCCTGCCAAAAAATTCCCCGGCTAATATTGTTATAGCCGCAAACGATGCCGCGCAGATACTTAATGTTGCGGATTTCAGAATATACAGTGCTTCCCGGATTCAACATGCTGTGGTGGAAAACACCTCCCCTCCGAGCATTATAATCCCGGCTGCTTTGGTTGACAGCATAAAACTTGGAGACGCGAGATTTTTTATGGGAATACACCTTGCGCATATAATTGATTGTCATAATTTGCCATTGAAGATTGGAGCAGGAGAGGTAAAGAAAATAATTCAATTATTATTAAAAGCCTTGCATCCGGAAACAAAGGTCGACGGACTTAATGAAGAGGATGCTTCACAGCGGGCGAAGAAGGTTTATAAAACCCTTTCCCGGAAGACAAAGCATGTCGTTGAAGGCCTTCTTGAAAAAAGCGGGAATGACCTTTTGAATTTGAACCCTGATGATTATCTGACTGGCATAAAGCATACAGCCTTAAGGGTTGCCCTCCTGCTTGTTAATGATATAAGTATTGCTCTCCGCATCGTTCCTCTCCTTGGAATAGAGCCTGATATCGCTCATGGAACAGAAAACAAGCTGAATGTATTTCAAAATTCTAAATTTCTAAAAGATCTTCTGATCTACACTATAAGCGATAGATACTTCAGCGCCCGCCAGCAGTTAAAATTATCACTCTTGTCCTGAGGGATTGGCCTGGTTTAAAAAATAAGGTTATGAATAAATTTTAGTTTATTTATGGGATCGTATGATCCATCCAGTTGTTAATTTCACTTTGCAAAGTTCATACAGACTGCTAAAAATATCAAATACTAAATTTACTTTCGTAGAGCCAGAATGATACCATTGAACAGGCATTTCTTTTATCTTAAGGTTGAACAACTTAGCTAAATAAATAATCTCAGCGTCAATACCCCACTTGTTTGTCCTGGAGATGCTGAAGAGTTTTTTTGCCGAGGAATTTGTATATGCCTTGAATCCACAGGTGAAGTCGCTTATTCGGGAATTTATTAATATCCTTGCAATGAGTCTATATATAGCACTTAAATTTCTTCTTATTAATGGCTGAGGTTTTACTATACGAGATTCTGGAAATTTTCGTGTTCCTATTGCTATGTCATAACCTTCTTTCAAGGTATTTAAAAATACGGGTATGTTTTCAATTGGAACTGATAAATCTGCGTCCGTTGTAACAATGTATCTTCCTCCTGCGGTATTTACCCCCTTTCTTAACGAAAAGCCTTTGCCCATATTTACTTCATTGTTTAATACTATAATTCCTTTATTTATTCTTACAAGTGCTGTTAATATCTCCCTGGTTCTGTCTGTGCTGCTGTCATTGATGAAAATAATTTCAAAATTTTCCGCTAACGTATTGCACTGTGCGTTGACTTCTTCAAAACACCGTAGTATGGATTTTTCTTCGTTGTAAAGCGGGATTATCACCGTCAGATAAATATTATCCATTTTTTCTTTCCTTTATAAATAGGAATGTTAGAAGTATAATGGTGGAAATCGTAATAATTATACCAGCCAGAAATGAGTTTGGGAAGAATTTTAACAAAACAATATGTTCTCCTGATTCAATAAAAACACCTTGAAACATATAATTTGCTTTCAAAACTTTCTGAGGTTTACCATCAATTTCTGCTTTCCAGCCAGGGTGATAATTATTCTTTATAACAAGAATGCCTGGACTGGCTGATAGTATTCTTAAAAATATCTTGTTAGGACTATATTCCAGGACTTCAATTTTATCTTCCCCGTATTTATCTTTTTGAATAAGTTTATTCTTCAATTCAGATAAAATACTATCTTCTACCATTGCAGCCCTGCCTTCCTCCATTGATGTTTTAAACAGTAATTGAATTGATCTTTCCTTTTCTTTTGGTTGCGGGATTATTTTTTTAGCTATGTAAAATCTGGTTGTGTTGCCTTTATATTTATAGATGTTAAAAAACCCATCATAAATAAGTTGGAAACCGTCGCTATCCACAGAACTTTTAGTAAAAATATATTTAACGCCAAGCAAGTTAATTACTTTGGATACAGGTTTGTTTGCCTGATGAGTCATAAATTCACCTAAATATTTAGGCGAAAAAGGATCATATCCCAGAACATTTTCCTTCCCAGCGGCCACTGTTGAGTTTACCGGGATTATTTGGCTGGATGCTATTACCCTTTCCCAGATTTCACTATGTTTTGTTGCAGTTCCTATTATCTCCCCTGTTTTTTCAATTTGGCTATAAAAATCAGATGCCCTGATTAAAAAGAAAGTTGGCGTGAAGGATATAACAGCTTGTAAAATAAAGACCATTAAATAAATTGCATTGTTAAATTTGAATAAATTAGATTCTCTAAAAGTATCCATGCTAATTGCGGTAAGATAAGCAATTATAAAAATTAGTATAAAGAAAAATACCTCTGGATTTCTGAAATAACTCAGCCCTGGCAGCGTGAATATAAAAAATTTATACACCGGGGTGTATTTCCCAAGGCTTAAAATTAGAAAAAATATTGATAATATTACATAACTCAAACTTTTTTTAATAAGCTGTTTCGAAAATATGAGAATCACCAATAATGGGATAAGGTTGGAGATTAAAATTCCCGATATTACAAAAAGTCCTGGAGAATACATTGTTGCTTTTTGGTAGGTTAACCCGCCGCCTCTACCTGATAACGGGATAAATTCTGCTGTTGGCAGAAACTGTATTGCGCTTAATCCTAAGAAAAAAGTAATAGTTAAACAAAAGATATAAATTCTGTTTTTAGCCTCATTATATTGTTTGTGTTTGATTTTAATTATTGTTTCTATAACCAAGTGCAAACTTATCAAAAGCAGCGTGCCATAAAATATCTGTGGGTATCCGCCAAGGAATTGAATTAATAATACTAATGCCGTGTGTTTATAATATTTCTTTGTCTCAAAAGAACGAAGATAATAATGAAGAATCAGCGGTATCCATATGTAAGATTGGACAAGTGGTAGCCAGCCTAAAAGAATGTTCCACCACAATCCGATAAAAAGCATAAAAATTATGACGCCAAAAATAGAGGAGGATAAAGAAAGCCCCCTTTTTCTTAAAAATATGTACATAAATATATTCCCCAATATTAAATGTAACATTACCGATAAACCATAGGCTTTATCCAACGGAAATAAAAAGAATATTATGGTAAATGGATAAAATATCCCGGCCTGAATATTTGCTATAAAAGGAGTCCCGCAATAATTGTAGGGATTCCACAACGGCAAGGTCCCATTATTCAGCAATTCATTCTTAAGAAAGTATTTCCAGAAGAAATGTTGAAGATGATAATCTTCCCCTTGCAGAGGAATTAATCCAAAGTTTATTTTATAAAATGGGATAAGAGTTAATAAGATAAAGAGTATAAGAATATGGTTTTGCTTAAATATTTTTTTCATCACCGAATTACACTTAATATATACCCCCGATATTTTATGTTCGGTAAGAAAATAGCCGTTGAAATTCTATTCCCAGTTTGACTTGTTCATCATTTCAAGAAAATCTTTATTTACCTCTGTCCGGGATAGCTTCTCCAAAAGGAATTCTATTGCCTCAATTCCCATGGGCTGGAGAACTTTTCGTAGTATCCAGACTCTGTTTAAGATAAAATCGTTCAGTAGAAGTTCTTCTTTCCTTGTTCCGGATTTGTTAATGTCAATTGCCGGGAATAAACGCTTGTCTGCAAGCCTTCTATCCAGCACGATCTCGCAATTTCCTGTCCCCTTGAATTCTTCAAAAATAACCTCATCCATTCTGCTGCCTGTGTCAATCAGTGCAGTTGCTATAATAGTCAGACTTCCGCCCTGTTCAATATTTCTTGCTGCTCCGAAAAACCGCTTTGGTTTGTGAAGCGCATTTGAGTCAATTCCTCCGGAAAGAACCTTCCCGCTTGGAGGGGCAACAGAGTTATATGCCCTTGCAAGCCTTGTTATGCTATCCAGGAGAATTACTACATTCCTTCCGTGTTCCACAAGTCTCTTCGCTTTTTCAAGTACCATCTCCGCAACTTGTATATGTCTGTTTGCTGGTTCATCAAAGGTTGAACTTACAACTTCCCCCTTTACAGAGCGCTGCATATCCGTAACCTCTTCAGGCCTCTCATCTATCAGCAGGACAATCAGGACTACCTCCGGGTGGTTGGTTGTAATTGCATTTGCGATATCCTGCATCATCATTGTCTTTCCTGTTCTCGGCTGGGCAACAATCAACGCCCGCTGTCCCATTCCGATTGGAGTTAAAAGATCTATGACTCTTGTTGTGACATTTTTATGATTCCATTCAAGGTTGAATTTTTCAAGAGGATAAAGAGGGGTAAGGTTGTCAAAAAGAATCTTGTCTTTAGCTTTTTCAAGGTCCTCATAGTTCAGATTTTCTATTTTAATTAGAGCGAAATATCGTTCTCCCTCTTTTGGTGCCCGTACTTGCCCGGCTATTATATCTCCGGTTCTCAAACTGAATTTCTTGATCTGAGAGGGGGAGACATATATATCGTCTGGACCAGGAAGATAATTATAGTCTGGGGAACGGATAAACCCAAATCCATCAGCCAGGATCTCCAGTACGCCCTCTGCATACACAACGCCATTTTTCTCGCTCTGCGCCTGGAGTATTGCGAAGATGAGGTCTTGCTTCCGCATTCCGAAGGCATTCTCAACGCCTATTTCCTTTGCAAAGTTCATTAAATCCGAGATACTTTTACTTTTAATTTCTTTTAAACTTATTCTTATGGTAGCGCTGTTCTGGTTGTTGTTTTTTTCTGAAGCAATTTGTTCGCTCATTTATTTTCCCCCTTTTTCGGTTTGTTCTGATTTTAACTAATATTACAATACATGACCTTTAAGTCGGCAGTGTTTTTCTTATAGAAATACCTCTTAAGTATTAATAACTGTTTAGATTCAGGCAATACATGCTATATTATCTATAAATTATAATATAGCATATGATCCTATATTAACGCAAGTATTTTTTAATATTTTTTTACTTGCCAGTAAAGTCGCAGCCAATAATTACTGTTATTTCAGAATCAGGAAGCGTTGTAACAGGTTTCATAGACGGAGTAACTTTCAGTTTATCGGCTATCTCCTTTGTCTCTTTTTCGTAAATATTCTGAAAGGTTATTTCCGTTGTTTTATAGTCACGCTTTTCGGCATTCCCCACTTTTTTAATATTGTATCCGCCGAGCAATAGTTTTTTGGCTGCTTCTTCTCCAACTCCTGATTTTCCACAACCGTTAAAGATGTTGATACTAATATCCTTTAGCTCTTTTTTCTGAACGGATGTTGCTGGAGGAACAGGCGCTGGTGGCGGCGTGGTTATCATCGGTTGGGCAGCAGATGCGGCTTTTGTTGTCATCTGGTCACAGCCAGCAACTACGACTACGTCCGCATCTGTTCTTGGTTTTGGTAGCCGCGCCATCTTCTGTTTTCCTGGAAGGAGCCGCGAAATATCCACAGCTTCCTTGGTGTATTCTCTTGGAAACATTACGGATGTTTCCGGATATTTACCATCTTTTATTTGTGCTACTTTTACTACATTTATTCCCTTTCCTTTAAGAAAATTCGCTGTCGGTTCAGCGGTGTTTTCTATGTCACATCCATTAAGCACCATAACCTTTATTGCTTCCTTTGCGGCTGGAGGTACTGGTGCATCTGCCGGGGGCATGCTTGACTTTGCCGTGGTGACCGGCGACTGGCTCTTCGGTGACGCAGATGCTGCCTTGCCACTGCCAAACAGGTATGATGCTCCCAAAGTCACAGAGTAATCAGAGTTTGGTTTTGTCTGGTCAGGCGGCAATCCAATCCCGACTCCCCCATCAATTGCGAGGTAGTCAGTGGGAATGTATTTTGCTCCAATAACAGCGGAAAGGTCCTCGTCCTTTGTATCACTGAAGCTGGATCCAATTACTTCAAAGATAATTCCTACTGAGGATACGGGATAATAATCAGCACCGAGGTTTCCTACGAGTTTTGATCCGGAGGTTACACCATCATAGGGACACGCAATAGTGTCGCTCCCAACAATATAGGCGCCCGCAGGGCATGGTTCATAATAATAATCTCCGTTTTCCCAGCCGAAATTAAGATATGTTCCAAACTGTTTTTTCTGCCCGTAGAATACCGCTGTATTCAACTCAATTCCGGGATTTACAGATGTGCTGCCTGCAAATTTATTTGAACTCGTAGGCAGTCCTACATAACCAGTTAATCCCGCATTGAATGGTTTTGTATGGGTGGTATTCGGAAAGACGGCGTATTTTAAAATGAGTTTCATTTTGCCCAGCCCTGATCCCGTTTCTGTTTCTGTAAAATTCAGAACATCACCACTGCTCTTTATTCCTGCGCCGATAACGAATGGCAACAGGAGGCCAACTTCAAAGGTATCAATGACCCCGTAGTTAAATGACAGCGAGGGGTTAATATCCGTATTCCGTTTTGGCCAGATATTATCTTCAGAGATACTGTATATATTAGTATTCAGGAAAATGCTGGTGTTGAATGCCCCTCTTTTAAGAACATCTGTTGTTCTTGAGATTATAAGCCCAGACCCGCCGCTTACGCTTGGTAGAGCAGCGTAGGCTACCTGAACCGCAGTAATTAGTACAATCACTAAAATAAAAAACTTTTTCATAACCATCCCTCCCGAAGAATAATTTATTTTAAAACGCACTTAATAAATCCTTATCATAGGTTAAAAATATTGTCAAGCACTTTATTTCTTTAATAGCGTAAACGCCAACATAACGAAATTGTTGACATTCTTTTTTATTATGATAGATTTAATATTAATAAGGGGGCTATGTACCCCTTTGAAGAAACCTCGTTATGCGAGGAAAAAAGGAGGACAGATAAGTTATGGCAGTAGGTAAGATTAAGTGGTTCAACGAGAAAAAAGGGTTTGGCTTCATCCAGCAGGACAACGGACAGGATGTTTTTATCCATTACACCGCAATAACGGGTGACGGGTTTAAAACTCTGAAACAGGGCGAAGATGTGCAGTTTGATGTTGTTCAGGGTCCAAAGGGGCCTCAGGCTGCAAACGTAGTAAAGCTCTAAGGGAAATTATTTAAAATTGCTGTTGCCCGCCTATTTGTTTTATGGCGGGCTTGATTTTCTTTAAAGCAGTTTACTTGGTCGCAGAATTACCGGGTAAAATTCTGATTATCCATCCTGGTGCACTAGGGGATGTGTCTATTGTATTATCCTTTGTTCTTAAATTAAGGAACAAAGGGCATTCAGTAAGCCTTCTAACCCAGTCCTGGCTTTATGATTTAAAAAATGTCTTTCCTTTTGTGGAAGCGTGGGAATCAATAGATTCAGGCAAAGTCTCCAGATTGTTTGCAGATGATTTTTTACCGGAAGAATTTGGAAACCTCAGAAGGTTCAACAGGATTTTTGCGTTTTTTAAGCGGGGCGCTGAAACATTAAAGCGCAATCTTGAAGCTATCGGTGTTCCTTTTGTATGCGAATCTTTTATTCCTCCAAAGAATTTCAATGGCCACATCACAGAGCACCTTGAGAAAATATTTTGGGTCAATCCGGACTGGGATCTAAACTGGAGAAACACGGATGATATCCATAATGGCACAGCGGTTATACACCCTGGCAGCGGCAACAGGCTGAAGAACTGGGCGTTAGACCGTTACCTTTCCCTTGCAAAAAGACTACGGAATTCCGGGCGGACTGTGTTGTTTATAACAGGCCCTGCAGAGGCAGGGATGGTTTCACGCATAATGGAATCGGGTCACCGTGTTGTGGACGGCGCTCCATTGTCCGAGGTGGTTAACATTTTGACAAAGGCAGAATTTTTTATCGGAAATGACTCCGGGCTTGCCCACATAGCAGGATTTCTTGGTGTAAATACGCTTGCCCTTTTCGGCCCCACCACCCCCCGGGTCTGGAAACCGTCCGGCGGCAGGGTGCATATCCTTTACAGACCACCTCATTGCTCACCATGCGTTGGAACAATGGAGAGGATTCATTGCAATGAAAACAGATGTATGAACATGATAGAAGTGGCCGATGTTATGGCTGTCCTTTCGGTCTGACCATTATTCCTGTTTCTGTTTTGGTTCCCGGATTTGCAATCGTCCTGAAAGCGGAATAGCATTCAATTCAACAGTAAGGGAATTATCCTTGTTTACGAATGCCACTCCGACCTTTGTCCAGAAAGTTCTTTCTCCATCCCCGCTCTTCTCCACCATAAAAACATGCTTGTAGGATTTATTATTTTCCATATTTTACCTCCTTATGTATTTATCGGGGGAATAGATTTGTTTTTGCATTCTAACGGCGGATGATTTGATTTTTAAATGATTGTATAATAAAATATAAACCATGAAGATCAATAAAATATCCCTTTTATCATTTGTTGTAGCGCTCTTCTTTTCCCTATCCTGTGTGATGCATGTGCCTCCTGGCCAGATTAAAAAAGAGACCACGCCGGGCCACATAAAAAAACACCTGGATGACCATCCTGGAAAAGGGAAATGATGATTACTTGAAATGCCAGGCGCCATTTTTGCTGTTCAGGTAATCATTATTGGCCATCTGATAATGCTTGCCGGCATAGTTACCCGATTGTTTTTTTGTTTACCCGGCTATGGTTGCGCATAATTCTCATTGCAAGCGGCGTGACAGTTATAAATTGCGCTTGACAACTTAATTGAATTCAATATATTAAATTACTATAAATTTGCCAAAGGAGGGTATTATGAAAAATTTATTAAAAAGAAAGGAGTTAAGTGTTTTGCTTGTATTACTTGTTTCAATATGGGGCTGCGAAAAATACCAACCCACCAGTGCTGTTGCTACTGGTCCATGGACATTTGCGGGTTCAGTGCCTATTAACGTTATTGGTGCAACAGGTGGTAATCCTACGGGCGTTGCAAATGTACGATGTTGTTGGACAAGCCCGGCTACAGTAACTTTTAGTAACAACAATTGTAATCCGGCAAATACTACTATCGGCGGATATACAGCATATCATTGCATTAACGACCCTGCAACAACGAACAAGATTCCTTGCGCAGCACTTGGTGCATCTTTACCACTTCCTGGATGGGCTGGGAATATTCCTCAGCCATTTAGCATAACTATAATTGCATATTGGCCTGATGCGCAAACGCAGGGATTAGCAGATACAATTTGTGAAGGATTAGCAAATCAACTTCCGGCAACACCGAATAACTATGCAATTCCTGCGCCGGTTACTCCCACACCGCAACCTATTGACTGTCCATAAAGGAGTTACTGATAATTTTAGGGAGGTCTATTAACTGAACAGTGTCACTGCTCTCTGCTCCCACGCTTGGGCTGGGCCTTTATACTTTCTGGAAGCCAAGAGACTCAGAAAATGCGTATCCTAATAGTAGAAGATGAAAAAAAGACAGCCTCCTACCTTCGGAAGGGGCTGTCGGAAAGCGGCTTTGTCGTGGATGTGGCCGAAAATGGTGAGGTTGGATTGCACCTGGCGTGCACA
>DATBWZ010000140.1:0-9686 GCA_036514535.1 bacterium
CAATAATTCCTGTTGAAAGAATAGAGCATGCAATTCTGCTTATCCGAGGACAGAAGGTTATGCTTGATGCTGAACTATCAATGCTCTATGGGGTTAAAACAAAGGTGCTATTGCAGGCAGTTAAGCGTAATATTGAAAGGTTTCCTGCTGACTTTATGTTTCAATTAACCAGGGATGAATTTAAAATCTTGAGGTCACATTTTGTGACCTCAAGTGAATGGGGAGGTCGCAGATATCAACCTTACGCCTTCACAGAGCAGGGCATAGCAATGCTTTCAAGTGTCCTGAATAGCACGAGGGCAATCCAGGTGAATATTGAAATCATGAGGGCATTCGTGAAACTCAGGAGAATCCTTTCCTCAAATGCTGAACTTGCGCCTAAACTTGAGGCACTTGAGAAAAAATACGATGCTAAATTCAGGGTTGTGTTTGATGCAATAAGGCAGTTGATGGCTCCTCCGAAGACAAAACGACATAGGATAGGATTTTGATAAATCATTTTTGTCTTAAAAAAGAAACTTGGTATAATTTAATTATGAACGATAAGAAAAAACTTATCAATTCAGCAAAGCAATCTATGAAAAACGCATATGCGCCGTATTCAAAATTCCGTGTCGGGGCCGCCCTTTTAACGATTTCGGGCAAAATTTATACCGGCTGCAATATTGAGAACGCCTCTTTTGGGTTGACTTTATGTGCAGAAAGGGTTGCTCTCTTCAAGGCGGTATCGGGCGGCGCAAAATCTTTTAAAAGTATTGCTATAGTCGCAACCAAAAATCCTGTTTATCCCTGCGGTGCATGCAGACAGGCGCTTTACGAATTTGCCCCTGGACTGAAGATTTTTGTGCTGGAAAAAAAGAGAATAGAAGAACTTGCACTGCAGGAACTCCTGCCGTTGGGATTTCATTTTATCTAAAATAACAGGCGAATCCGTATCTTGCGAGGAGACTATTGTGACTCCGGCTGGTTTATAGGAAAGTGTTACTGGAAGCTAAAGCGGGACGAAAGATTTGGGTAACATTTTTTATGTGGCAATTCACAGTGCAATTGTTTCTTGACAGAAAGATAAAGAATTATTATAATTTAATAAGGAGCGTATATAACTATGGCAAGAATTACCGTTGAAGATTGTTTAAAAAAAGTTCAAAACAGATTCGTCCTTGTGCATTTGGCCATAAAAAGGGCAAAACAGATTTTAAATGGGGCAAGATTGTTAATTGATAACAAGGATAAAAATAAAGAAATAGTAGTTGCTCTTAGGGAGATTGCAATCGGGAAAGTGACGCCAATTTTTGAAAAAGAAACAAACATTCCGGAATACAAAGTTAAATAATATCTACCCTGCCTGATCGTTAGCCTTTAATGGCGCGTTTGAATGAAATAATTGATAAGATTTATGCCTATAATCCGGATGCGGATATTGCTCTGGTCAACAAAGCCTATGTGTTTTCGGCAAAGGTGCACCAGGGGCAGGTAAGAAGATCAGGCGAACCCTACCTCAGTCATCCACTTGAGGTTGCCAGTATAATTGCAGACTTGAAGATGGATACCCAAAGTGTATCTACAGGGCTTCTTCACGATACCATAGAGGATACATGGACTACCCTGGAGGAATTGGAGAATTTATTCGGAAAGGAGGTAGCCGAACTTGTAGACGGAGTAACTAAGGTAAGCCGCCTTTCCTTTACTTCCGATATGGATGAGCAGGCGGATAACTTCAGAAAGATGATCCTTGCAATGTCAAAGGATATAAGAGTAATTGTAATCAAACTCGCTGACAGACTCCACAATATGAGGACGCTTAACTATCTGCCAGAGGAGAGACAAAAAGAAATAGCAAAGGAGACACAGGATATTTATGCACCAATAGCTCACAGGCTCGGAATAGACTGGATTAAGTCCGAGCTTGAAGATATTGCATTCAGATTTTTGAAGCCCGAACAGTACCTCCTTATTGCCAGGAAGCTTGCAAAAACCAAAAAGGAGAGAGAAATATATTTAGAGGAAGCTCGGGGTAAACTTTCGGAATTATTAAGCAAAAATAATATTAATGCCGAGGTATACGGCAGAGTAAAAAACATTTACAGCATCTATAAAAAAATGGAAAAAGAAGATCTACCTTTTGAAGATATTTACGATATAGTTGGATTCAGAATTGTTGTGAACACTGTGATGGAGTGCTATCAGGCGCTCGGTATCGTTCATTCCCATTGGAAACCGATCCCTGGAAGGTTTAAGGATTATGTGGCAATGCCTAAACCAAATATGTATCAATCCCTTCATACCGCCATTATAGGCCCCAGGCGCGAGAGGATGGAGATACAGATTAGGACACTGGAGATGCACAGGATATCAGAGGAGGGCATTGCCGCACACTGGACATATAAAGAAGGTAAAAAAGTAGAGGCAAAGGATATAGAAAGTTTTGCATGGTTGAGGCAGCTGCTTGAATGGCAGAAGGAACTAGATGACCCTTCTGAGTTTCTTGAAAGCATGAAAATAGATCTTTTTCCTGACGAAGTCTATGTGTTTACGCCGAAAGGGGATGTGAAAATTCTGCCTAAAGATGCGACTCCTGTTGATTTTGCGTACAGCATTCATACAGATATAGGCAACCACTGCAGCGGCGCAAAGGTTAATGGCAGGATTGTGCCTTTAAGATTCCAGTTAAAAAGCGGAGATACTATTGAGATCATAACCTCCCAAAAAAACGCCCCCAGCAAAGACTGGCTGAAGTTCGTAAAAACCTCCAGGGCCAGAACGAAGATCAGGGAATTGTTAAAGCGGAGCGAAAAAGAGCGGAGCGAAACCCTTGGCAGGGAGATTTTTGAACGTGAAGTTGAGAAATTTGGTAAACATTTATTGAAATACATTAAAGAATCCGAGATGCCTGCAATTGCACAGCAGTTCAATTATTCGGATATAAATAAATTCTATTCCTCAATAGCTTACGGAAGACTTAAGACTCATAATATTCTCAAAAAGATCCTTCCAAAAGAAGAGTTGATAAAAACAGCTGAACAGGAAGAAGGTTTTATAGAGAAGCTGTTTAAGAGCGCGATCAGAAAATCTCGCGCAGGAGTAAAGGTCAAAGGAATTGATGATGTTCTTATAAGATTTGCCAAGTGCTGTCTGCCAATTCCAGATGAACCAATCATCGGGTTTATAACAAGGGGGAAAGGAATAACCGTCCATAATCGGGATTGCCCGAGGGTTTTTGAAATTGATCCTGAGCGGCGGGTGGATGTGGAATGGGCTTCTTCTGATAATGCATTATATTCTATCAAATTAAAGGTTATATGCTTTGACAAGCCAGGAATGCTTGCTGCCATTACCAAGTCTATATCATCCTCAAATGTCAATATTCAGAAAGCGGATGTAAGGACTCTCAGTAACAACAGGGCAATTAACACTTTTTATGTGGAAGTATTAAATCAAAACCAATTTAAGAATATGTTAAAGGCTCTTGAAAAGGTAAAGGGGGTTGTCTCAGTGGAGAGGGTGAAAGGATAATCAGGCAGCTTTCCGTATTTTGCCTGATTTAATGCACTGGGTACATGCCTTTATTTTTTTTACGCCGTCTTTGGTCTGGATTTTTATGTTCTTCAGATTTGGCAACCAGTTTCTCCGCCGTTTATTGTTTGCATGGCTGACCCGATTTCCCGAAGAGGGTTTCTTTCCACAAATTTCGCATGTTCTTGCCATAAAAACCTCCTGAGTGGTTGATTTTATACGATAGAAACATGCTTGGCAAGTTATTTTTTTGCAATTTCGTCAATAAAATTTTTACTGTAACTTGCTCCTGACCAGACAGAGACGATAAAAGCAAGCCAGAGTGTTACGTTGCCGATTAGTTTTGCGTCAATAATAATGCCCAAGATATTTATCGGATGAAATATCAGAAGCGCTCCCAATGCTATTGACAATAGAATGGTTTTCAGTTTACCACCGCTTGAGGCAGAAATAATTACGCCTTCGGATGCTGCAATTGCCCTTATTCCTGTTACTGTAATCTCACGCGATATTAATATTACAGCCATCCAGGCCGCTATGCGGTTCAACGGGATAAGCATTATAATCGCGGATATTACAAGTATCTTATCTGCTATGGGATCAAGGAGCTTTCCAAAATCTGTTATAATTTTGTATTTTCGGGCTAGATAACCATCAACATAGTCCGAGATAGAGGCAATTATGAAGAAAATGGCTGCTGTCCAGCTGAGGATAATGTTGGCGTAGTAGTTATTTTTATACGCTTCCAGAAACCAGAGCAATATTATTACGAGCAGGGCAAGAAGAATGCGGCTGAATGTGATAATGTTTGGGATGTTCCAGAATTTCTCTGAATTTGACTGCATTTTCAGCCGGAAGCTGAATTCAGGATGACCATTCCATCCCCCTTAAAGTCTATCATGGACCTTTTATCCTTTCCCTGCGGATTCGGTATTTCAACTATCCTAAGCTGCGGTATAAGTTTTCCGTACCACCCAAGAAGAGATAGAAGGTCAACAGTTAACACTCTTTGAACTGTGCTTGTCATGCTTATCAGTTCACCTTTTGTCTCAAGGACGATTACCCCTTTGCCCCAGAAATGAACAAGATTTAGATCCTCTGCGCCCTCGGTCTGGATTCTGCCGTTTTCCCATTCAAAATTGCCGTAAAAAGACAGCAACTTAGGTTCAGAAATAAATATGTGACCATCCTCAATTTTGAAGATCTGCGGTTTGCTATTGGATAAAGTCAGTAAAATTCTGCCTGTTCCGTGTATTCTCTGTATCGGGTTCTCCTTGCTTCCGAAGACCGCTTTTGTTTCTTTTCCCTTAAATCTCTTTAACTCGGGGGAAAATTTAAGTTCTCCGTAGATGGCGAGGGTATCGGAAAGCTTACTGAATGCTGTTGAATTATTCACCCCAATTACAAGAAGTTTTTCGTTGAGTATTTTCACCCCCTCTATGTCCGATGCCTTTAATTCTGCATTATTTGTTATCTCTTCCAGGGTTGAGATGCCGGCAAAGGGGGCAGTGGGCGCTGTTTCCTCAGGTTTTTCAGTTGCGCTTGCCCCAGGCGGCGATTCTTTTTCCTGAGGAGATTTTACTTCTTGCGTTTCTTCTTGTTTTTGTTGCTCCTGAATTTCTTTCGGCAGTTCCTCCGGCTGACTGGCAAGGATCTTCGCTTCCTCTTCTTGAAGTTTTTCCTTAATATCTGCCGGAAGCGCTGCTTTGTTCATGACCTCTTTTATCTTTTGTTCCATTTTTTCCACCATTTTGGGTGATTTTCCGAGTTCAAATTCCTGTTTTGCAAGCTCAAATTCTCCTATTTTGGAATAGGCAAGCCCAAGATAATTGTGTGTATTGCTATTTGTTTTGTCCATTTCAAGAGCCTTTTTAAGTTCAGGAATTGATTTATCGTACTGTTCCATTTTAATATAAGCGAGTCCGATGTTTGTATAGAGAGTTGATACATTTGAATTTCTCTTGATGAGTTGTTTGAATATATCCACAGCCTTTTGCAGATCTTCAAGTTTAAAAAAGACCATGCCGATCAGGTTAAGCGCTCTGTCGTCATTTGGTTTTATTGTTAAAGCGGCCTCAAGTTCGTCCTTTGCCTCAACGAGGTTGTTATTTTGCAGAAATTTTCTTGCATTCTTAAAATGCTGATCGAAGGGCGTGTCCTTTTCCTTAAGGTTCTTTTTTACCATCAGTCCCTCCTAATCATAATTTTCGTTTTCATTCCTGACCGTCTCAGCTTTTTCCTTTTCCTGATATTTAATCATCCATTTTATTACTTTAGTTACGAATTTTCTCGTTGAATCAATTGGCGGGATGTCCTGGTACCGCGAAACCCTTTCTGCTCCCGCATGATATGCTGCAAGAGCAAGTGAAATATTTCCATCAAAGCGGGAGAGTAAAAGTTTCAGCAACCGGACCCCGCCGTCAATATTGTCGCCCGGATGGAAGACATCTTTTACTTTCAGCATCTCTGCTGTTCCAGGCATGAGTTGCATTAATCCCATTGCTCCAGCATTGGAAACAGCATGAGGATTAAAATCGCTTTCAACCTTTATTACTGCCTTTACAAGAGGATAATCAACATTGTGCTTGCTTGCGGCACGCTTTATAATACCGTCAAGATCTCTTAACATGATAGAATTTTTTTGTATCTTGTATCTCTCTTTATAGAGCAGTTTGAATTCGTCTTTTGAGGGAATATTGGTAAAAAATGGTACACCCTCTTTGTCTACGCTCATGTATATGTCGGCGAATGAGATTGTTATCCATGAGAAAGACAACAAACAGCAAAACCCCACTATATTTAGCCGGTATTTCACTTTTAAGTTATAATTATAGAACAATATATAATAAAAGTCAATTTTTTGTATAAGTCAAGGACATATGCGACAATTCCCCCTACTCAATAAGATAATCAATAGGTGATTTAATTCCCCAACATTTTCTTCGGTCATAGGAGTCATCAGGAATTCACTCCTGCTGGCAGAGTTCAAGCAGAACCCCGTTGGCTGATTCTGGATGAACAAAGGCGATAAGCATATCATGAGCCCCTTTTCTCGGGGTATCATCAATCATCCGGACACCGCGGGATTTCAGCGTATGGATTGCTTTATTTATATCCCTCACCTCTATTGCAATATGATGAATACCCTCGCCGTATCTTTCAATAAATTTATGGACCGGACTTGCGGGCGAGGTGGGCTCAAGCAACTCTATTCTGCTCCCTCCAATCTGGACAAAGGCAACCCTTACGGAATCACCTGGAACACCCTCAAACTGAACGCTTTCTTTTCCAAGGAGCGTAGTATAAATACCAATGGATTCTTCTATTTTTTTCACGGCAATCCCGATGTGATTGATCTTCATACATGACTACACTCAATTTAAGACATCGTTGTGTCCTGTTTCCTGACAGGGCATACCATCAATTGCAGATTTCTGGTTATCTATACCTGCGCCCCTTATCCACCATTTGTCTATGAATGTATCCCCATCAATATCGCCTGCTGCCTCAGCACAGAAGATTGCCTCTTTTCCATCCACTATCTCAACCCCTGGACAGGTTGCTGGCCATGTAGGACCTGCACCTGGCAAACATCCTCCTGCTCCTGCACCCAGTGCGAATGCTGGATTTGGTGGGTTTGCATCACCACAGTCCCCGCCTGGTGGTGTCCCCCATTTATCTAAATCAACAAGCCAGCCACAGACAACGCAGGCTCCTCCACCACCCCCCCCAACTGGACAGGGTGCTGAAGGACTTAAGTTTGCTGCCCCTCCCATGGAATAACAATACTTGTTTCCGCGCTCTGGCTTAAATCCAATCAAGCATACATCTCCACTTGCAAAATCCTCTTTCTCTGCATAATAGTTTGCAACTGAGGCTGTGAATAATCCCTTGAGGTTGCTCTTAGCCTCTGTCTGCCTTGCCCTTGCCTGAAACCTCATAAAATTAGGAATTGCAATTGCGGCAAGAATGCCGATGATTGCTACAACAATCATCAATTCTATGAGAGTAAACCCGTTCTTCATTTTAGGTCCCTTCTTCTAAAGATAAGAACTGCAACAGTTATTAAAAATACTGAATAACAAATACCATAAACTATTGCATTTAAGAAATAAGCACCCTCTACAGGGGTGCTGTAGGTAGCAAGGGGCTTAACATTCAGAATTTCAAGATTAGGCAGGGTCAAATAGAAAAATTTTGCAACCCAGCGAAACAATGGGGAAAATTTTTCTGATGTAAAATACTGGAGGTCATGAGAGAGGTGTCCAATTACATAAAGTGTAAGTGAAATAATTGCACCGAGGGTCGGGGTTGTAAAGGTAGAAAAAAGAAGTGCAAATCCTCCGATTATCATAAACTGAAAGAATATTAGGACAAATGCCTGAATTGTAACAAATTCTACCGGACTTCTGGCATACAAGAGTGCAATAAATAATGCAATCAGCATTATAATAGAATTTAATCCAAGAATCATTAGGAGTCCTAAGTATTTACCGAGAACAAAACTTGTGCGGGACACTGGCTTTGAGAGGATTGCATAAGCTGTTTTTCTGTCAACCTCTTTTGCAATTAAACCCACCCCCAGGAATACAGATATAAGCACTCCGAATATTTCAATGCTTGAGAGTGAAATGTCCTTAACAATCCTCTCCCAGTCGCCAATTACAAAATAAGCTGCCTCTGCCCCAACCCCTATAAAAATCAGGGCAAACACAATGAGATTATAGAGGATCTTCTCCCTGATTGCCTCCTTGAATGTAAGAATTGCAATTGAGATTGTCTTTTTCATAGATTTATCTTACCCATTCCTTTCCATAAGTCCGGACAAAATATTCCTCAAGTGTCTCACGGTGTGGAATCAGGGCAGCCAACTTACCCCCTGCCTGAATTATATCCTGAACTGTCTTATCAACAAGTTCCTCCTTTTCAAGATAAATTGTTATCTGGTCAGCACCCCTAAGAATCCTTGTAGAGACGTTATTTAATTTTTCAATCAATCCTGTATTTCCTCCCCTGAATGATATTTCATATGATTTAATTCTTGCTCCGAGGAGTTCCTCCAGTTTGCCCTCGCCCTTGAGTTCACCATTAAGTATTACCCCAATCCTGTCGCAGATTACCTCCACATCCGGCAATATGTGTGTTGAGAAGAATATGGTTTTGCCCCTTTCCTTAAGAGAGAGGATTATATCCCTGAGTTCCTTTCTACCAATCGGGTCAAGTCCGGACATCGGCTCATCAAGAATAAGTATCTCTGGCTCTCCGAGAAGTGCCTGGGCAACCCCAATCCGCTGAATCATTCCTTTTGAGTATGCCCTGAGTTTTAAATCCCCTGCCCCTTTGAGCCCAACAGCATTAAACAGTTCCTTTATCTTCTCTTTTCTTCCATACCTTGGCATGCCGAGCAGGTTTGAATGAAAATTTAGAAATTCCTCACCAGTAAGAAAATCATGGAACTGCGGATTCTCTGGAAGGAAGCCAATCTTTTCCCTGATTCTTGGAGCACCTATGGGTTCACCTAATATCTTAATCCCTCCAGAATCCGCTGACAGGAGCCCGGTAAGAATTTTTATTGTTGTTGTCTTGCCGGCACCATTTGGACCGAGAAGGCCATAAACCTCACCCCTTTCCACAGAAAAAGAAAGCCCCTTGAGTGCAAGGAATCTTCTGCCCAAAAATCCCCGTCTAAATGATTTTTTTAGTTTATTTATTTCAACAATCTTCATCTTGGACCTAATTTTTATCCATTTTTTCAGAAAATTTAGAGGTATCAATCCTTAATGAACCCTTATAGGTTGTGCTTTGAGCTATACCCTGTTTATTAATAATATATTCGCCTCCAAATGGCTCTTCAGGAAGGACCCTCAAAATTCCTGCGGCAATAAGTTCTTCCAATTTTGCAGGTTTTTTGCCTGATTTTTTATAGAATTCCTCAATTGATGAGTTTAAAAGTTTTAAGTCTTTTTCCACGGTTAATTCCTTAATTCTCCTTTCCAGTTCTTTTTTTATATTCGGGTCCCTTTCTACATTAAAAGCATCTTCTGCAAACCTTAAACCGGCATCCGGGTCATCTGCTGTAGCGTATAATTTTGTTGCCAAAAGTGCAAGGTATTTTGGATGAACACCGCCCTTCACATACCTTGATGCCATTGCCATATAATCCCCGGCCTTTC
>DATBWZ010000141.1:0-37402 GCA_036514535.1 bacterium
TTATTATCTTTATCCTATTACTGTAAAATACATCCCCCAATAATTCTGAAAATAATTCACTTACCTCTCCATAATTATATGAGTAACACCATATCTCGCATCCAATTGAATAATTCTTCAATAAATGCTTCACAAGATAAAGAACAACCCTTGCCCATCCCTCTCTCTTGATGGGTAATTTATGGTCAAAGCCAATCCAAATGCTAAGAGTCTTTATTTCCATGTTAATTATTTCTTTTGTAAAATTTCTCAATTGCCATTTTGAAAATTTTGACATAATTTTCTGCAATCTCATCCCAAGATTGGGCAGGGTCATTCATACCTTTAATTGCAGATTCCCTGTATAAATCATAATGTTCTATTATTTCATTCATTGCTTCTGTAATAGAGTTGGTTGACTCAGGGTCAAACCATTTTATCCTGGCTGTTCTACCGGCAAGATGCTCTCTCATGACCGGAATATCCGAACAGGCAACCGGAACACCCATCCTTAATGCTTCTTCAACCGGATAACTCCCTCCACCTTCAGCCAGAGAAGGCATGACAAGAAATTTAGCATTTTTAATTAGTGCAAAGACATCTTCATCTTCAACATATCCAAGTGAAAAAAAATCTCTTCCCTGTCCTAATTTAAGCCGATTTATCAAACTAACTAATCTTGCACAATTAAGTAATTCTGGATAATCAGGAGGAGATTGTCTTATATACTCAGTAAAGTTACCAAAAAGAACAAGGGGATACTTTTCTTTGTACTTAAATCTTGATTGTGCTATCAAGAGATTATAATGATTTTTATGAAATCCAAGATTCGCTGGGTAAACAATATATTCTTTGGGTAAGTTATATTTACCTCTTATTTTGTCTGCATTACCTTTAATTGAGAAGTATTCCATAACAAATCCCCTGTGAGGAACAACAATTATTGAGTCAGATTTTAAATTAAAAAGATCCTGCAACCTTGATTTAATATAATTAGATGATGTCGCTATAATTGTTGTTTCAGTAAGCCATTTTTGACTATCCTCAAAAAAATTTTTAGCGTTGCTTCCACCTACATTTTCGGGGAAGTCAAGTATTACAACATCCTGAAATGTGCACACACTCGGTCTTGTTGTTTCCTGAAATTCAATAAAATGTGGCCAGAAGAAATACACAACATCACAATCCTCACCATAAAGGTCAACTGGATTTTCCCTAATTTTCTCTTCTTTAATTTTTATTTCATTAAATCTTAACTTCTTTTCTTTTTCAAGGATATCATTCAATTCAACAGATAGTTTATTTATTTCGTCCTGTTTATTCCCAATTCTGTGCTTTATATCACCCACTATTTTTATATACCTTGACATTAGTTTTAATAATACAATGGGATTGGCTATTTTTCGAAAAAATGCTGTGTCTTTTTCTAATATTTCAGGTAAATTAATTTTTGCAATTTCATGTTCCAATTCACTTATCCCTTTTGTTAAATCCGAAATCTTTCCTTCAATAACCTCGGCCTCAGATTTCAATTCAGTGATTTTAGAGTTGGGGTAATAGTAGATATTTACAGAATCAATTTTTTTTAACCCTTCAAAATATTCATTATTTTTACATTCCGCTGATAAAACAATCTTAAGTTTTTCAATTTCTTTAATCCTGCTTAAAGCAGACACAAGATTTACAAATAATCTTGGGCCGCCGCCCTTGACATTTGAAGGAAACCATATTAAAACTTTCATAATATTAGATTACTTGTTTAATTTGCCAATTATTTTTGATTAACATATCCTTTTTCATATCTCCTGAAATCTCAAAATGCTCAATTGTTGAATCTGACATAACCTGTTCTCCGCCATTAATGCCTACCAATCTAAAAAAATATTTATAAGGATTTGAGCGGAAGGGTATACTGAAAATATTTATTTTAATATTATACTTGCCCTTTTTTAAATTTTCCAAATCAATTCCGGAAAAATCGTTCCTGAAATGAGCGATATCCGTGTTGGTCCTATTTCTTAAGTGTAGATTAATATAAAATTCATCAAAGTCAATATTTGTTTCAAACTCTATACCAAAAGAAACATCATCCTGGGGATAGATCTCCTGGATACCGCCCTTTACATTTTCTGCATATACTTTTTTTATTAGTATTCTTACCTTTAATTCTTCCTGGC
Source organism: bacterium (assembly GCA_036514535.1). Lineage (GTDB taxonomy): Bacteria > JAMCPX01 > JAMCPX01 > DATBWZ01 > DATBWZ01 > DATBWZ01. Next base: position 2,157 of record DATBWZ010000141.1, read on the forward strand.
GCCTCAATTCTTCCTCTGTATGTTTTTTAATCTCTTGCCTCTTTCTCCGCTCCTCCTCCTGAATTCTCAAAATTTCCTGTTTCTTTTCTATATTATGAGAAACCATTGTCTGGTAAAATTCAATTGCTTCTTCTGTTCCGCCATCGAAAAATATTTCTCCCTTATTCAAAACTATAACCCTGTTCGTCAATAACCTTATCAATCCCAGGTCGTGGCTCACAATTATCAGTATTTTTGCTGAAGACAATATTTTATCCATTCGCTCCTTTGCCTTTTGCATGAATTCAAGATCTCCGGCGGATAGCATCTCATCCATTATTAAAATTTCTGGACGGATTATTGTTGCAATTGTAAATGCAAGCCGCAATGCCATACCGGACGAATAATACTTCACAGGCACGTCAATAAATTTGCCGAGTTCAGTAAATTCAATAATCTCCTTCTCTTTTTCTTTAATTTCCTTTTTTGTAAAGCCGAGCATGGCTCCATTTAAATAAATATTTTCTCTTCCTGTAAACTCCGGGTTAAACCCGGCTCCTATTTCAATCAGAGGCTGAACATTTCCTGTGATTTTAATCTCTCCAGCAGAGGGGGTAAGCAATCCCGCAATTATTTTTAGCATTGTGCTCTTGCCGGCTCCATTCAATCCAATAATCCCAATCCTTTCGCCCTGGAAGATACCTAAATTAATATTTTTGAGAGCATAAAGTTGTTCCGTTTTTACCTGTGTATATCTTCTTCTGAGAATTGTATTCACCACATATTCTTTTAGCGTAGCGGTTTTATCGTAATAAAGATCGTAAATTAAAGAGACGTTTTTAAAATCAATGGCTATTTTTCTTTTATCATTCATAACTTAAAGATAATCCTGTTATTATGCTTCTGAAGTATAAGCAAGCCTGCAAAAAACATAATTACGCTCATTAAAGCACAAAAAGTTATATATTTAAAGTCAGGCAATCTGTTGTATAACACAGGAATACGGAATATCTCTACAAAATAAAAAAATGGGTTCAACTTAATAATTTTCTGCATTTTTTCCGGGACAATTGATATGGGATACAAAACAGGGGTCAAAAAAAACGCCGCCTGCATAACTACCGGAACAATATGTATCATGTCCCTGAAATATACACTCATGATACTTATTGTTGTTGCAATCCCAATTAAAAAAATAACTGAGATGAACAGCGAAACTGGTAAAAATAGATAGGCTAACGAAAAGGAGAGTTTTTTAAATAATATTCCGAGGATTATTAGAGAGAGCAAAATTAATATAAAATTAATTATTTCCAAAAATACAACCTGTAATACAAACACCAGTTTAGGGACGTATATCTTTTTTATAAATCCCTCGTTGTTTATCATTACGTAGGGTGATTGAATAACAACAATTGACAATATATTGTAAATAACAACACCAGCAAACAGATAGACAATGTAGTTTGGCATATCAAATCTCATCAGATAATAAAATACAACACCTATTATGAGATTCTGGAGCAGCGGCGCCACCACGGACCATAGAAAACCCAGAATAGACCTTCTGTATTTCTGCTTTAAACTGGTATACACGTAATTGTATATAACATATCTGAACCGAAAAGTTTCCCTTAGTTCTTTTAACATTATAATCCTTTTTATTTTATTTTTCGCGCTGGCGTTCCGACATAAGTACCTGGTTCTATTATATTGGAAATTACTGTTGCGCCTGCACCAATTTTAACACCTGAACAAATACTTATCCTTTCTAAGATCACAGCGCCGGTACCTATGAAAACATAATCTGCAATTTTAACGTTCCCTGAAATATGCACCCCTGGAGAAACCGTAGTATAATCACTTATAACTGAATCGTGTCCAACTGTGCAATCAAGATTAATATGGACAAAGTTGTATATTTTAATATCTGTTGTTAAAATACTCCCTGAACATATAATATTACCTTCCCCTAATATAATCTTATTCTTACGCCTGTCAAAAGAGACATTTGGATGAATCAAGTTAGGAAACAAACTTTTTGGAGCATAATTTTTTATTTTTTTAACAATTTTTTCCTTTAATATAGGATTACCTACCGCAACAAAACAATTATTAACTTTTTTTGAGTATTTTTTAATAAATTCTGCTTCTGATAAAACAATTTTAGAATTTATTTTTCTCCCAATTAGTTCATTGCCGTCTTCTGCAACAAAAAAATTTATCCTGAAATTAACTTTGTTATAAATAAATAAATCTTCAATTAACCAGTCAACCTCTTTTGTAAAGCCAGCGGTCCCAAAAATAAAATTCATTTGCTTGCCTTTTCATAAAATTTTCTGATCTTCTCACAAATAAACTCAACCTGTTCTTTTGTAAGTCCTGGCCAGCTTGGCAGGTTTATCCCCCTCCATCCAAGGCTTTCAGCAACAGGATGTTTTTGATATTTACCAGAATACATTGGCATTGTGTGGGCGGGATAGAACAATGGCCTCGTCTCTATGTCGGCGTCTGCCAAAGCATTTCGCAGCGGATCCCGTTTCTGAGGGTCATCAACAAGAATGGAGCACATCCAGTAGGAATGCTTTACATCTCCGACCTCCGGATGAACAGTCACTGGTAAACCCTTAAGTCCGAATTTGTACCATTCAGCTATCTTTCTTTTTTTATCTATAAATTTATCTGCCTGTTCTAATTGAGCCAGACCGATTGCAGCGCAAACATTCGTCATTCTGTAGTTGTACCCTATTACATCATGCCAGTACTCCCGATATTTAGCCAATCCCTGCCCCTTAAAGTGCAATGAACGATCGTATAGCGTATCATCATTTGTTACAACCATACCGCCTTCGCCTGTTGTAATGGTTTTATTACCGAAAAAACTATATGTGGCTATGTCTCCAAAAGCACCTGCGTGTTTGCCTTTGTACAATGATCCAAACGCTTCCGCACAATCCTCAATTAAAAACAGGTCATATTCTTTAGAAATAGATGCAATAAGATCCATTTCGCAGGGATGCCCGTAAAGATGCACAGCCATGATAGCTTTAGTTTTTGGTGTTATTTTCCGTTTGACATCATCTGGATCCATTTGCCATGTATCGCTGAGAGAATCCACAAAAACGGGTGTAGCGCCTGTATAGGCAATGGAATTTACCGAAGCAATATAGGTTAGTGTCGGAACAATAACCTCGTCTCCGGGACCGATACCCAGAGCCACCAATGCAAGATGCAGAGCAACCGTACCATTACATACCGCGGCGGCGTATTTCATCTTTGCGTATTCTGCAAAACTTTGTTCAAATAAAGATACGAATTTACCCTTGGAGGAGATCCAATTTGTATCAAGGCACTCGTTGACGTATTTTTTTTCATTTCCGGTGAGAGATGGCTGATAGACTGGAATTTTCATTCATTTAACTCCTTGCTATTTTCTGCGATTCATTATATTCTTAGCCACGTTACACTGTCAATACAATATTATTTAATATTAGACTTTTTGATTCTATTTATAAACCTTTTTCCAGTATTTTTTCAGATAATCAAGTTTGCTTCTAACCCACGATATATTGCTTAGATACCATTTCACGGTCATCTCAATTCCTTCATCAAAGGAGACCTCGGGTTTCCAGTTGAGTTCCTTTTTAATCTTTTCCGTATTCATAAAATATCTGAAATCATGGCCTGGCCTGTCTTTTACATATTCTATCAATTCTTCCGGTTTGTTCAATAATTTGAGGACATTTTTAACAACATCTATGTTTCTTTTTTCTTCTCCGCTGCCAATGTTGTAAATCCCGCCTGGTTTTCCCTTCTCAAGGATGCTGAAAATTCCGTTGACGCAATCGGATACAAAGAGCCATTCCCTCCGGTTTTCTCCCTTAGCGTAAACCGGCACTCTTTCATTGTTCATTGCCTTGATTATCACCACAGGAACCAGTTTCTCCGGATACTGCCAGTGCCCATAATTGTTTGATGGTCTGACAGTTATCACAGGCAATCCGTGCGTCCTTTGATAGGCGCGCCCGAACATGTCAGCGGATGCCTTGCTTACCGAATATGGGGAATTGGGATTGAGTGGCGTTGTTTCAAAGAACTCGCCTTTCTCTTCAAGTTCACCGTAAACCTCATCAGTTGAAATGTTTATGAACCTTTCTATTTTATTTTGCAGTGCAGCCTCCAGCAGAACCTGTGTGCCAACTATATTGGCATTCAAAAAAGGCGTGGCATCAAGAATGCTTCTGTCCACATGGCTTTCTGCAGCAAAATGGACAACTACATCTGGTTTTTCTTTCTTAAATACATCATTAACGGATTTACGGTTGCTTATATCTATTCTGCAAAAAGCGATTTGTTTCTTCACTTCTTTCAGCCTCGCAAGATCGCCGGCGTATGTAAGTTTATCTGCCACAACAGTATTGTGTCCCCGTCTTACAGCTTCCCTTGCAAATTCGCTTCCCATAAAGCCGGCGCCGCCAGTGATTAACAATTTTTTCATAATGCCTCCCCCAATCCTCTCAAAAATCTTTCCGTTGCATCCTCCCATGAAGGAAGCAAATAACCAATTGTATCCTGTAAAGGAAAACCATCCAGGACGGTGTACCCTGGCCGTTTTGCCGGAGTCTGAAAATCCCCGGATTTCGCTGGTTCAAGCTCCCCCTGCCATTTGATTGTATTCAGGATGCGCCTTGCCCATGAATACCTGCTGCAGAATCCTGAATTGGTTATGTGATAAAGGCCGCAGTTTCCGGTCTGGATTAAATCTATTGCCGCCCGCGCCACATCTATATTATAGGAGGGAATGGATATTTGATCATCCACAATTCTTAATTTCTTGTTTTTTGACGCCCATTCAATTACCCTTTTGGGAAATGAAAATTTTCCGGTTCCGAATACCCAGCTTGTGCGGATAAGAAAAAACCTGTTACTGTGTCGCTTTAAAAGTTCTTCGCCAAGCAATTTACTCTCGCCATATTTATTTACCGGGGCAGGCTTGTCAACTATTGTATAAGGTTTCCCCTTGAGTCCATCAAATACATAATCGCTGCTCAAATGAACAATTTCAGCATCTATTTTTGAACATGCAATTGACAGGTTCTTTACTCCTGTTCCGTTAACTAAAAACGCATTCTGCCAGTCAGTCTCGGCTCTATCCACATCATTGTAGGCTGCGCAATTTATCACTATATTGGGCTTAAAACTTGACAATGCGTCGCACACCGATGAAAGGATTGTAATATCCAATTCTTCCCTGCTTTTTGAAATAACCGAATAGCCCCTCAATGTTGAGATATTTATTATCTCCTTTGCCAGTTGTCCATTCGCGCCCGTGACAAGAATCTTCATATTCTAATGGTCGTTAAAAATCTATATCGGCATGCCTCAGCAATGGAAGCTGCAAGTCTCTTTCTGAAAGCACCGGAGATACAACAGGCCATTTTATGCTTAAATCGGGATCGTTCCAGACTATTCCCCTTTCATGCTCTTTTGAATATTCGCTGGTGCATTTATAAATAACCTCTGCGAAATCGCTCAGCGCTACAAACCCATGGGCAAAACCCGCAGGGATGTACAGCATGTAATTATTTTCATCGGAAAGGTCTATTCCCACCCATTTCCCGAATGAGGGCGATTTTTTCCTTATATCCACTGCAACATCAAATATCCTGCCCTTCAGACACCACACCAGTTTGCCTTGCGCAGCGGGTTTCTTCTGATAGTGCAAGCCCCTTAAAATGCCCATCGCCGATCTGGAATGGTTATCCTGAACAAAGAGATCCTTTATCCCTGCATTTGCAAAACAGGAATACTTGTATTTTTCTGAAAAAAATCCACGGGTATCCCCAAATACATCAGGAGTAACCAGGATGATATCCTCAATATCAAGTCTTCTAAAATTGAAAGGCATTCCGATCAGGCCTCGTTTAAAATCTTCAACAGATACTGGCCATAACCATTGTTCTTATAAGGCGCTGTCAGTTTTTCAAATTGTTTTCTATTTACATATCCCTGTCTGTAAGCAATCTCCTCAATACAGGCGACCTTCAATCCCTGCCGCTTTTCTATTGTAGCGATGAACTGCCCTGCCTCAAGCAGGCTCTCGTGCGTTCCGGTGTCAAGCCATGCATAACCCCTGCCAAGAAGCTCCACTCTCAAATTTTGCGCCTCAAGGTATTTTTTGTTGACATCGGTAATCTCAAGTTCCCCGCGCTGTGACGGCTTAAGCTCTTTCGCAATTTTAATAACATTGTTATCATAAAAATACAGCCCCGTTACGGCGTAATTTGATTTTGGAGCCTTTGGCTTTTCCTCAAGAGAGATGGCTCTTCCGTTCTTATCAAAATTGACAACGCCATACCTCTCTGGGTCATTCACATAATAGCCGAATATCGTGGCTCCGCCGGATTTATTAACATCGCTGACAGCTTTTTTAAGCAAGTCCACCAATCCATGTCCGAAAAAGATGTTGTCGCCGAGAACCAGACAGGCGCTGTCGTTCCCAATAAACCGTTCGCCAAGTATGAACGCCTCTGCAATCCCGTTAGGTTGGGGTTGCTCGGCGTAGGAAAAATTCAACCCAAGCGGAGACCCGTCATGAAACAGATCTTTAAACCTCGGCAAGTCCTGTGGGGTAGAGATAATAAGAATTTCCCTTATTCCTGAAAGCATGAGCACTGACAATGGATAATAAATCATCGGCTTGTCATAAACAGGCAAGAATTGCTTGCACAAACTTAAAGTCAATGGGTACAGTCTTGTTCCAGCTCCTCCAGCCAAAATGATGCCTTTCATAATTCTATTGCCTCAATTGTTTTAAGCATTAGTTGATTAATTTTACAACTGCATTATACACTTTGTCAACGCTTATCATGTCCATGCAATTGGGCTTTTCGTTGCATTTTCCCCTGTAACAGCAGGCACAATCAAGCGCCGGCGCTATTTTGACTCCGCAGCCATACATTTCTATTTCCCGCGGCGAGGTCGGGCCAAAGAGCGCAACAATTTTTTTCCCGAGACCAAGCGCTATATGCAGCGCGAGGGTGTCCCCGCATACAACAAGGTTGCAACTATTGATTACATCTATAAAATTTTTAATGCTGCCTTGCGTGTTAACATTAATTGCCTTCAGTCCTTTATTCGCAAGAATTCCCTTTATTTTTGAATTTCGTGCCTGCTCCAGTCTTCCTCCGAGCAACACAATGTTTAAATCCGAATTTCTCAAAATCTTTTCAGCAAGCGCGGCGTAACCATTAATGTCCCATTTTTTCAATGCCCATCTTTTACCCGCGCCAGTATGCAACCCTATAATTCCGCCATTCATTTTTCTGATTTGCTGTTTCCGGTTTTTAAATCCCGGCAGGGATTTTTCTCTTTTAATATCCGGAAGAATTATCTTATGTTTTTCCGGATTGAATCTGAGTCCGCACATACTGAAAAGTATATCCTGATATGTTTTCCTGTTTGCCTTTTTTACATCATCAAAAGCAGACATCTCCAGCCAGCGCTCCGCATCCGGTGTAAACGGATAAATGTATCCCTCCGGCTTTAAACCATATCCAAATTTGCTGCCTGCATAAATTGATTCAGCAATATAAGCGCTCTGTTTTATATTCTCGGGATTGATAATTATATCAAACCGGATACCCTCAATTTCTTTTATAATCCCTTTTGACCATGGAATAATTCTGGTTATATACTTATTCCCTCTTAACAATTCGACGGAATTCCGCTCTGCAATCCATATAATCTCCGGTTTGTCAAATTGTGCATTCATTGCATGAAGCAACGGGGTTGTTCGCAGGATATCTCCCGCGGCTCCGGTCTTTATTATTAAAATTCTTTTTTTCTTTCCACCGGCACAGGAAGTTTTGCGGTTTTTATTCAATTCATAAACCTTTTTTTTCAGTGGTTTATAATGCGGGCATTTTGGGCATTTAATGCCCGTATTCTTGTGATATCGGCAGGGTTTATCCCCGGGAAAATGTGCGCAGTCTAATTTAAGAACCAAAATTTAATTCCTTAACCCTCTGCTGCAGATGTTTAATTGAATAACTTCAGGGCGTACCGCCGGAAAATTCTTATTCGCATCTGGATTTTTTAACCGTATCCCTCCACCGTTTGATCATATTCCTTCTCTGGGACATCGGCATCTGGGGATAAAAAGCCCTGTCCTGTTTCCATATCTGCCTGAGTTCGTCCATATTGTGCCATATCCCTACAGCAAGTCCGGCGAGCATGCCTGCCCCAACGGCTGTAGTCTCAACAATATTGGGGCGGACGATCTCCACATCAAGCATATCCGACTGGAACTGCATGAGATAATTGTTTAGCGATGCGCCTCCATCCACCTTCATTATTTTTATTTTTTTATTTGCATCTTCTTCCATAGTGGTAAATAGGTCGTAAATCTGCATGGCAATCCCCTCCATTGTTGCGCGAGCTATATGCGCACGGGTTGTGCCTCTCGTAAGCCCGCATAAAACCCCCTTTGCGCTGCTGTCCCAGTACGGAGCACCAAGCCCGGAAAAAGCAGGAACAAACATAACCCCTGCAGGATCACGAACTTCTGATAAAAGTTTTTCAAATTCTGAAGTTGACGATATAATTCCAAGTCCGTCTCTCAGCCACTGCACTGCCGCCCCTGCAATGAATGCGCTCCCTTCTAACACATAAACGGTTTTCTTTCCGATTTTCCATCCAACGCTGCTCAGCAAGTTGTGTTTGGAATATTTTATCTCTCCACCCGTATTCATAAGGAGAAAGGCTCCGGTCCCGTAAGTGCATTTTGATGTCGCTTTTTCAAAACAGCACTGCCCAAAGAGCGCGGCTTGCTGGTCTCCTACCATACTCGCTACAGGAATACCGTCTGGCAAAAATCTTATTCCGCTGGTATATCCTAAAACTCCCGATGTAGGTTTAATCTCCGGCAGAATGGCCGGAGGAATATCCATTTCGTCTAAAATTGCCTCATCCCAGTCAAGAGTCTTGAGATTCATGAGCATTGTTCTGGAAGCATTGGATACATCTGTAAAATGGCATGCCCCGCCGGTAAGCTTCCAGAGCAGCCAGGAATCCACTGTTCCAAATGCAATTTCTCCTTTTACACTTTTTCTCCGGAGACCCTGAACATTATCAAGCAGCCACATCATTTTAGTTCCCGAAAAATAAGGATCAATCACCAGTCCGGTCCTTTTTTTGATAACCTTTTCCAGCCCCTTGCTGCGCAGCTTGTTACATATACCCGCTGACCTTCTGCACTGCCATACAATGGCATTGAATACCGGAGAGGAATCCTGTTTTTCCCACATAATCGTGGTCTCCCGCTGATTGGTAATTCCAATTGCCGCAATATCAGAAGGGTTGATCCGCGTTGTCGCAATTAATTCCTCAATAGTTCTAACAACCGTATCCCATATTTCATCCGGATTGTGCTCAACCCAGCCAGGCTTTGGATAAATCTGCCTGAGTTCTCTGGAGACCTTCCCAACAATATGAAGTTCCCTGTTCAATAAAATCGCTCTTGTGCTCGTCGTCCCCTGATCTATTGCAAGTATAAAGTCCCCCATTATTCCTCCTTAATTTTTCTTCAGAAATTCTAAAATTCTCTCATAAATGAAATTCCTTTCGCGATCAACAGTTAACACGTGCCCCGAATTATCTACTTTAACTTTTACTACCCCGGATTTTATTCCTGCGGAAATCAGAGATATGCTCTTCTCTGAAACTGTATTATCCCTTTCAGAATAAATTACCTGGACCGGAAAATCTATGAGCGGCAGAACAGAGCGCGCTATTCGCTGAACCCTGTAAAACTCAAAGATGCTCCTGAGCGGAACCCTGTTGTACGCAAGGTGCTTCTTTTTAGCCTCTTGGTCAATGATATCGCTGCCGTTTTTCTTTTCATAATAAAGGTTCTTTACCGGCAGCAAATAAAAAAACGGGATGAAACGCCTCCCGATCCCCTTCAGAACGAGAGCAGGAGCAAGAAGGACCGCGGCCGGGATATTCCGTTTAATCAGCGCCAGGGTAACAACCAAAAGCGCGCCCATGGATAACCCGATTGGATATACCTTGTTGTATATTCCGGACAGCCTTTGCCATTCTTCCGATATCTGTTCAATCCAATCCTCGGCCCTTACGTCTGCCAGAGCCGATGGGATTGTACCATGACCCGCAAGAGAAATAACGCTAACCGTATATCCATTCCGATGAAGGAACTCCCCAAGCTCCCTCATTTCATAGGTACTTCCAGAAAATCCATGAATTAAAAGGCAGGCATCGCTGCCACCTTTCAGGAAGAGCGGCGCTGCCTGAGAAGCATTGTTCGTCTTTATCGGCATGTTTTTTGGAAGGGACCGGAACAGTCGCCCCACTGACCACATCCACCGCATGGGCCAGAAAGATGACCTACTGATAGTTTCGTTCAGGTACATCAGCGTCCCACCTCATAAGGCATTAAATCCTGTTGCCACTATATAGTTTTCCCTGGATCTGCTCCGCGTGGAATCAGGTCTCGTTATTTTGGTAAAATCAAAGCACGATTTAACACTCTCAAAAAGATCTTTTGTATCCGGTCCCTCAATCACCTTTACGAGAAAGTTCCCATTTTCTTTAAGGAATTCTTTCGTAAGGGTTAAAATGGACTTAACGAGGTCAAAAGACATCCGATGATCCCTCTCTCTTATTCCGGTAAGATTTGGACTGGCATCCGAAAGCAGAACATCCGCCCTGTCATTTAAAAGGCTTCTCACGCGCAATTGAACATCCTTATTCAAAATATCTCCCTGAACAAAGGCTAAATTGCCCGCTGAAAGACCTTTAATCTTTTCTATGTCAACACCAACAACAAGTCCTTTTTTCCCAGCCAATCCTAATGCCACCTGGAGCCAGCCACCCGGAGCGCAACCTATATCCAGAATGCGGTCTCCGGCTTTGATTAATCTGGAGGCTGTGACAATTTCCTTCAATTTATATGCAGCCCTGGAATTGTACCCCTCTTCCTTTGCCCGCAGATAGAAAAAATCCTTCCTCTTATACACCTAAAACAAACTATCATAATTCTTGCTAAGAATCAACGGATTTCCATGAACAAAAAATAACCTTGACTTTTCATTTTTCATTTTGTATCATCGGACAATCTGTGTGCTCAAAATCACATATACACCGGATAAATTAAGATGTGGCTTATTAAACTTTTTGACAGTCTCATTGAACGCATAGAAACCTGGTTTATCATCGTTGTGATCATAATGATGATTTTTATTTCCTTTCTCCAGGTGGTTTTAAGAAATATATTTTCAACAGGCATTAGTGGAACTGAAGAGCTCCTCCGTCATATTGTTTTCTGGACCGGCCTTGTGGCAGGAAGCCTCTTGACAAGAGAGAACAGGCACATCAAGATTGATATTCTCTCTAAAATGATGCCAGCAAGAATGGAGCAGGTAACCGCAATAATTATTAATTTAGTGTCTCTCTGTATCTGCGTAATGCTCTTATTGGCATCAATAAGATTTATCTCTGTTGAAATGCAATTTCAGGAGCGATCGCCGCTGCCTGTCCCGATATGGTCGCTACAGTTGATTCTACCTATAGGGTTTTTCATGATCTCATTGCGCTTCTTCTTAAAGTTAATAGAAAAAATATTGGAGCTATTCAGATAATTATATGGTCGCATTTTTAATATTAAGCATCATCTTTCTTGCTTTTCTGGGAATGCCGCTGTTTGTAACCCTTGCTGGCATAACAATGGTTTGTTACCATCTTGTCAGCCACATTGAATTCACTTTAATTATTGAAGAAATATACCGTATAGCAAATACTCCAGTCCTGATTGCCCTGCCGCTTTTCACGCTGGCAGGTTACTTCCTTGCCGAAAGCAATGCGCCTACGAGGCTTGTTAATTTTACAAATGCACTGCTTGGCTGGATACCCGGCGGATTAACCATCGTTGTCCTTGTAGCATGCGCTATATTCACTGCTCTAACAGGCGCCTCAGGAGTAACGATAATAGCCCTCGGCGGCCTGCTCATGCCAGCCCTGATAAAGGAACATTATCCCGAGCGATATGCTCTCGGAGTTTTGACATGTTGCGGCAGCCTCGGTCTGCTCTTTCCTCCAAGCCTACCGATGATCATTTACGGAATAGTTGGGCAGGTTAGCATTGAAAAGCTCTTTGTAGCAGGATTCATTCCAGGCGTTGTCTTAATAACCTTTCTGGCAATTTATGGAATTATTGTAGGTTACAGAAGAAAAACTATCTCTATACCATTTACACTTGGCAACCTCTGGGCAGCGTTTAAGGATATATTATGGGAATCCCCTATTCCAGTTATAATCCTCGGAGGCATTTACGGAGGAATACTCACCGCGACCGAAACAGCCGCAGTAGTTGCCTTTTATGTTTTTGTTGTAGAGGTTTTCATAAAAAGGGATATTCCATTCTCTAAAATCCCAGCCATAATAAGGGAGGCAATACTTGTAGTCGGAGCAATCATAATAATTCTTGGCTCGGCCCTTGGCTTTACCAACTTCCTCATAGACGAGAGGGTGCCAATGAAACTATTTGAGTTTGTAAGCACCTTTATAAAAAGCAAAATTACATTCTTATTAATACTCAATGTTTTCCTTCTTATTGTGGGTTCCCTGATGGATATTTTTTCGGCAACAGTCGTTGTTGCTCCGATGATTATCCCGATAGCTATTTCATACGGCGTAGATCCTGTCCATCTTGCAATAATATTCCTCACAAACCTTGAAATAGGCTACCTGACCCCGCCTGTGGGCATAAATCTCTTTATCTCCAGCTTTTTCTTCAAGAAACCGGTCGTGGAGCTCTACAGAGCTGTCATCCCCTTCATTCTAATTTTGATTGCCGCACTCATGGTTATCACCTATGTCCCAGAATTCAGCACATTCCTGGTACAGTACACACACGCAAAGTGATCTCAAAAGACGGTAGGATTTTTAACCCCGGTCTCTTTTTATTTTTTCAATTAACAACCTAACACTATGACCAATCAATTCCGCGGCAATACCCCTGCCAACTGTCTCAATGCCTATGTTCCAGAGACCCTTTATCCCCGCCTCATCGTGTCTAAAACGCTGATCAAAGACCTGTCCCGCTATTGCAGCCATTTCAGTGCAGGGATAGTCATTCCAAAAAACGCTCATCATATATTCGCCATCGGGATTATCGCACAAGCGCAGAAATTCTTCTCTTCCCTTTGTCAGCTGCATATCTATATTTTCGCTTCGCTCAAGCACCTGGTAGGCAATAACCATGCTTTTCTTCTCTTTACTGATTGAGGGGCTCTCACGAGTCGGCTCTGTCATGCCTGCTATGTATTCCGCTTCCACCGGGATTATCACTCCGCTTTTGTTGAGCATCGGCTTATCCGTCAGGATCAGGTGATTGACTCCCCAGGCAGGAATTGCCCTGGTCATCTTTTCAATGAACTCCTTCTGAATTGATCCTTTGTCGTCAAGAATTTCATATGTATGTCTTATCCCGGCATTTGATATGATTCCCTTCTTTGCCATTATCGTTTCCCCGCTCTGAAGAAGCACGCCTCTAACCCTTCCGCTTTCGGTAATTATCTTTGAAACAGCAGCGTTGTTTCTGAGAGTGGAGTTTCTGTCCCGGAGATATCTAACTATACCGGAAATAAGGCTTTTGAGCCCTCCGTCAACCACGCATTCCATCGTATAATCATACATCCTGAATGTCCTTAAAAGTTCCGCTGCAGGAGTCAAATCATACCTTACCCCGAGCGAATATTGAACTGCCTTGTCCACTGCCCGGTGAAACGATTTATTATCAGTAAACAGATTCAGCAAATCCTTTACCGATGGTTCATCCGAAATTCTGTACCCAAGTTTGTATAAAAGGAGATACAGCAGAAACCCCGCATTCTCCCTTTTTGTCAGAATTTTATTAAGGACAGGATACGTCCACCTCAACCGGAGGTATTCATTAATCTTCACAGGGAATATGTAACTCCTTCCACCGAGCATCCATGTTATTGGCGGGCGGCACCGAATCAACCTCACTTGAATACCCAATTCACTCAGAATTCCATAAATGCTGCCTTTTGCTCCGTGAGGAAGCATATGATGGGCTGCAGTAGGAATCTCGGTTCCGTTGTGGCTTATGGAGGTGTATTTGCCGCCAAAGAATGATAGCTTTTCAAGAACCGTAACCGACCAACCATCGCGCGAAAGAAGGCCTCCAGCGAGAAGCCCGCCTATACCTGAACCGATTATTATATAATCAGTCTCTTCTGCCAAAAACCTCTTCCTCCACACAGTCCAGCGGACAGACAAAATAACATAACTTGCAGTCAGTGCAATTCTCGGAAATCAAAACAGGATTCTTCTCGTTCAACAATATTGCGCTTTCCGGACAGATTATCCCGCAGTATTTGCAACCACAGCATGGTTTTGCCTTAGCAGCCATCATTTTCTTTTCTTATACTATATTTGAAGAAAATTCTCCAGAGGATTAATTTTGCCTTCCATTTTAAAAAAGTTGATTGCATTTTTAAATCAGCAGAATGCCCGTCCTGCAATCCACGGATATTATATTTGACTTTATTTGGCAAATAATTTACACTACTTATCCAAGATGGAAATTTTTAACCATCCGGGCAAGGCGCTCCTGATAATAGGAGGGGCGCTATTGATTACGGGTGCTTCATTCACGTTTTTATCTAATATCCCGTTTATAGGAAAGCTTCCGGGCGATATCCTTATTGAGAGGGAAAACTTCAAACTTTATTTCCCCTTAACCACATCCATTGCAGTGAGCCTTCTCCTGAGCATAATATTTTTCATTGTGGGAAGAAAATAATGTTTAACAATAATTTTCTGAACAGTATAATTTATTATTTAAAATTTCTTTATGATACTGCCCTGAAATATTTGCAGAAAATAGATTGGACAAACATAATGGCATCTTTGATTTCCGAGAAAAAACTCTTTGTTATACTTATCTTATTATTTATCCTTGTCCTCTGGCTTCTGGTAAGATATTTCAGAACAACATCTATACGGGTTGATGCAGATGAAAGCCCTAAAAACCTTGCAAAATCAGCAAAAGCGTTGTGCGGTAAAGGCGAGAATCTCCTTGCCGCGAATTTATATCAGAAAGCCGGCATGCTCAAGGAAGCGGCAGAATGTTATCTTAAAGCGAATGCTCCGCTCAGAGCAGCGGAGATCTATCTCGCCGATAATGACCTGGTTAATGCAGCAAAGAATTTTGAAAAAGCAAGGCAGTATGAGAAGGCCGCCAATCTCTATCTGAAAGCCAGTATGCCGAAGAATGCCGCTGAAAATATTGAAAAAACCGGTAATCTGAAGTCAGCAGCTGAATTTTATGAGCGGGCGGGAGATTTTGAAAGGGCAGGAGAATTCTATCACCGCTCAGGGCTTCTTAAAAAGGCATCGGACATGTTCAGAAATTCAGGCCAATGGGAAAAGGCTGGAGCGATGATTGAACTAATAATAAATAACGCTCCCGCATCTTCTTTATCTTCAATTCCGGATGCTGAAACCAAAAATCTTTCCCTGAGCGGAGCAGAATATTACAAAAAGGCCGGTAAACTCGCAAATGCCGCAGATCTGCAGCTAAAAGCAGGAATGCTGGCGGATGCCGCAGCGTTATACAGTTCAGCAGGCAGATTCAGGGAAGCCGCAGAACTTTATGTAAAAACAGAGAATTATACAAGCGCCACCCAGGCATTTGAAAAGGCTGGAATGCTTAAAGAGGCTGTTCTACTCAAGGCAAAATATCATACCCAGAAAGGCGAAGATATGGAAGCAGCAAGGCTTTACGAAAATTCGGGGGAATTTAAGACAGCCGCCGAAATCTACGAAAAGATGAATAATTTCAGGAAATCCGCCGAATTGCATTTCAAATCAGGAGACAACGAAAAGGCTGCTCTGTTTTTTGAAAAGGCAAACGATTTATCTTTATCCGCTGAATCCTATGAAAAAGCAGGTAATTTTGTCAAAGCCGCGGAGATGTATTCAAAGGCTGGAAATCCCAAAAAGGAGATTGAGTGCTTTGAAAAAGCAAATAAACTGTTGCCTCTTGCAAAAAAACTCAAGGAGCAGGGTTCTACTGAAAGAGCAATAGGAATACTCCAGAAAATTCCGGCTTCTTCCCAGGATTATTATCATGCATCGCTTGCACTAGCCGAGATATTCAAGGATAAGGGGGAGGTCTCCCTCGCCATCGGAAAGTATAACGACGCCCTGTCCGGTAAAAAGGTGTCGGAAGAGAATCTCGCATATTTTTATGACTTTGGAACCTTGCTGGAAAAAACCGGCAAACAGAAGGAAGCTCATCAAACATATGAGGATATATTAAAGGTCCAATATCACTATAAAGACGCAGCCCAGCGCATCCGGAATATTCAAGACAAGATGACAGCGGAACCTGCTCCTAATGCTGAAATGGAGACCCTGTATGCAGAAACAAAATATACTGTTAAGGAAAAACCTGCCTCTAAAAAGAAATATGAGATAGTGGGAGAAATCGGCAGGGGCGCAATGGGTGTTGTTTATAAAGCAAAAGATACAATCCTGCAGCGAACAGTTGCCCTGAAGGTAATGCCAAAAATCTTAGTGGACAATCCCGCAATCACGCAGAATTTTTTGAAAGAAGCGAGGGCCGCTGCGCAACTGAATCATCCAAACATTGTCATAATATACGAAGCGGGAGAAGAGGAAGGAGATCTCTTTATCGCAATGGAATTCATAGATGGTTCAAATTTAAAACAGATGCTTATCAAAAAGAAGCCCATTGCTCTTCAAGGAGTTTTGTTTATCTCTGCGCAAATATGCAAGGGCATTGCATATGCTCATGAAAACAAGATAGTTCACAGGGATATTAAACCAACAAACATAATGTGGACTCCTAAAAAGGTCGTAAAGATCCTGGACTTCGGTCTGGCAAAGGTTGTTCAGGAAATGGCAAGCACAGTAACAATTGTCGGAGGAACTCCGTATTATATGTCTCCTGAACAAACGCTCGGAGAGAAGATTGACCACAGGAGCGACATATACTCGCTCGGTGTTACTATGTTTGAAATTGCTACAGGAATACTTCCTTTTTCAAAGGGCGATGTTGGTTACCATCATATACACACACCTCCTCCGGATCCCAGACAGCTAAACCACGAGATATCTGAGCAGTTAAGTAAAATTATATTAAAATGCCTGGCAAAAGATCCCTCGGACAGGTACAAAAGCGCATATGATGTATTTGAAGAACTGAAATTAATCAAAATCTAATCAAAAAGGATTGAAAAAATTCTAAGACTCTGGCTCTTTCCCTTCAACCAGATGTTTCCTTCTTCGGCCGTTTTAAAAGATCCTCTAATCTTTTCATATGTTCCTTCGCCTATCAGGATCTGTTCTGGTTTAGCAATCCCTTCAAGACGGGCGGCAACATTAACCACATCGCCTATTACAGTGTACTCCATCCGGGCTTCGGATCCAACATTGCCTGCAATCACCCTTCCTGAATTTATGCCTATCTTCACATTGAATCTTTTTTCCTGAGAGATTTTCTTATTGAGTTCACGGACAGACTTTATTATCTCCACTGCACAATCTGAAGCGCTGAGAGCATCGTCCTGTATTGGAAAAGGCATGCCGAAAACAGCCATTACTCCGTCCCCCAGGAATTTGTTCACCGAACCGCGATATTTGAATATCGTTGAGGTGCAGATATTGAAATATTCATTCAAAATGTCCGTTAATTCACCAGCAGCCAACTTTTCACTCAGACAGGTAAAATCTTTAATATCCACGAACATTACCGTTCCGCTTTCCTCTTTTACTCCAGGGCGAATCGCCCTCATATGTGAAGAGTGTGTCATAATCTCTTTAGCAATATCAGGCGAGAGGAACCTCTCAAGGTTGTTTCTGATAACTGTATCATTTTTGATTTTTTCATTGAGGTCATTCTGTTTGATTGCAATTGCAATCATGTTCGCCACCGCGGAAACCAATTCGGAATCGTTCTCGGTAAAACTGCCTTTTTTAGAATCTGCATCCATATAGACTGCGCCATATAATTTTGACTTTTCCCATAATGGAGAGCAGATTACCTCCCGTAAACCATCCATTGAGGAACTAATAATAGTTACCATTTTCTCCATAGCATCCGTAACTATTCTATAGATAATATCCGGCAGTTCCCCGGCGTTGGCATTGAACGAGTGTTTTGAAGCAACGGCATGCAATGAATCTTGTTCATCAAGGGTCAGTATTACTCCCCTTTCTGCATCCGTGGCCTGAAGCAACATTGTGAGGGCATTATCGTAAACACCCGTTAAATCGCCGGCGGAGAGAAGGGATTTCGCCAGCTGGTGTAATATGTAGAAATGCATGCTGACTTTGTTCCTGGTAAGCCTGTCCGGGTGGTGAACAAATAACCGTTCCTGGAGGATCTCAACAGGCGCCCGAAAGTGCATTGGGCCACTGGAGCCACGCAATGGCGCAATACCCCTGTGAAATTCGCAGCAGTATTCTCCAATATCAATTATATCCCCCTCTTCTAATTTAACTCCCCCAACAATTTGGGAACCGTTTACAAATGTTCCGTTTGTGCTCTCAAGATCCCTTATAAAATAATCATCCCCGTCTTTAAATACTACACAATGCTCCCTGGAAACTGATTGATCCGGGATAAGAAGATCGCTATCAGGAAGTCTTCCGATCCGGAAGTGAAGATTGTCTATCGGAATATTATTTATAACATCTGAATCTTTTTTAAGGGTTAAGTATGCCATAACAACGTTATATGAACAGAATTAAAAAATAAAAAGAAAGCACCAATGAAGAAAGCAAAATTGAAGAAAGAGCGATTCCACTGCCTGTGACAATCGGGTTTTTTACAATCATGAAAAGGGTTGCAATGGAGAACGCAAACGCCAGGAGAGAGGATAAAATCCCAATACCCAGACTTGTTATGGAAATAATATAACCCGGCTGATAATAATTTAATATTACAAAAAGAGCGAGAAAATTAAATGGCCCGCCTATCATTGCACATAAAAAAGAGATGAATGCCAAGGAAGACTTATGATGCGATTTTATAGAAAGAATCTGATAGTTGTTGCATTCAGGGCATGGCTTGTTGGCGCTGTCGGATTTTAATTCATTTTCGCTGCCGCAGAACGGACAGAGGAATGTTTTCTTTAAACTTATAATCTTAGTATTTGATATATTAACGCCGTGCAGGTCAACTCCCTCAAGTCTTGAATTTTCTATTAGTGAATCATCCAGTTTCGCGCCATTCAGATCGCATTCCCTGAGATTGCATTTTCTTAACACTGCGTTTCGGAGATCGCTGTTGGCAAAATTTACACTCGAAAGATTTGTTAGATCAAAACTTGCTCCTCTGATAGACGCAGATTTGAGATTTGAACCGGAAAAATCGGCACAGGCCGCCTTAACTGCGTTAAGATTAGCATCTTCAAGAATAGATTTGCTGAGCTTTGCATAGGAGAGGTTGGCTCCCTCCAGCACAGATTTCTTAAGATTTGCCTTTTCCAAAACAGCGCCGGCAAAGTTTGTATTTTTTAAAGTTGCTGATTCAAGATCTGCACCGGAAAGGTGAGAAAGAGAAAAATCTATACCGCTTAGATTCAGCCCGCTAAGATTTACCTTAGGCATAAAGGTTTCATAAAAGGAGGCGTTATCAAGATTTACCTCCCTGAAAATTGCCCCCCTCAGATGTGAATGAGAAAAATCCGCACCAGCCAGATCTGCCCCGGAAAAATCAGCATCCTCCATATTACTGTTAGAGAGATTTACACCAATCATATTTGATTTTGAAAACCTGCATTGCTTTAACGAGGCATTTATAAATGAAGCGCCAGAAAGGTCAGATTTGCTGAAATTTCCGCCATCAATCACTGCATCATTAAATACAGATCCTTTTGCAACGGCTCCTTCAGCAGAAATCTCTTTTAAATTGCTCTTTCTCATATCTGCATTCAGTAAGATTGCCTCAGAGAGATTAGCACCTGGAAGATTAGCACCGCTGAAATTTGTCCCTTTTAGTTTTGCTTTTTTCAGATTTACAAAGGAAAGATCCGCCGTTTCAAAATCTGCGCCGTCAAGATTTGATTCAGAGAGATTGGCATTTTTCAATATTGATCCGCGCATTGACCTGTGGGAAAGGTTAAGATGGCTCAGATCCACACCACTAAGATCAAGATTATCAAGATTACCCCCGCCCTTAATTCTTTCTACTACATCCGCGCGGTCAATCCTTTGCATATAGATTATTATCTATAACGCGTAGGGAATTGTCAAGAAGAGGCGGGACACGCCGCTATCTACGTCCAAATTACGGGTTTGCAATTATTATCTCTTAATGAACGGGACCTTTGATATCAACCCGGGTTTCATCCTTCCCCTTATTTCTACCTGAACGCTGTTGCCTAAAACATTATCCTCCAGAGCAATCAACGCAAGTCCTATTCCCTTTTGAAGTATGGGAGAAAATGTTCCGCTTGTTAAAATTCCGGTGATTTCTCCTTTTGAAAAAATTTTATACCCCTGCCTCGGAATGCCATCATCCATCAGAATTCCTGTGCGAATCCTGCTTAATCCATTCTGTTTTTGCTTGAGCAAAACATCCCTTCCTAAAAATTTCCCTTTTTGAAAGCTAACAAACCTTTCCAGCCCCGCTTCAATAGGGGTAATTTCATCGGTAAGCTCATGGCCGTAAAGCGGATAGCCCATCTCAAGGCGGAGGGTATCCCTTGCGCCGAGCCCGCACGGCTTTAGATTGAACTCCCTGCCAGCATCCATGATTCTATTCCACAGTTTCTCTGCTAATATAGCAGGGAGAAAAATTTCAAAACCGTCCTCCCCTGTGTAGCCTGTCCGTGCTACAATTATCTCTTTGCCCTCAAAATCTGTTTTTGTAAATGAGAATACCTTCAGCCGCGCCGGAGTTCCGGAAAATATTTTTGATAATATCAAGGAAGAATTTTTCCCCTGAAGCGCAATAATTGCAGTAGATGCGCTTATATCCATTAGATCTACGCTGGCAGGCTTATGCTTGTTCATCCAGTTAAAATCCTTTTCAATATTTGACGCATTAACGCAGATTAGTAATTCCTTATCAGAGATTTTGTAAACAATAATGTCATCAACTGCCCCGCCATTTTCGTTCATCAGTACACTGTACTGTGCCTTGAATGGCTGGATTTTTCCAAGATCATTGGAAATAATACCCTGAAGAAATCCAATGGCCGTTTCCCCTTTCACCGTAAACATTCCCATGTGGCTCACATCAAATAATCCGGCACAGTTTCTGACAGCCATATGTTCATCCACAATGCCTGTGTATTGTACCGGCATCCACCAGCCAGCGAACTCAACCATTTTTGCGCCAAGCGATTCGTGGATTTGACTGAGGGGTGTTTTTTTCATAAGAACAATTTTTTCATGATACCTTTTAAGACATCAGCCCCTGCTGCAGCCTTGCGGCGCGCACAGTGTTTGACAGAAGCATAGCAATGGTCATAGGCCCAACACCGCCTGGAACCGGCGTGATGTAGCCTGCGCGTTTTTCAGCCGTCTCAAATTCAACATCGCCAACAAGTTTGCCGTCCGCCAGCCTGTTTATCCCCACATCAATAACAACCGCTCCCTCTTTTATCCATGCCCCCTTGACAGCGCCTGCCCTGCCGGCGGCAACAATAAGGATATCCGCATTGGAGACCTTCTCCGGCAGATTCTGCGTCTTTGTGTGGCATATCGTGATGGTGGCGTCTTTCTTCATGAGCATAATTGCAACAGGTTTCCCGACAATATTGCTTCTGCCGACGATAACAGCATCTTTTCCCCCGATCTTTATATTATAGTGCGAAAGGATCCTCATAATTCCCAGTGGGGTGCAGGGTTCAAACCTCGGCGCTCCTTTAAACAGCAGACCCAGGCTTTCCGGATGAAATCCATCCACATCCTTTACTGGATCAATAAGTCGTATTAATTTTTCCTCGCTGAGATGCTGGGGCAGCGGAAGCTGGATAAGTATCCCATGGACAGCGGGATACCGGTTGAGTTCATTTATAAGATCAACGACTTTCTCTTCGGACACATCTTTTTCAAGGGTGTAAACATTTGAAACAATCCCTGCCTCTTCAGCAGCCTTTTTCTTGTTCCTTACATAAATCTCAGATGCAGGGTTATTGCCAATAAGCAAAACTGTGAGACCGGGCTTTATTCCCTTATCCTTTAATTCCAGCGTTTCCTCTTTCAGTTTGTCGCGGATCTGTTTTGCGAGGGATTTTCCATCAAGTATAACAGCCATTTGAATCTCCCAAATATTTATTACATAATAAAACATAGTCTCTCGCGTGTAAAGAAATAAAAGCATTTTGACAGCATATTAAAATTATCAATTTGCAAGCAGCGCTGTTTCCGGTATTGCAATAATAATTTTCTGATATAATGATATAAAACAATGAGGCCATTATGCATAGAAAAATTATATTAATCGCTGCAGCCTTCGCAATATTCCCGGCGCTGAGTTCCGGAGAGAACTCAGTCAGCAGCTTTACCGCCGCAATCCTCAAGGGACCCTACATCAAGGCAATAACAGCAACCTCAGCCACCATCCTCTGGGAAACGGACGCGCCTTCAAAGAGCGTTGTGGAGTTTGGAACTGACAAAAGACTCGGAAAGGAATCTGAGTCAAACTCTGAGGCAAAAAAACTGGTTCCAGATATAAATCTTGCCAGCACCACAGTAACAGCAAATATAAACGCTGTTACAATAACCGGCATTCAGCCAGATACAACATACTATTACCGCGTGAGTTCCCTGAAAAAGCCGGCAGGTGTTTATCAGTTCCGTACAGCGCCAGAGCCAGGCGGAGCATTTCGCTTCGTTGTGTACGGTGATAACAGGGGAGCGGCTGCTGGCGAGCAGGAAAACCACAAAAAGGTCGCTGCCTCTGTTGAATCTCTTAGTCCGCAACCAATGCTCATTATAAATACCGGCGACCTTGTATTCAGGGGTAAGATTATAACAAAACATGGCTCAGAGGGCATATACAAGGACGAATGGCAGTTGTTCTTTGATGTAATAAAATCTCTTGCAACCCACACAGCATATTATCCGGTATTTGGAAATCACGATAGCGATGGAACTTCTGAAAAAACAAGGGTCTTCTCTGCATTCTTCCCAAAAGGGGTCAACAGCCCGGAAAACACATACTATTCTTTTGATATTGGCAATGTTCATTTTATAATACTTAATTCAGAGATTGATTACTCAAATGGTTCCCCCCAGTACAACTGGCTTGTGATGGATCTTAAGAATACTATGGCCGCACCTCATGTAAAGTTCGTTATAGCATCTATGCACAGGCCACCCTATACAATAAGCGAATCACACAGCAGCGATCTGGGCATACGGAATACGCTCTCCCCCTTATTTGAAGCGTACAGGGTTGATCTTGTCTTCAGCGGACACAATCATCTGTATGAGCGTTCAAAACCAATTACGAGCGGTGTTGTGGATGCGAAAAACGGAGTATACTATATTATTGCCGGAGGCGGCGGCGCCCCGCTCTATGGCTGCACTGAGGGCAAAACAGGCCGGGATCTTAACGAAAAATGCATTAAAAGCCTGAATTATGTTGCCGGCGATGTGGACTGCAGAACAACCTGCAGCATAACTCTTAATGTGTATAATTCAGATGGGGCGGTAATTGACAGAGTTGATCTGTCAGAGCGAAAAAAGTAATATAATAATAGTATAATTTATCAATGGATCCGGGCTCCATTACTCACTTTATTAAAACAGCGTCATCCGACCTTGGCTTTGACATTGCTGGCATAACCCATGCCGGCCCGCTCGTTAATGACGCATTGCGTCTAAAAAACTGGTTCATTAGCGGGTACTGCGGCGGCATGGATTACATGAAGCAAAACGTCAGCCTCAGGACGGATCCACGGATGCACATCAGGGACGCAAAAAGCGTGCTTATGCTTGGAATCAATTATTTTAATAACCCCGGGGCAGAAGAAGATATCAACAACTTTATTTCCATGTATGCAAGGGGCTTGGATTATCATAGCGTACTGAGAAAAAAGATGAATGCCCTTCTTATGAAGGTTGAAAAAGAAGCAGGCAGAAGGATCAATGCTAAATTCTTTGTGGACGCCAGCCCAATCCTTGAAAGGGCGCTTGCAGTACGATCGGGGATTGCCTGGACCGGAAAGAATACCTGTGTTATAAACCAACGGCTCGGCTCGTGGTTTTTTATCTGCGGAATGATTTCCGACCTTGAGTTAGAGCCGGATAAGTCCATGGAAAAACCACTTTGCGGACAGTGTACCGAGTGCATTGATGCCTGTCCCACAGGCGCCATAGTTGAACCCTTTGTCCTTGATGCGCGCCGCTGCATATCCTATCTTACCATTGAAAACAGGCTGGAAATTCCGCAGCATTTTAGAAAAATGACGGGCATAAAGGTTTTCGGTTGCGATATATGCCAGAATGTGTGCCCATGGAACAGAAAGGCAAAGGAAACACAGGTGGAGGAATTCCGCATCCTGGAAATCCTAAAGACGCTCACACTCCAGAAAATTCTAACTATGCCGGAAGAGAAATTCAAAGATTTTTTTCAAGGAAGCCCTCTGAAGCGTGCCGGGTGGGAGGGTTTGTTACGGAATGCCCTTGTGGCAGCAGGGAATTCAGGGGACAGAAATCTGCTGCCTTATGTCAAAAATATTGCAAAATCCGGTTCGCACATCCTGAAAGAACAGGCGGAATGGACAGAGGCGAAACTCCTGTCTAATTCCTAAGGCAGGGTAATCTCCAGCCCATCGTAAGCAGGAGCAATGCCGTCCGGCAGACTGTTTGTAAGCTCGGCATGCTCTACAGAGTGGCCAAGATGCGTAAGGTATGCCTGTTTTGGTTTAATCTCCCGGATAAGATCCACAGCCTGCTCAATTGTGAAATGAGTGGGATGCGGGTCATGCCGCAGGGCGCCTATGATCAGGCAATCAAGGCCTTGAAGAAGTTCCATTGAATCAGCGGGAATTTCGCTTGCATCGGTCAGATAGGCAAGTTTTTCAAATTTGAATCCGACTATCGGCAGGCTGCCATGCATTATCTCCACAGGCACAATGTGAATTCCGAAGAGATCCATTGGGCCATTAAGAATATTGGGAATCAGATAGGGTTTTCCGCCGCCGGAAACAGCATCCGTGAAAAGGTATGCAAAGGCATTATTCATTTTTTCAATGGTTTCTTCGCTTCCGTATATTGGAATCTTTGAGTGCTGTAGAAAATTGTATATTCTTAAATCATCAACGCCATACAAGTGATCAGCGTGCGTGTGCGTATAGAGGACAGCATCAATCCTTTTAACCTTGTTTGCAAGACACTGGCACCTCAGGTCTGTGGAGGTATCAACGATTATGCATCTGTTGTTTGACTCTACAAGAATTGATGCCCTTGTCCGCTTGTTTTTATTATTGCTGGAGGTGCACACCCGGCATTCACATCCAATAACAGGGACTCCGGTTGATGTCCCGCTGCCAAGAATGGTAACTTTCAGTTGCTATCCCCCAGCCTTTTTCTGATTCAGCGCTTCATTCATACTTCCTTGCCTGTAGCCCTCAATATCAAGGGTTACATAAGTAAATCCGAGGGATTTAAATTTGTCTGCAATGGCCCTTTTTGTTGACAGATCAAGGATTTTTCTGAAATCCTCTTCGCCTAATTCAAGCCGTGCAATCTTATCGTGGTACCGGACGCGAAAAATCCTGAAACCAAGGGTTTTTAAAAATCTTTCAGCATCGCCGATTATCCTCAGCCTTCCATCTGTAATCTCTGTCCCGTATGGAAACCTGGATGACAAGCAGGCAAACGAGGGCTTGTCCCAGGTATCAATGCCCATCTCCCTGCTCAGTTCCCGTATCTCCTGCTTTGTAAACCCAGCCTCTTTAAGCGGGCTTAGTATGCTGTGCTCCTTTGCTGCTTTTCTCCCTGGCCGGTAGTCAATCTCATCATCGGCATTTGTTCCGTCCAGGATATATGAAAGCCCCTCTTCCTTAGCTTTTTCAACGCAAATGTCAAACAGCTCTGTTTTGCAGTAATAGCACCGGTCAGGAGGATTTGAAGCAAAATTTGGTTCGTTCATTTCATTAGAGTCTGCAAGAATCTGTTTTATTCCTATCTTGTTGCAGAGTCTTTTTGCCTCTTCAATCTCTTCCGGGGGATATGTGGGGGATATGGCTGTAAGCGCCACGGCTTTGCTATTAAGAGTATCGTGGGCAACCTTCAGAAGGAAGGTGGAATCTACCCCTCCCGAATATGCAATCAGAACCGACTCAAGATCAAGCAGCCGCAACCTGACCTTTTCCAGTTTTTCGTGCGCAGCGGTCATCATATTATCATTTTTTCAAAAGCGCCTCTTTCCTTTTTGCCTACAAGACAAAAGTCCTCTATCTCCGTTCCGTGCTTAAATTGCAACATCATCGCAGTCCCATCGGAAACATCGCTGTACCTAAATATTATTGAAGCAAGTAACATCTGTTTGTCTTCTGAGAAATGACCTGATACAAGCCCCACCGGACCAGGGATATCAACTGGTTTCAACAGTGGATTCCCGTCAGCGTTAAATTCCAGCTGGTTATTCTCCTCCTCATTTCGCCCGATGATGAATTTTGTACGTTCATCAATCCTGAAATGCCTCCCGATTTTCAACATTTTCAGATCAGTTAATGTATAATTTTTTTTATAATTAAAAAGATCCTTCACCCTTCGCGCAAAAATCTTATCTGTCAGAAGACAGCCCCCCGACGCGCAGGAATAATCGTTTATCCCCATTTCGCCCGCAATCGCTATCTGTTTCTTTCTTGACCTGCCGTGGATATTAAGCAATGCCTTGCGGTCAACGACTCCAAGTTTTTCAGGAATTGTTTCGGGCAGGAGCGCAGCGGACAGGGGGCGCAGAATCAATCCCTCCAGCGCTGAATTTTTTTCTACTGTCTTCATCTGATGGAGATGTTGACTCATTGGCCTCTGCCCAAGCACCTCGCCGGTAATAATAAACGATGCTCCAATCTTAGGCATAAGATCTTTAGCCTTGCTCAGCATATATATTCTGCAGTCAATACAGGGATTCATTCCTTTTCCATAACCGTATCTGGGATTCTCCACGACCCTGAAGTAGTCCATCCCTTTAGGTATTGTTTTCACCGGAATTCCCAACTCCTTCCCAACCCTCACTGCCTCCGATGCGCATCCTGATTTTTTTCTGCCATGTGAAGTACATGTGCAGAAGATGCTTACAAAATTCAGCGCAACAAGGTCAATTTCCTGATCAAGCATCATTCTGGCTGCCAGGGTTGAGTCCAATCCCCCGGAAAGCATCACTATAGCTTTTTTGTTCATATTGATCATTTTCCTATTTTATCAAACACACCGGGGATTGCCACTGTTATTTGATTTTTACATTCAGCAATCTTCGGCTGCCATCACTGCTTTTAAATTTTCCTTGACCTGGTTTTTCTAAAGATATAATATTAATAGCAGGAGGACAAAAATATGACAATGCCTGGATTTTGGGAATGGGTGATAATCCTCTTTATTGTTCTGGTGGTTTTTGGTGCGGGCAAAATACCTGACATCGGCAGTTCTCTTGGTAAAGGAATAAAAAATTTCAAAAAGTCTTTAAAAGAACCAGATGCAATAGATATAACACCGCACAACAATGAAAAGGACAAAGAAAAAGTTTAACCATTCTCTATAGCCCTTTCTGCGGCCATTCTGACAATTTTGTGAAGTGTTAAATCTCCGGCAATCTCCGACAGATCTTTCTTCTTTAAAAATGGCAGCAGCCCGGCAGAGATCTGCGGAAGATTGTAGGGATTCAGGATAAGCGCGCGCTTTATTGAGTAGCGCGATATCCACCTCCTGCTGCGAAACAACGCAATTAATATCCTGCGCGAGGTGGGCCTTTTAGTGGCAATTTTCATTACATCCATTTCAATAATCTTTGGATTTTTTAAGAGGATGGATATTACTGTTTCGTCCTGCTCATGAAGAAGCTTGTTTATCGTTTTTCTATCAAATTTCTTTGCAAGACTCTTTTTGACCCCTAAAGGCACATCCTCAAGCCCAAGGTTCTCTGCAATACCCATCTCCTCCTCTATACTGCGGATCGGTTCCGGATTATCCAATATATCAGAAATTGCCTCCGCCCCTGCTTTACGGGCGTAATCTCTGATTTCCGTCTGTCTTTTCCAAGCGCTCCCGTCAGAATGAATTGCGTGAAGGAATGACATATAAATTTTGCCGTGGAGGGGCTCTTTTGAAAGCGTGCCAACCCACAGATAGAGAAGAAATTGAACAACATCTTCCGGGGGTTGGCTGTTCAGCCATTCCATTAAAACAGCCCTTTGAATGTCGTTATCATTTGCTCCTGAAATAGATTGTACGGTCTTTTCCAGGAAAGGGATCCGCTGAAACATAAAAAGATTCAGTGAATTTCTTCTGATGAGACTACTTCAACCGTAAAGGTTGATACATTTGGAATATCGTAGAATACTGCCATAAAAGGGATAGATCCAGGGGAAGGGATGTTTATATTGGACAGGGAATCTCCAACCCGGTTGCTCAGCCTTTCGTCTATCTCAACAGCTGGAGCGGTTCTTAATATGTCATCAGAGAATATATTCCCTGCGTAAAATTCTTTTCTTGCGATTTCATTGCCGGAGATGTCCTTTAACATAACATTAAGTTTTAAGAAGCCCTGCGGTTTTATTGATTTATTTGTAGCCTTTCCCTCCACAATAAAAAGTGTTTGTCCTCTTATGTTCTGCAAGAAGTGGTATCCTGTGTCTGATACCGTGAAATTTACACTCTTCTCATTTAACGCTGGCTTCTGATTAAAGAGGGAGAGCAGGTCGCTGCGGTAGATGTAGCCGGCTCCTGCGCCTGCAATAATAAAAAGAAAGAAGAAAATATAGGGAAAGACAGACTTTGAATGGGCGGGCGCGCGCGCAACCGGAACTGATTTTGATTTCGGCATGGGCGCAGGGGGCGGAGTTGAGGGAAATGGTCTTGGGGCAGCCGGTGCAGCAAAGGGAGAGGGGGAAGATTTTATGCCCTCGCCTATGTCAAAATCTTCAACATTCACCTCCGGCAGTTTCTCTTCTGCCCGCTTCGCCTCTGATGTTTTCTCCCTGCCCAGTTCAAATTCAAGGTCTCCTATAAGATCACCGGCAGAACCTCCCGCATTTACCTGTTCTCGATTTTCCGTGTCACCGGAGAATTTGGTAGGATCAGTTTTCGTCTCAAAATCAAATCCGGCAGATATGAATTCTTCTTCTTTCTTTGGCGCCTCATCGCGAACAGAAAAACTATGCTCTCCCCCGGAAGGTGCTTCCATGTTTGCATCCTTATCAACGGGTGTATTGCCAAAAAGGTCATCTGATTCAGTTTTTCCAGTCTGGAATCCTTTCAGCGCATCATCAATGGCGGCCTTGAGATTTTCGTCCATTTCAGAACCCTTATCGGGATCCGGAGGGGAATGGGTCTCCGGCTCAAATTGCGGTTTTTTTATCGGCTGGGGCTTATCCCCGGTAGAAAAAACATTTCCGCATTTTGAACACTTTAATTTTACACTTTTCCCCTTGATCTTGCTGTCGTCAAGATTAAACTTTGTCTCGCATGAAGGGCATACAATTGTCATAAGGCTATTTTATACGAAATATATTTATTATACCATAAACTTTTATGTCAATGAAAATTTTGCAGCTTTATCAATATTCCACGCTTAACAGAAACAGCCCCTTGGCTGGAGCGCACCTGCCTGCCGCAGTCCTATCCTTTTTCGCAAGAATCCCTTTGAATTCATTAGGGGTCATCTTGCCAAGCCCAACTTCAACAAGGGATCCAACAATGTTTCTAACCATCTGTTTTAGAAAGCCGTTTCCGCGAATACAGAATGTTATAAAAGGGTCATCCTTCACAATTCTGATACTTTTGATAGTCCTGATTGTCGTTTTCACGCTTGAGCCAGAGGACATGAAAGAGGCAAAATCATGCGTGCCAGCAAGGCAGGCTCCGGCTGCTATCATTTTATTTATATTAAGTTTAACAGGCATATGCCAGGAATATTTGCTAAAAAATGGCAAAATCATTTCGGAATTGCAGACAAGATAAATATAGGTCTTGCCCTTTGCAGACCGCCTGGAATCAAACGATAATGGGCATGAAGACGCTTCAAGTATGCGGATATCCTCAGGCAACAGATTGTTCAGAACAGTCCGAAGTTTTTTAACAGGCATTTTCAGTTTATCAACATGGAAATTCGCCACCTGTCCCAACGCATGCGCCCCGGCATCCGTCCTTCCGGCTCCGGTTACTTTTATTTTTGCAAGCATCTTTTTTAAAGTATTCTCCAGTATCCCCTGCACAGTGGGTTTACCCCTCTGTCTCTGCCAACCGTGGTAGTTTGAACCATCATAGGAAATAATTAATTTTATATTTACATAAGAACAGGACATGTTAAAAAAAATAGCACAAGAAAAGAATAAATACAATATTGACTAAATATAGAATTGATGTATAAATAAATTCTTGCAATGGAATGGTGGTATGCTGATTATCGGGCGGTTACGCGTGTGAAGAGATATGCCTGAGCGTCTGTTTCTTATTGATTCAAGTTCGCTTTTATTCAGAGCCTATCATGCTATCCCTTATCTATCAAATTTAAAGGGCTTGCCCACTAATGCTCTCTTAGGATTTACCAATATGCTGCTGAAAATTCTAAGGGTGCACAAACCCGACTACGTTATTACTGTGCTTGATTCAAGGAAACCGACCTTCAGGGATGCAATTTTTGCAGAATACAAAGCAAACCGTCCGGAAACTCCCTCTGACTTAATAATGCAGATCCCTTACATGACGAAAATAACAGAAGCATTAGGTATTGGAACAATTGAAAAAGAGGGGTATGAGGCGGATGACCTGATTGCAACCATTGCGGAAAGAATGAAGGGATCCGGTATCATGGTTATGGTAGTGACAGGCGACAAGGATATGATGCAGATCGTAAGTCCGCAGGTTAATATTCTTGATACAATGAAGGATGCTGTGGTGGCCCCTGTTGATGTGGAAGAGCGGCTTGGCGTTCCGCCGGAAAGGGTTGCAGATCTGCTTGCGCTTGCCGGCGATGCCATTGATAACATACCAGGAATAAAGGGTATCGGAAACAAAACCGCTGTGAAATTGATCCGGGAATACGGCAGCATTGAAAAAATTCTTGAAAATGTAAACAATCTGAATCCGGAACGGCTCAGGAATCTGATAGGAGGATCCTCTGAGCAATTGAAGCTAAACAAGAAGCTGGCCTCGCTTGAGAAATCGGTAACTATTGATTTCACTTTCCATAAATACAGGCAGCAGCCCTATGACAGGGATAAATTGAGAGAACTCTTCCGCGAACTGCAATTTTACAGATTGCTTGCGGATATTGAGTCCGGGGATGCTATTGAGACGGACTTTTTGTTTCTTGAAAACAAAGACCAGGTCAATAAATTAATTGAAAGCATAAAAGGAAAGGATATTGGCATATCAATAAGCGAGGATCTTAGTACGCTGTCAGTATCTGCGGCACCTGGACAGGCAAGGGCATTTGCTTTTAGTCCGGAATCTTTAAACACTATTTTTCAGAATGCATCCCTTGCTTATTTTTTTGATGCAAAAAAATGGATTAAATCCCTTAGAAAAGAGCAGGTTAAAGTTCCAGCTAATGCTGGGGATATTAGGCTGTTATCATACCTGCTCTATCCGAACTTCAACGATCATGAGATTGATTCCATTATACTGAGGGAACTGGGTAAAAATATCCCGCGCAGCAAAAAAGAGGGGGGTCCGCTTTTTGAAAACAGTTCCTCAAGCAGTATCATGGCGGAGAGCAGTTTAATTCTTGAGGCCGGCAGAAAACTCTACGAATGCATCCGTTCCGCTGAAATGGAAAGCCTTTACATGAATATTGAACTGCCAATTTCAACCGTCCTGGCAGAAATGGAGAGCAGGGGCATACGGGTGAACAGGGATCTGCTCTTAAAAATTGACAGCAGATTGCACGCGGAACTTGAACAGAACCGGTTGGCAATTTTTGAGCTCGCAGGAGAGGAATTCAATATTGATTCTCCGAAACAACTTCAGTACGTCCTTTTTGAGAAATTAAAACTGCCCAGAAAACGCCGGACAAAAACGGGTTACTCCACCGACAGCGAGGTTCTTCAGGAACTTTCGGGAACCTATGCATTGCCGGCAAAGATCATCCAATACAGGACACTTTCAAAGCTAAGAAGCACCTATATTCAGCCGCTGCTTAAATTCATAAACCCTGTTACAGGCAGGATACATCCAGTGTTCCATCAGGATGTTGCTGCCACAGGAAGGCTATCCTGCTCTGATCCTAATCTTCAGAACATCCCTGTCCGAGGGGAGGATGGAACCGGGGTGAGGAGCGCTTTTATTGCAGACAACGGAATGTTGCTTTTATCTGCCGATTATTCACAGATAGAATTGAGGCTGCTTGCGCACTTTTCCAGGGATGAAAACCTTATACAAAAATTCAGAAGCGGAGTTGATATTCATACCGCAACGGCCGCAAGGCTATCGGGGATTCAGGAGCATGAGGTTTCTTCTGAAATGAGGCGGAGGGCAAAGGTTATAAATTATGGGATACTTTATGGCATGGGACCATCAGGACTTTCAAGGGAGCTGAATATTCCTTACGAAGAGGCGGAATCCTTCATCAACGAGTACTTTTTAAAATATCCCACCGTAAGAGAATATCTTGACAGTATCCTGGATTTCGCAAGGCGGCACAAACATGTCAAGACGCTCCTGGGCAGGATCAGGCATGTCCCCGATATTCTGAGTCCTGCGGACCACATAAGAAGATCATCGGAAAGGATCGCGGTGAATACGGTAATGCAGGGCAGCGCATCTGATATTGTCAAAATGGCAATGATTAAAATTTTCAGGAGGCTGTCATCGGAGGGAGTGCGGGCATGGCTCCTTCTCCAGGTTCACGACGAATTGCTCTTTGAATTTGATGAAAAAACCGCGGATATTGTAAAGCTATTGGTAAAGGAGGAGATGGAGAGCGCTGTTTCACTTGGAATTCCTCTGATTGTGGGAATAGGAACGGGCAGAAATTGGGGGGAGGCTCATTGAGATATTCTTGAGTTTTGAAAAATTATAATTTATAGTATAATTGGTTGCATAAGGAGAAGGTTATGGGTGAGGAGAAGGTAGAAAAAAGGGTTGGTAAATTACTTGTTGTAGATGATGACCTTATTCTCCTGGGCGAACTCAAAAAAAATCTTGAGTCTCAGGGGTATTCTGTTACTACTGCTACGGACGGGATGGCTGGTCTGATGCTCTGCCTTAAGGAGGATTTTGACCTGGTTCTTACGGATATCCGAATGCCCAAGATGGGCGGAAGGGAGATGCTAAGAAAAATATTTATGAAGAATCCCCGGATACCTGTTATTGTTATGACGGCGTATGGAAATATTCAGGAAGCAGTGAAGACAATAAAAGAGGGTGTTAAGGATTATGTCATAAAACCGTTCAACTGGGATGATCTCTACGGGAGAATTGGCAGGACTCTGGATTTATCCAAGGTTGACCTTGCAAGGAACAGATTTCAGGAACAGGTATCGCCAAGAAGAAAAACTGATTACATAATCTCTCAGAACAAACTAATGGAGGAGATTTTTGCTCTTATAACACTGGCAGGGAAAAGAAAAGAGCCAGTGATTATAATTGGAGAAGAAGGAACTGAAAAGAATAAAATCGCAAGGGCGCTGCACTTCAGCGGAACAAGAGCAAGGGGATCTTTTGTTGAGATCAATTGCGGGATTTTTTCGGAAAAATTGATCTGGAATGATCTTGTCGGCAACAAAAATTCAACCGGACAGTTGTTACACCAAGCTATGAATGGAACCATTCATTTTGAAGATGTCCATAAACTCAGCATTCACTATCTTCAGGAACTTATGGAGGTTTTAAAACTATATTATCCCCACACAGAGAATGATGCCGTACGGTTTGTCTTCTCATTCACCCCTGCAGAATACAAAGCAAATGAATTTTCTGGAATTATAATAAAGGTCCCGCCGCTAAGAGACCGCATTGACGATATTCCTATGCTCGCATACTATTTCCTTGAAGAGGTTATTTCTCAATTTCACAAAAGGGTGGATGGATTCACCGATGACGCTGTTAAAAAATTGCTTAGTTATTCCTGGCCCGATAATGTACATGAGTTGCAGCAAAAGGTAAGGGACGCAGTGATGCTTACCACAAAACAATTGATTTCCCCTGATGACCTCTTGCTGGAATCCTATATGGATTATACAACCCCGATCTCCTTCAAAGAAGCAAAACGGCGGTTTGAATTCAACTATGTTACAAGCTTGTTGCGATTCAGTGGAGGAAATGTATCAAGGGCTGCGCAGATCGCACATAAAGACAGAAAGGATTTCTATTACCTTATGAGAAAACACAAAATGAATTCCAAGGACTTCAAGTAATATCGGGTTTCTCGCCGATATAACACGCTACCACACCCAAAGAGAATTTCATAAATCTAACATTTTCAAAACCGCATTCTTCAAAAATGCCCATCATTTCGTGATCGCGGGGAAAGGTCCTGATTGTATCCCGGAGATAGTAATAAGCCCTTGTCCCGGAAAGGATTTTTCCGAAAAAGGGTATTATATGCCCAAGATAAAATTCATATAAACTCCTCGCTATAACATTGCCGGGAAGAGAAAATTCAAGAACAGCAATTATACCTCCGGATTTTAAGACCCTGAAAATCTCCTGCAGGCCATTTTCCAAATCAATAAAGTTTCTTATACCGAACGCCACAGTAACACAATCAAACGCAGATTCCTTAAAAGGGAGGTCTTCTGCATTACCAGAGAGATAGACAGGAAACTCTCCGTTACTTTTTGCCAGCCTGAGCATTTCAAGGCTCGGATCAATTCCAAAAACCCTGCTCTCTGAATTTTGCTTTAATGCCTCCAGTGCAACTTTTCCCGTACCGGTTGCCACATCAAGGATGGTTTCACAGTGTTTTGTTGTAGCAATCTTTACAACCTTTTTTCTCCAAATTCTGTCGGAACCAAGACTTAAAACAGTATTGATGAAATCATATCTGCCAGCGATCTCGGAGAACA
>DATBWZ010000142.1:0-3282 GCA_036514535.1 bacterium
GGGTTTTGTGAATGGAGTCCTGACAGAGAGCAGGTATCCTCGCATTACTGCCTGTGAGCAATTGCGCTGTGATGCCTTCGTGGTTGAATTCAAAGTCATACACAACAGATTCAGTGATAAATGGAAATGAGTAAGCGTATGTTTGTTTTAGCTCACGCATAATAACTGCTATCCTGTTTTTAAATTTGTCTTTTATTTCGGGATTCACTATGAATGCCATGCCGCCGCCTGACATGCCGCCAAGCATTAAAAAACCCCAGTAATTATCTCCAAATTCATCTTTAGCTTTATTTATAAGGTCATCTGTAAAGGCATTGTTCACCCACGGAATGATCTGCTGTATGGATTCCTCCCAGTCGCGGGTTGTAAGACTGCCGAGTCTTTTCATGTCCCCGGTTTTTAGCGCATCAACAATTTCATCAAACAGGCATATCCCTTTTTTGCGTGCTTCCCATTCTTTTTCATGTCTCAATAAGTATTTTTCCGTAACCATCTCTAAGATAGGACCTACATCCTGCGATATTCCTCCATGGACCAGCACCATTGAGTTGAGTATTTTTTCTTCAATTTTTCCCGGTATTTCGTCTCTGGAGAAAAGGTTGTGCCGGGGGAGCAGGCATCCTCTGCTTAAGCCGAACTCAGGCTCTCCTTTTTCTGATAGTTTTCCGGTGATGACCTTTATGCCGGGCCACAAACCGCCTGAATCCTGCCACCCGCCGCCTGAACCGCCCAGCCATTCCCCGAGTATTGCCCTTGAAGCCACAGTCCTTCTTTCCTCTTCGGTTAAACCGCCAGTCTGGTTTTTAATCTGGCCGCTGAACCTCATCAAACGTGTTATAACGGTTGAAAGTAGTGTTGTGCTGACAGCCAGGCGCGAACCTTTCGGTATTCCATTCACCCTTGTTATTACTTCTATCCCCCCCTGCTTGCCCAGCAATTTAAACAGGATTTCTTTCAAAGGAATATTTTTCCCCTCAAAACACGGGGGCACAATCCCCGAAGCCACTACCCCGGCTTTTAACAATGAGAGATAATCATTGCCGAAATTAAAAAGTTCCGTAAGAGTTGTTATTTTTTTTGAGGATTTCAGGTCTATTGATATTAAATGTATTACAGGTTCCTGAATAAAACGGCAGTAACACTCACAGGGGGGCAATATGGGGTCAGCGCTTCCGTGAATTTTCAGATTTACTGACAGGTTGACGACGCGTGCACCCTCAGGGAAATCCATGCCGAGGAAAAATATGTCTGACCAGCCGCTGTGGGAGGGGTCCAAACGGACAGGCGAGGTGTCAAACCCGAAGGGATAAAACCCGGTTTCCGGCTCCGGCGTTGTCAGTTCCGGCAAAACAGAAAAAGGGTAATCGTCAAGACTTTTTATATTGAAAAGATGAAAATTTTCACTGCACTGGCTTATGGACAATTTTACCTGGTCAAGCAGGTATTTAAAAGATAATTTATAATATGACTCTGCTATTGCACTAAAGAGGGCGCTGTTACGTCTCCCTTCCTCTATTTCTTTTAAAAAGATATTTATAGATTTTTCAAAGTCTCTGTCAAAAGCTGCCTTTACGCCGTCAAAAGGGATCCTGCCATGGCGGGTTGTTTCCCTGTCTGTCTGAAGATAGAACCTGTAAATGGCAAAAAGAAAAAACGAAGCCCTTACTTTGTGGTACAGGTTTTTTGACTCTTTGCGAAACCCCTCTAATTCAGCGACGAGTTTAAGAAGTTCAGCATTATTCCTGTTTTTAAGCAGGGAGTTAATTGAACGGTTGCGGTGAAAATCGTCTTTGCTTACTATTGTCTCTACGAGGAGATTGGACATAGTTAACGTGTTTATTCTAACATAAGACATAATGTCTTATATTTCCGAGAAATAGTCTAAACAATTAGTGACAAATCTGTTTCAATTTTTTCAAGGAGCGCTGAAAAGCCCTTGCCCCCTTCTGCTTTTGAAATCCTCGGAAGAGCTTATCGCCTCCGATAGAATGATTTGTTAGGCTAATGTCTATAATTCGTCGCCATGGATTGGCTTCCGGTTTGGGACCTTTGTCAATATCTTCCTGAAATCTTTCTTTTTTCTAGGCATACTAATGATACTATATGTGGTATCGCCATATTGTCAAGAAGGAATGTTCTTGATTTTAGGCTGACGTAAGAATTAACTCAAGGGGAAATGATGAAGAACAGACCAGAAATATTTCTCATGTTTTTTAACCGTTTCTTGTCTTCCAATCCTATCAATGCGCCAATACAATAAGGATACCTACCATTTCACATTGAAAATCATTTGATTCTTACCTCAGGTTTGCTATAATTTTACTTTGAAATAGTGTCGTTATGGGGCAAACGTTCACCGCAGAGATCGCTAAGACTTCGTCGTGAGCTCAGTCGAACGATCGCAAAGGGGAAAAAGTAGGTCTTTCTCTGCGTCCTTTGCGCCTTTGCGGTGAAACAAAATATTACTAATTAACTTTGGGAGATTTATATACATGGCTGAACAGCGGAAGAAAGTGGTGCTGGCCTACTCAGGTGGTTTGGATACCTCGGTGGCAATTAAGTGGATTCCTGAAAAATACAATATGGATGTTATTACGGTAACGATCGATCTTGGCGCAGTGAAGGACCTGGATGCTATCCGTGAAAAGGCTTTAAAGATAGGGGCTAAAAAGGCGATTGTCATTGATGCAAAAGATACCTTTATCAAGTATTTTATATTTCCTGCCTTGCAATCAGGGGCGTTGTACGAAGGCGTTTACCCGCTTGCAACGGCATTGGGCAGGCCGCTGATTGCAAAATTACTGGCAGATGTAGCACAGGAGGAGAAGGCGGATGCCGTTGCGCACGGCTGTACCGGCAAGGGAAATGATCAGGTACGTCTGGATGTATCCCTGCAGGTTTTAAATCCGAAATTACAGATTATCGCCCCTGTGCGTGAGTGGAAGATGACGCGTGATGAAGAGATCAGGTATGCAGAGGAACACAGCATCCCTGTAGAGGCGAAGATAAAGAGTCCATATAGTACGGATGAAAATCTCTGGGGCAGGAGTATCGAGTGCGGCGTGCTGGAAGACCCCTGGGCTGAGCCGCCGGAGGAAGTTTATAAATGGACAAAAAATGCAAAAGATGCACCAGACGCGCCAGAATATCTGGAGATTCATTTTGAAAGGGGTGTCCCTGTGGCTCTTAATGATGAGGAGATGGACGGGGTTACCCTTATCAATACGTTGAATGCACGGGGTGGCAAGCACGGTGTCGGTAGGATTGACCACCTGGAGAACC